>JAAZDK010000247.1 GCA_012512855.1 Clostridiales bacterium
GCATTTAGTCTGAATGCCAGGCTGGCTCTTACAATTTTGTGCGTAATACCCTTGCTGGCTACTGCGCTTTACTTAATTATGAGGATAGCTTTTCCACGATTTACAATTATGCAGCAAAAGCTGGATGCGCTCAATACCACAACCCAGGAGAATTTGACCAATATAAGGGTGGTTAAGTCCTTTGTAAGGGAAAAGCATGAAGAAAGCAAATTCAAAAAGGCTAATACAGACCTGAAGGAAAGCACAGTCAAGGCAATGAGGGTTATAATCTTTACCATGCCTGTTATGACTTTGGCTATGAACATTACAACCCTGGCGGTGGTGTGGTTTGGCGGCAAACAGATTGTTGCCGGCAGCATGACCGCAGGTGTTTTGATTGCATTTGTAAACTATGTGGTCCAGATCCTTGTGTCGCTTATGATGGTATCCATGATTATCCTCAGCAGCTCCAGAGCGATTGCATCCGCAAAGCGTATTAATGAGGTGCTCTGCACAGAAATTGACCTGACAGATGAGAATGCCACCCGCAAGGATGCAAAGGTCAAATACGGCAAGGTTGAATTCAGGAACGTATTTTTCAAATATTATAAAAACAATGAGAAATGGGTGCTTGAAAACATTAATCTGGTACTGAATCCGGGAGAAACGGTAGGCATCATTGGCTCTACCGGCTGTGGAAAATCAAGCCTTGTACAGCTGATACCAAGATTGTATGATGCAGACCAGGGTGAGGTATTGGTCGATGATGTGGATGTAAAGGACTATTCGCTTAAGAATCTGCGTGATGGTGTCGGTATCGTGCTGCAAAAGAATATTCTCTTTTCCGGTACAATCAAGGAAAATCTCAAATGGGGAGATGAAAACGCATCTGACGAGGAGATCTGCAGATACGCAGAAAGCGCACAGGCGCATGGATTTATAAGCTCTTTTCAGAACGGTTATGATACCGAGCTGGGACAGGGTGGTGTAAATGTTTCCGGAGGCC
This sequence comes from Clostridiales bacterium, assembly GCA_012512855.1. GTDB lineage: Bacteria > Bacillota > Clostridia > Lachnospirales > Lachnospiraceae > Mobilitalea. Next base: position 986 of record JAAZDK010000247.1, read on the forward strand.
AGAAGCAAAGACTATGTATTGCCAGAGCATTGCTAAAAAAGCCTAAAATCCTTATTCTTGATGACAGCACAAGCGCAGTTGATACCGCAACGGAAGCAAAAATCAGGGAATGCTTCAATAATGAGCTTAAGGGTACAACGAAGATTATTATCGCTCAAAGGATTTCATCAGTTATCAGTGCCGATAAGATTGTTGTTCTTGATGACGGTAGGATCACCGGCATTGGCACACATGATGAACTGATGCAAACCTGTGAGGCATATTCAGAGATATACTACTCACAGATGGATAAGAAGGTGACAGCATGAGTAAGATTAGCGAAGAAAGAAAAGAGATATTATTGCGCAGATATGGAAATAAATCCATTGGCGGCCCCGGGGGTCCGACACGCCCTGGTGGTCCCGGCTTTGGACCGGGCGGAAGACGTCCCGGAGGACCGGGTGGCCCTCCGGGTATGCGGGGTATGGCAGGAGGTAAGCCAAAGAATGCATCAGCTACCGTTAGGAGACTGTTTGCATACATCGGACGGGATAAGATAAAGATATTATTTGTCTTTGCATGTGTGCTGGGAGGCAGCATTACAAGTTTGGGGGGCAGCTATATATTGCGCCCGGTTATCAACAATCTGGTTTCAGCGGACAGGACTGCCGAGGAAAAGATAAAAAATCTGGCAGTTGCTATCCTGGTTATGGCATGCATATATTTTGTCGGTGTTCTGTGTTCCTACCTGCAACAAAGAATAATGATTGGGGTATCCCAGAATGCCCTGGTTAAGATCAGGGATGAGTTGTTCGGCAAGATGCAGAAGCTTCCTGTAAAATATCATGATACCCATACCCATGGAGATATCATGAGCCGCTTCACAAACGATCTCGATTCTGTCGGTGAAATGCTGAATAATACCCTGTCACAGATATTTTCGGGTTTTATAACCCTGATTGGAACCTTGTTTTTGATGTTTGTAACCAACTGGATACTGGCAATTGTTGTAGTTGTAACAGTACCTATGCTGGTATATATGGCCAATACCCTTGGCAAGCTCAGCAGAAAATTTTACAAGGGACAGCAGGAGGCACTTGGTGCGGTAAATGGTTATATTGAGGAAACTGTCACCGGCCAGAAGGTAGTGAAGGTATTCTGTCACGAAGAGACGGTTATTGATGAATTTGAATTCCTGAGTGATGATTTACGCGGGAAGCAGATGAAAGCCCAGTTTTTTGGCGGTATTATGGGGCCTGTCATGGGTAATCTAAGCCAGATAAGCTATGCCATATCTGCAACCGTCGGCGGGATACTCTGCCTGCTTACCAACTTTGATATCGGTGGTCTAACTATATTTACAAACTATTCAAGGCAGTTTTCCAGGCCGGTTAATGAGCTGTCCCACCAAATGAACACCATCTATGCAGCTCTTGCCGGTGCTGAAAGAGTATTTGAGGTAATGGATGAAACGCCTGAAATGGCAGATCCTGAGGATGCGGTTGAAATTTGTGCAGAGACCAATAAGGTGGAAGGAGCACAGATGATTAGGGGCGAGGTAGTATTAAAGAATGTAACATTTGGTTACGTTCCGGGAAAAACCGTCCTGAAAAATATAAACGTAACCGCCCAGCCGGGTCAGAAGATTGCCTTTGTAGGTTCAACGGGTGCCGGAAAGACCACCATTACAAATCTTATTAACAGATTTTATGAAATCGAAGAAGGCCAAATACTGATTGACGGCATAGATATAAAGAATATCAAGAAGGACTCACTCAGAGGCAATATTGCAATGGTGCTTCAGGATACCCATCTTTTCTCCGGCACGGTCCGCGATAATATAAGGTATGGCCGCCTGGATGCCACCGATGAAGAGGTGGTAGCAGCAGCTAAGATAGCCAGCGCCCATTCGTTTATCGAGAGATTGCCCAACGGATATGATACGGTGCTGGATGGCGATGGCTCCAATTTGAGCCAGGGTGAGCGCCAGCTTCTGAATATTGCCAGAGCAGCTATTTCAAAGGCTCCTATACTTATCCTTGATGAGGCTACCAGCTCGGTAGATACCAGAACGGAAAAGCATATTGAGAGAGGTATGGATCGCCTGATGAAGAACAGAACCACCTTTGTGATTGCCCACAGACTGTCCACTGTCAGAAATGCCAACCTTATTATCGTGCTGGAGCATGGTGAGATAGTGGAACAGGGTACCCACGAGGAGCTGCTGGCATTGGGCGGCAGATACTATCAGCTCTATACAGGAGCAGTGGAGCTGGATTGAGATTGATGTTGAGTTAAATTCTAAGAAGGAAGAAATTATTAGATTAGTATATAAAGTGACTGAGAGTTTCTGATGGTTCGGAAACCCTCAGTCATTGCCATATTACACAAGCTGGCTGTTAGAACGAAATGTAATAATTAGGTATAATAAGTTTTGCTTATCTGATAATAACTAAAGTCAAGGGTACTCCTTTTTCAGGTGTTTCAGGCAGATAGAGCTTCTTATCTTCGGCTGCAAACATTAGAGTGTAGACTCCAAAATCCCACAGGTCCATATAGGTGTGATAGTCAACATAACCCTGGCTGACTTTAGGAAAATCAGATTTGTGCATCTTCCCAAAAAGCTGTGCCAGCTCCATCATCTTAGGTGTTATAACCGATAAAAGAGGAGCATATATTTCCTTCTGAAGCCTTGAAAGCTGTTCCGGCGTCATGACGATGTAGTTAGCCCTATAATTTCCGTTGATATTTTCAACAAGACCATCCTGAACAGCTTCTGCAAGCTTTTCCTTTTCAATAAGGTTAAGCTCATCCGGATTGAAATCAGGGACAGTTATTTTGCAATACAACTTATGCAGCAGAGCTTGATTTTCTTTATTGTATACATTAATTATTTCAGGATGATATTCCTTTTTGGAAAAGGTATATACACCTAACCAGTAATATCTGTCATGGGAACCATTTGTAGCGCAGCTGTCTGAGCATATACCATAATAGTCATTCCAGCCATCAGGCTTAACAAAGCCGTTTTTGTCAATATCCTGATTATCGGAATTGTCAACAGCCATAATATAATACCTGCCGCCATCGGGACGTATCTCTCTGTCGTCACGTTTTTTTAGTCTAAGTAGTAATTCGCTGTTGCGGCTTGCATAGCTGGTAAACATCATTATTATTGACCACATGAGCTTTCCGGTAGGAAAATCGGAACCATAAAAGCCTATAGCCCTTATTTTTTCTTCATTATCCCATAGGTACTCTATAATTTTATCTATGTATTCCTTCCGTGTATCTTGATAAATTACTCCTCTTTTTTGCATATGCTTCCGGGATATTATTGGAAAGATGGTATAATATTTTTTGCCATTAAGAGCCAGAAACTCACGTCTGACCAGCCATTCAAGATCAAATTCCAGGTAAGGCTTTGGAATACCCGTTAACTCAGCCAATTCATCGATAGTTTTACCTTCCCTGTAGCATAGCAGGCAGATGTTTTGCTTTATCAGACTTTCGTTAATCTTATCAGTGTCAGGACTTGCAGGCATCAATCCTGAACCGCCAAGAGAAAGTCTTCCCGGGCGATATACATGTGATTTGATATCCTTCATAATATCAAACTCCTTCCGTATTTTTTTCCGAGCTTCAAACAAATACCATGTGATGGTGCTCTCTGTTGTTTCAAGTCTTTCTGCAACTTCTGCAATTGACAGGCCGTCGAGATAGTGCAGGATCAAGGCCTCCCGCTGAATGTAGCTTAAATTTGCTATTTTTCTGCGCATTTTTGCAAGCTCAAATCCAAGCTCTTCATTATCAGCCAAATCGCTTGAAAAATCATTTCTGTCTGATATAGATTCATTAAGGGGCTCATAGTTGCTTCTGGATAATTTCCTGACATAATTGCACCAGGTATAATTGGCCACCTTCCATACAAAATGTTCAAGCTTATCAATTCTTTTATTTTGGGTAACAGCCTTAAATATCTGCAGCAATGCCTCCTGTGCCAAATCCTCACCGTCCGGACGGTTACCGGTCTTTTTGATTGCCCAGTTGAGAATTTTTGATGAATATTCATCGGTAATCTTTGCAAAGATATTTTCCTTCTCCAAGCCATCACATCCTTTGTTTTTATGCTCTCATCCATATAGTAACCGGAGTTTGATAAAGCTTAGTATAATTATATCAGAAATTTGCATTTTTTTTGATTTGATATATATTCATAATCCTGAGACTAATTCTGAGAAGATATTCTGATATTTGCTTCCCCGAATTAATGCTCGTATATGTTCAGTAGCTGTGTCTGAATGTTTTATAAATAAGTATGAGAGAACAGTAACGAATAATGCCGTATTTACTCTTCAAACAGCAAACTGGGTGAAGCTGGGTTCAATATAACTATTGGCCGACGCCGGAATATTATTTTCAGGAAAGCTTTGGATTGTCAGCCCGGAGATATTTTGGAGAGTGCCCAATAAATTTTTAGAAATACATTGATTGGATGGGTGAATTATGTAATAATATTACCTAGAAGTGCAACTATAAATATAAAAGGAGGTATTTACAATGAGCAAATTATACGATAACCTGAATGAGCAGATGAATTTTGAGCTTGAATCAGCCTATATTTATGCAAGCATGGCTGCATATTTAGATAAGCTGAATATGAAGGGAATGACACATTTCCTTGAAGAACAGGCAAAGGAAGAGATGGGACATGCCGCAAAGATAAAGAAGTTCCTGCAGGAAACCGGTTATGGTGTTAAGTATCGTCCGTTAGATCCCGGCAACGGTGAGTTTGATTCTATTTTGGATGTATTCTCCAAGGCTCTTGCTCATGAAAAGAAGGTAACAGCCCGTATTGATGATCTGGTAAAGCAGGCAAGAGAGGAAGGAGACCAGAGAGTGCTTAATTTGCTTGCCTGGTTTGTGGACGAGCAGATTGAAGAAGAGGATACCTTCAGCGTACTCACTGAGAGACTGGAAAGAATTAACGGGGCATGGAATGGCTTGTATATTCTTGACAATGAGCTTGGTCAGAGATGATTTAAGACAATAATGATATGAATAAAACTTGATATGGAAGATATGGAATAATATATCAAAATATAATGATGGCAAAGAATCATGGTATTTAGTTACCATGGAGCTTTGCCTTCATTAATTTATAACAAAATCATGTTTATTTTTAAAACCCACCAAACCATACACTCAATCCGGTTATTATCGCAATTTTTATCAATCCTTTATGTTATAATTGATGTATATTAGCTACAGAAGGGTTCCAGTGGCAAAATATATAATACTACAGATTAAGAGGGAGTGGCCATGGATTACAAGGAGCATATAGCCAGAGCAGTTGAATACATAGAGCAAAACTTAACCAGCGATATAGATTTGGCTGCCTGTGCAAAGGCCTGCGGTTATTCAAAATATTATTTCCTGCGGGTTTTCAAAGAGGTTACCGGAATGACCCCGGCAGACTATATACGAAAAAGGCGACTAAGTGAAATAGCCAAGAGGATCTGTCAGGGTGATGAATATATTTCTGAAATTGCCTTTGCCTATGGCTTCAATTCAAAGGAAAACTTTATACGGGCCTTTAAGGAGGAGCATCATATTCTGCCGACTGAATACAAGCAGGCTCAAAACAGCCTTAAGCTTTGCGAGCCATTATCATTTGATATAAAGCCCTTTAGTATCACACCCGAAATTGTTACGCTTGATGCATTTTCGCTTACGGTTTATAAAAGTGATGAGGATTATGCTCCGCATTTTTGGAATAAATATAATGCCAAAAAGCTGTCCCTTCGTCTGTCCGGTGGAAAAATCTGCGAGGATTATGGTGTAAGCAGATGGATTGAAGCAGAAGGCAAGCTGAACTATTATATAGGAATACGCAGTCAAGAGGCTTTGGGAGATACCAGAGGGACAGTCAGGCTTGACATACCGGGCGGCTTATATGCCTTGTTTATTACCCCGAAGGCCAGTCATGCTAATTTTATAAGTACTGTTCACCGTACATGGGAATATATCAATAATGCCTGGCTGCCAGGGAGCGGTTACATACGTAAAGATGGTTATGAGTTTGAATGCTACACAGAGCAGAGCCGTGTATACTCTGAAAAAATATATATTCCGATTGAGCCTAAATAAATGCGCCGCCAGAAGAATAAAGGCATAAACAGACATAAATAGGAAAATTACTGATCAGTAATTATATAGACTTCAAAAAATTAAAATTGAGGAGGTTTTCTATGAAAAAGCTTAATATCAACTGGGATGGAGTAAATGATAGTACTGGTTATTTGTTTTCATTTGCAAAATCATTGTCTTGCGCTGTAAAAAACAGCCCGTGGGCTGAATATGCCGAGGATATAATTGCCACAAGCGGTTTTGCCTTCCGTATGTGGGTATCGGCAGATCTTTGCGCATCCGCTACCAGTATATGGCAGTTTGACATGCAGAAGCCCTGGGTGGAAAATGGCGGCTTAAGCTGCGACTATGTCGGTCGCTATTGGGGACAGGATGATATTGAAGAAGAAAGGCGCCTTCAGGCTATAGCAAACATCAAAAAATCCATTGATAATGGCATCCCTGCAGTATCATGGGACATAGGAGTGCCGGAATGGGGACTTATAACCGGCTATGATGATGAAACACAGATGTTTAATGTTCTGGCAATTAACGACTTTGGCAATTCTGATAATGGAGGAGCACAAATGCCCTATGATCAGCTGGGAAAACGTGAGATTCCGATTTTATCAGTTTTGACTGTAACGGGTAAGACTGAAAAATCTGCAGAGAGCATTTTACGTGATACTAAAAAGCTGGCTGTTAGTCACTTAAAGGGTGAAGAATGGTGTGACAATGCCAAAGGCCTTGAGGCATATCCTGCATTAATCAGGCATTTTGAAGAGGATTTTAACCCTGAAGCTTCATGGAATTTGGAATACTTCCTCGGCACATATGCGCCACTGAAATATTATGCATGGAAGTATTTTGACAAGATGAAAGAGATGGAGTTGGCAGCAATCTATAAGGCTGTATATGAGGCATGGCAGGAGGCCTTCAATATAAAAACCACACAGGATATTACCCTGGACGAAACACGGGCAAAAATAGC
>JAAZDK010000248.1 GCA_012512855.1 Clostridiales bacterium
ATTAAGCCGGCGGTGGATATCTATCTGATTGAGGGCAGCAATAAGTCGCTTCTGATTGATGCAGGCCAAAGCAATGCTGATTTAAGGGGTTTTGTCAGACAGTTGACCGATAAGCCGGTAGAGCTGCTAATAACACACGGTCATGGTGATCATGCAGCCGGTGTTTACCAGTTTGATAAGGTATATTTGTCCCATAAGGATATTGACAGTCTGGATATATTTTTTGGGATGAAGCTGGACAAGTCTGCTGTAATTGATTTGCATGGTGGAGAAATATTGGATCTGGGTGATTGCAGGATTGAAGTTATCGCATTTCCGGGGCATACCCTTGGCTCGGTTATATTGCTGGATGAACTGCGGCAATTGCTGTTTACAAGCGACGCCTTGGGCTCCGGAACCTTATGGATGCAGCTGCCTCACTCTACATCTGTAGAGGAGTATCACGAACAGCTGTGCAGGCTGGAGAAGCGCCTGGAAGGCTTGGATAAGCTGCGAGTCTTTCCCGGACACGACTGCGGTCGCTCGCTGAATTATGGAATTGAGTATATAAGCGATATCAGAATACTGGCAGGAAAGATATTAAGCGGTGAGATAGTTGGTGAAGAAACTGCTGATCAGAGTGAGCTGTTTGGCGGACTGAGGGCATCATACGGAAAAATGAAGGAGTTCATATATAAGCCCTACAATATATATAAAGCAAAGAAATGATTTTTTTCTGCAGTTATATGGGTGAATAATCAAAGTGAGAAATTTGTCCTGGTATGGACAGACACAGGCTGGTTAAAATAATCCGACTGCCAGATGTGACAAGCAAGTATGCATTATAATTAATGAATAACAGCCTTTCTATAATTGTACCTTAAGTCTTGATATACAGGTTTTAGTCGCATTAATTGCCGGTATGCATATTATATTATGTATAAAATTGTAAGGTGTTTTGTATGTATAATCCATATCGGCCATATCAATGCCCTTATATTTATCAAGACATTTATAAAAAGCCTAAGAGATATTCAAAGGATATCAGATGCCCCTATTGCAGTTATGCACAGATGATGACCATGCCCGCATTTCCAAGAATGAATCTGGTGGATTATGGTCCATATCCCTTTGTTTTTGATATAGATGAAGCAGCCAAGCAGAATACCAACTATCGTACAGCCCTTTGGACAGGGCAATATCTGCAGCTGACTCTGATGAGTATACCCGTAGGCGGCGAGATTGGGCTTGAGATGCATCAGGATGTAGACCAGTTTATCCGGATTGAAGAAGGTGAAGGCATGGTTCTAATGGGAGAGAACAGAGATAATCTGGAATACCGGGAGAGGGTAGACGATGATTACATTATAATAATACCTGCCGGTACCTGGCATAATCTCATAAATACCGGTGATGAACCGATTAAGCTGTATTCAATATATGCACCACCGCAGCATCCGCACGGTACGGTACACGTAAGCAAGGAGGATTCAGACAGGGAAGAGCAGGAAATGCAGGGTATGCAGAGGTAAAGTAAGTTACAGTTATAAAGGAAATTACAATCAGAGAGGTTAACAAGGCATAAAGTAATATATTTCATATAATTTGACAGGTCCTGGTTATCTGACAGGGCCTGATAATTTTACTTCGGATATTGACAAAACATACAGGTACATTATATGACATATGACTGCCAAATAGCGAATACAGCCTCCTGGATGAGCTGTGTGCAGACTTTTGTAAAGAAAATTGAAGGCTAATGCTAAAGATACATGAAGGATAAAGCAGCCAGTTAATTTATGCTTGTATATGTGATTAAGTTACAGTAGAAAAAGAAAAAGGCTGGTATAATCATCTCCGTAAAATGAAAACGGGAGGATTATATGAGCAAGTTAAAGCTTTATTGGAAGAAGTATTCATTTTTTATACTATTTGCTTTTATTATTCTGGGATTGTTTGATATGAGATTTGCTTTGGCAGCGGTGATATGCATGGCAGGACCTATTATTGTATCCTTGTGGAAGGGCCGCTACTGGTGTGGTAATCTTTGTCCCAGAGGAAGCATGTATGACAGCCTGATTTCCAAAATCAGCCGAAGAAAAAAAATACCCGGTTTTTTTAAATCTGTTTATCTTAGGATATTCATGCTTCTGTTTATACTGACGATGTTTGGTTATGGAGTTTATAAAAACTGGGGTAACCTATACGGTATAGGAATGGTATTTTATAGGATAATTGTCATAACCAGCATTGTTGGAATAGTATTAGGCATGATATACAGCCAAAGAACCTGGTGCAGCTTCTGCCCGATGGGAACAATAGCCTCCTTTATAAGCAGAAAAAGAAAAAGCAGCCGGTTACTTAAGGTTTCCTCCTCATGCGTTTCCTGCAGACTTTGTGCCAAGAGCTGTCCGCTTGATTTGCTTCCATATGAATATAAAGGTGATTTGCTAAGTCACCCTGATTGCATCCAATGCGGCAGCTGTGCTGCGGCATGTCCGAAGAAGGCTATCGGATATAGTGCCAGATAAGTTAAATATATAAATTGTAATTTTGCAGGCAGTAAAAGGATACAAATTATTGCCTGCTTTTTATTATGCGCACAGTATGGGCGCAATCCAGTCCTGCAGCATCTGTGATAATAGCCATGAAAAACTGTACTGAAAATGAAATATGGTGCCAGGGATAAATTAAGGTTATTAATTTCTTTTTGGTAAAATTATTTGACAATACGAATATTTGTTCGGTATAATATATTAGAAGGTGTGACTAAAATTTCAGACAGCAGGTTCTTTATTTCAGTATTTTATAAAACCAGGAGGAGAAGCTATGAATCAGGAGATTATAGCAAGAGCAGGAGAAATAGTACAAAAAAGAGTAGGTTCAGGTACATATTGCACGATGGCATTGATTGATTTTGACGGATACCCTACAGCTTCAACAATAACAGCATCCAAGGCAGATGGTATCAGCTGGATTAGCTTTTGCACAGGTATCGGGGCAAATAAGCCCAACAGAATAAGGAAATGCAATAAGGCCAGCATTTGCTTTAATGCGGATGATTACAACATTACACTTGAGGGAACTATTGAGATAATAACCGATCCTGAGGTCAAAAAAGAGATGTGGTATGAAGGCCTGGAAAATCATTTTAGCGGGCCGGAGGATCCAGGTTATTGTGTCCTGATGTTTAAGACGGAGCGGTATAATCTCCTGGTTGACTGGAAGGAAGCAAGAGGCAGTCTGTAGTTTATAGGTATTGTTCTGCTGAGTTAGAATTGATATGCTATAGCTTTGGGGGAGCGGATTTACTTGGGAACAGGCTAAGAAAAAGCAGGTTCCCATATTTTATTGAATTCATGAAATAGTAACACCTTGTAAAAACTATTTAGCACCAGTATAGCAGGTGTGCAAATACCATTATGTCAATTATGTCGATACCGGTTATATTTTATTGCAATGAAACTTATTTTCATGATACAATACGTCATATCTCATTATTTGAGGGTATAGTATATCAAGGAAGTGTAATCAGGAGGAAAGATTAAT
>JAAZDK010000249.1 GCA_012512855.1 Clostridiales bacterium
ACAGAATTTCAACAGATACAGAATTCAACACCAAGAAGCTTCTGAATGGTGACATGGGCAAGGTTGCTCAGCAAGGCAGCGGAGATGCTATTTTCAGTGGCTTACAGGCAACCGGAGCAGATTTAACTGATGGTAGCTATACCTTGACATTGACAAATGCTGGTACCGACACCTTTACTATTACTGCAAATGCAGATGGTATTACAGCTTCTAATTTAGTAACATCTAATATTTCAGTTGCATCAGGTGCTGCTATAAAGTATGGCTCATATACATTAAATGTTACCAATATTAATGGCAGTACAGCAGACTATGAGTTAATCGGTCCTGATGGAACCAGAACTGTAATGTCCGGAAAGGCTACTAATGCTGCTTTAACAATTGGTGGTATTACTTTTGCGTTTAACACTCAGAACGTTACTAAAGAAGGTACTATTAAATTTGATTTAACATGTAACAATTTGGATATTGATTTAAGCGGCGATAAGGATGTTGACGCTTCAGCTATTAATTATGCTGGTGGCAAATTAAATATTGGTGGATTTGAATTCGAAATACTGACCAATCGTGGAACAACTAGCCAATCCAGAGCTATCAATGTAATTGATAAGTCAATTAAGTTCCATATTGGTGCTAATCAGGATCAGAACACCAGCCTGTCCATCAACAATATGGGTGCAGTTGCTCTTGGCGTAGATGGCGTAAAGGTTGACACACAGGAAAGCGCCAACCTTGCTATCACTACAGTTGATGAAGCACTTAAGAAGGTATCTGCAGAGCGTGCTAAGCTTGGTGCTTACCAGAACCGTCTGGAGCATACAATCAATAACCTTGGTACATCCTCTGAGAACCTTACAGCAGCTGAGTCCCGTATCCGTGACGTTGACATGGCTAAGGAAATTATGGAGCAGACCAAGAATGCTATTCTTGTACAAGCTGCTCAGGCTATGTTGGCTCAGGCTAATCAGCAGCCTCAGGGAGTTCTTCAGTTACTCCAGTAATTATTTTAAAAGCAAATTTAAGAGCTTAAATAAAATAAGAGCCGGGATCTTTGGTCCCGGCTCTTTTTCTTGATTTTTGGCTCTATGTCAATAGTTGGGGTAAAGTGATTTTCTTAGCCGGAGAGTTTTACTGGATTTTTCTCTGTTTCAGAATGTTTTCCACGCAAATATTTCTCCACGAATGATTCACAAATGATTTCATTCTTTTTAATGACTTTGACTCTGCTTGTGGTAATTTATGCTCATTTTGCCTTGTTTTTTCGAAGGCAGGCTTATTTTTTTATCCATCTGCTCCGATATATATACTAAAAGATGATTTTTATGTTATTATATGGATAGCAGTCATATGGAGAATAGTAATAATATAGAAAGTATTTATATGAAATGCTGGCAATTAGGGCAAACTTTCAAGGAGGTATAGTTGATGGGTGAAAAAATAAAGAAGATTGTAAGAATAATGGTATATGTTGGAGTATTGGTTGCGGGCTTGTATCTTGTTCCTATACATATTGCATATGCGGCAGGAGAGACTGCTGATCCGGTGCGTGTGAAGGCAGTTGAATACTATGAGGAACAGATACTGGTGTATAACAATAACAACAGCAAGATATACTATGCCACAGAGCTGGAGGCATCTAAAGGGAACTGGGGAGTTGTTGATGCTGAACCAGGTAGTGTAACCTTAATAGATTTTTCGTGGCTTTCATCGTCAACTGAGAACATACTTGTTATCAGAGGCGACAAGAATGATACCTGGTCAAGGGTCAAAATAGGCAAAAAGCCAAGCAAGCTTGTTGTAACCATTGATTATTCAAATATGGAGCTGGTTAAAAAGCTAGGCCCGGAAACCTCAATAGCTTCCATGGTTAATATAATGTCGGATGTAGGTACAGGTGAAAATCCTATTAAATTTAATGATCTGGAATGGAGAAAGGGTACTAGCGGCAACTGGAAGGATGCAAGTGAGCTTACAGTCCGTTTACTTGAGAAATTCCTGGTTAATGGTACAACACTTTATTTCCGTATTAAAGCTGTAGACGATGTCCATGTAACAGGGACTAGCGTATATCCTGACGGAACCAAGGGAAGGCGCTGCAGTGGAGAAGTAAAGGTCAAGATATCAAAGCAGGCGGCTGCAGCAAGCTATACCGTTGATGCAGGAAAGTTCAATATTAATATTAAGTATGGTAAGGAATACAGGGTGGCAATAGGAAATGGAGCCTTTTCCAATTGGGTAAAGGTTACCGACAAATCTGCCAAGAATGTGTCTTTATATGAAATCTTAAATTCCGTCAATTATAATCCGGCCAGTGATATCGGTCAAAGGGAGAGCCATCCTTTCCCGAAGATGACTATTGAAATAAGGGATTATGCAAGCTCAAAGGCGCCTGCCTCAAAGATAAGCTCCATAACATTGGAGGAGCAGCGTATTCTTAAGCAGGCTGCAGACAATGGCAGCGGTTCACTGGCTATAGATGAAGGCATTTATGTATCCTATAGCGGTAATAAATATCTGCTGTTAAGAATACCGAATGCAAGCGCCGATAATCCGTTTGAATATAGCATATTCAAAAAGGGAGAAAGCTTTAACTCCAATAAGGCTGCATGGACAGCAGTAACCAAGGGGACTGAGATTAAAATACCTTCCAGCAAAGCCCTGGATGGAGGAACCTTGTATGTGAGAAAGAAGGAAATCAAGCAGAAGAACAGTACAGGAAATAAAGCAATTTCCTCTGTTGTTTTGCCATCAACCTATGTAACACACGAAATAAAATATCCCACAATGCCTTCTGTGCATAAGAAGACATTTACATTTATCAAGGATTATTCAGAAGATATTAGCTTTGAAATAAATCTGGGCAGGGAACCCTATGAGACGATGGTAGACAATATTAAGCTGGGAACCAGAGATATAGGATTCTCCACAAGCGCAAGGACCTCCGGTGAGGATAAAATTCTTGATGTTACACTTAAAAAGGAATCCCTTTCCTCATTGCCTAACTGCAATAATAAGTATATCTATATTTACTTCGGCAATGGTACGGTTGATAAAGCATCTGTAAGGCTCACCATACAAAATGCCACCAAGGCGGCAGCATTGACGGTATCAACCGCAAAGGGAACAAATCCTGGAACCATGTCCTTCACTATGGTAAGCTCAAAGGGTGTAAACAATAACTGGTCCTATATAATTAGCAATACAGATATAGAAAAAGTTTACACACAGCATAAAATAACAGATTTGACATCACTGGCGCCAATAGGCTTTACAGATATTAAGCTGGACAATATCAGTGTAAGCGCTGACAAATACCTGATAATTTTTGAAACTGACAAGAATGGTAATATAATTAAGTATAAAAGCATAAAAATAACATCAGATATGATTAATTCCTAGTCAGGCTTTAATTGTACTCGTATATTATTGCTTTATATCAGTAAGCCTTGGATGCGTCAGTATTCGGTAATATAAAAAGGAGCGGTAGGGGCATGCTTTATATATTTATTGTTTATGCAATAGTTAAAATAGAAAATTCAGTTAAAAATTATATTGAAACATCCATGAACCTGGATGAAAGAAAGGATATTTTAAAGGGTTGGGTTAGCATAAGAAAGCACTATAATGAAGGAGCCTTTCTGCAGTTTATGGAGAAGAAAAAGGAGCTTGTCAAGACCGTATCCTGTGTATTGCTGGGTATACTGTTGCTGGTTTTTGCCCTGCTTTTGCCCAAAAAGGGCAACAGACTATATAAGCTTGCTCTGTCCCTGATATTGGGCGGAGGCATCAGTAACGTCGGTGACAGGCTGTTAAAGGGCAGGGTGCTTGACTACTTTAGCATCAATATAGGCAGACTGAAAAAAATAGTATTTAATCTGGCTGATTTTGCTATATTTATTGGTTCATTTTTACTTATGCTTGCTTCATTAGGGCACCAGAAGCAAATTGAGCAACCATAAAAGCCGTTTGAAATATTTGAACCAAGATCTAAGGGTATAACTAAATCTAAAGGTATAAATGAGCTTTATAAATGCCAGCCGCGATGCAGGAGGGTTATTTTAACTAATAATTCCGGCATATCGGATGGCATTATTTTATGGTATAGGAAAAAATTCCGCCGAATTACCTAATGGCTTAAAATTTGATGGTTTTGTTGGATTTAATCGAAAAATACACAATTTGAACACAGTTTTTTTAGAACAATTTTATTGATTTATGGTAAGACTATAAGTATAATGAGTTATACGATTAATACTTCCAATAATTATAATTCGCCATTATTTTTCGGTTGAATTTATATAAATGGATTTTCCGGATTTGAACTACAGGTTTAAATTGGCCTGTTGCGGAAGATATGGCATTTTTTAGCAGGAGGGATACATGGATAATAAAAACAAAGGCAACAAGAATGGTTTCCCTAATATAACAGCCATTGTAATAATTATGATTGCCTCATGGATTATTTGGTATATGTTTACAATGCTGTCTAATCAGATAAGAGAGGGAACAAGACAGGAAATAAGCTACGATAAATTTCTGGATATGGTTGATCAGGGGGCTGTTGAGGAGGTTGTACTAAAGTCGGATCAGCTGATAATAACACCCAAGGGACAGGACAATAAGGCCTTTAGAATAACCTATTATACAGGATATTTAGATGATCCTAATCTCGTAGAACGGCTTCATAAGGCCCACGTTACATTTTTAAGAAGATCAGAGTCGCAGAACATATTAATGTCCATATTGTCAATGATATTGCCTTTTGTGGCAATATACGTTGTTATGTGGTTTTTGTTTAAGGCTATATCAAAAAACAGCGGCGGTGTCATGGGAGTCGGAAAGAGTACTGCCAAGGTTTATGTGGAAAAATCCACAGGTGTCACCTTTCGGGATGTTGCAGGCCAGGATGAGGCCAAGGAATCAGTATATGAGATTGTTGATTTCCTTCATAATCCGGCCAAATATGCCCGTATCGGAGCGAAGCTGCCTAAGGGAGCCCTGCTAGTAGGGCCTCCGGGTACAGGTAAAACCCTGCTTGCCAAGGCTGTTGCCGGTGAGGCTAAGGTACCTTTCTTTTCACTGTCAGGCTCCGATTTTGTGGAAATGTTTGTTGGTGTAGGCGCTTCCAGAGTAAGAGATTTGTTTAAGCAGGCACAGCAGATGGCTCCTGCCATAATATTCATAGATGAGATTGATGCAATCGGCAAAAGCCGCGATGCCCATTATGGCGGTGGCAATGATGAACGGGAGCAGACCCTGAACCAGCTGCTAGCCAATATGGATGGCTTTGATTCATCCAAGGGTTTGGTTGTACTGGGAGCAACAAACAGGCCGGATGTTTTGGATAAGGCTCTGCTTCGTCCGGGACGCTTTGACAGGCGGATTATAGTTGATAAGCCGGATCTCAAGGGCAGACTGGAAATTCTCAAGGTTCACGCAAGAAATGTATTGATGCATGACTCTGTTGATTTGGAGGCCATAGCCAAGGCTACCTCTGGTGCCGTAGGCTCAGACCTTGCCAATATGATAAATGAGGCAGCCATCCTTGCAGTAAAACGGGGCAGAACCGTAGTTACCCAGGAGGATTTGCTGGAATCTGTAGAGGTTGTTATAGCCGGTAAAGAGAAGAAGGATCGCATCCTTAGCAAGGAGGAAAAAAGGATCGTTGCATACCACGAGGTTGGTCATGCCCTGATTGCAGCCCTTGAAAAGAATGCGGAGCCGGTCCAGAAGATTACGATAGTACCCAGAACAATGGGTTCTCTGGGTTATGTAATGCAGGTTCCTGAAGAAGAGAAGTATCTGATGAGCAAGGATGAGATACTGACACGTATAGTTACTCTTTATGGTGGTCGTGCGGCTGAGAAGCTGGTATTTGACACTGTTACAACCGGCGCCTCAAATGATATAGAAAAGGCTACCGAGCTGGCCAGAGCTATGGTTACCCAGTATGGTATGTCCGAGAAATTCGGCCTGATGGGACTGGAAACTGTTCAGAACAGATATCTTGACGGCAGAGCGGTACTCACCTGTGGAGAGCAAACCGCCTCCGAGATAGATAAGGAAGTAATGGAGATATTGAAAAAGTGCTATGACAAGGCGGAGCAGCTTCTGGCGCAAAACCGTGAAGCCCTTGACAGGATAGCAGAGTACTTAATTAATAAAGAAACCATTACCGGTGAAGAATTCATGAGGATCTTTAACGAAGTTAGGAACTCTGCAGAGAACTCACAGGAGGCTTTGTCCGGTTCGGAAAATTCATCGGACAGCTAAGATGCCAACGCATAACGACAAGAGCATCAGGACTTAACTCAATAATTTACGATAGCTAACAGCTTCCTGCCTGCAGGAAGCTGTTAATTATAAGTGCGCGTAGCTATGAGTATATATAATTGCAGGGAGTTTTAAAAAAATCGGATTAATGATATAATCAGAATCACAGAGATTATCTATTAATTTAGCTTTCAATAATATACCTTATAGTTTGCTTACCGAGATTTTGGAGGTTTTATGTTTAACATAGAGGAAGAATTAAAAAAGCTGCCGGCCAAGCCCGGTGTATACATTATGCGTGACAAAACGGACAATATAATCTATGTGGGCAAGGCTGTTGTATTAAAAAACCGTGTCAGGCAATACTTTCAAAACAGCAGAAACCATTCTGAAAAGATACGGCAGATGGTTGATAATATAGACCATTTTGAATATATTGTCACTGATTCGGAGCTTGAGGCTCTGGTGCTGGAGTGCAACCTTATCAAGGAGCATATGCCCAAGTACAATACCAAGCTCAAGGACGACAAAAGCTATCCCTTTATCCGTGTAACCATGAATGAGGATTTTCCCCGGGTATCAATGGTAAAGGAGATGAAGAAGGACAAGGCTAAATATTTCGGTCCATATATCAGTGTAAACGCTGTACTGGATACGCTGGAGCTTTTGCGCAAGATTTACAGGATAAGAACCTGCAACAGGAAGCTTCCCAAGGATATCGGCAAGGAACGGGCCTGCCTCTATTACCATATGGGGCAGTGTGACGCTCCCTGTGAGGGATATATAAGCAGTGAGGATTATCGGGCTAATATCTCAGAGCTTGTAGAGTTTTTAAACGGCAACTACAGCAGAGTTGTAAAGCTGTTGGAGGATAAGATGCAAAAGGCCTCGGAGACCCTTGAATTTGAAAAGGCTGCCGAGTACAGGGATCTTATATCCAGCGTAAAAAAGATTGCCGACAGGCAGAAGATTATAAACACCGACCAGGTTGACAGGGATATAATTGCCTTTGCCAAGGAAAACGATGAGGCTGTTGTCCAGACATTCTTTATCAGGGGCGGAAAGCTGATTGGCAGGGATAATTTTCATCTTAGCGGTGTACAGGATGTCAGTGACAGGGAAATTATGGCCAGCTTTATAAAGCAGTTCTATGCAGGCACCCCCTATATTCCGAGGGAAATATATCTGGATGTGGAAACTGAGGATGAGGAGCTTTTGTCCGACTGGCTAAGCGCAAAAAAGGGTCAGAAGGTATATATTAAAGTGCCTCAAAAGGGTGATAAGGAAAAGCTGGTGGAGCTGGCTAAAAAAAATGCCGAGCTAATCCTCCATAAGGATATCGAAAGAATAAAGAGGGAGGAGGCCAAGACAACAGGTGCCCTGAAGGAACTGGCCTCATATCTTGGTATTCCGATGATTGATCGCATTGAAGCTTATGATATTTCCAATACCGCAGGCTATGAAACCGTAGGTTCCATGGTTGTTTATGAAAAAGGAAAACCAAAAAAGGCCGATTACAGGAAGTTTAAGCTGAATACGGTCAGCGGCCCGGATGACTACAGGTCTATGTATGAGCTGCTGACAAGGAGGTTTACTCATGCAAAAAAAGAAATGGAGCAGCTTAAGCAGAAGCAGCAGGATATTTCTCTTGGCAGCTTTACCAGGTTACCTGACTTAATCCTGATGGATGGCGGCAAGGGCCAGGTGGGTATAGCCCTGAAGGTTCTTGAGGAGCAGAAGCTGGATATACCTGTCTGCGGTATGGTAAAGGATGATAATCACCATACAAGAGGCCTGTATTACAACAATCAGGAGCTTCCAATTGATAAAAGCAGCGAGCTTTTCAGGCTTATTACCAGAATTCAGGATGAGACCCACAGGTTTGCCATAGAGTATCACCGCAGCTTAAGAAATAAGAAGCAGGTGAAATCCATACTTGATGATATAAATGGTATCGGACCAAAAAGAAGGCGCGCTCTTATGAAGCATTTTCAATCCCTGGAGGCGATATGTACAGCCAGTGTAGAAGAGCTTGCGGCTGTTCCGGGCATGAACCGGGAGGCTGCAAAAAACGTGTATGATTTCTTCCGTCTGCAGGGAGAACAGGAGCAGCCAGAAAAAAAATGAAGAACTTGTATAAGCAAAAATATAAAAAAATCTGAACTTATTAATAAGCATTTACATGCATAAACTATCTATGTTAAAATGTAGCAGGAAAAAAGAAGATTAAAGTACTAAAGGAGGCCCCTATGTATACTGTCGAACTGGTACGCCTGATAGAAAAAATGAATCTGGAAAACTGTACTCCGGATATAGATATTAAAAAGATAAAAATTACCCAGCCGGACGTAAACAGGCCGGCATTGCAGCTGGCAGGCTTTTTCAATCACTTTGATTCCGAACGTGTACAGATAATCGGACATGTTGAGATGGCCTATTTGAAGCAGATGTATGAGGAGCAGAGGCTTAATGTCCTCTCCCGCCTGATGGATTTTCATGTTCCCTGCATAGTATTCAGCAGGAATATGGAGATCAGTGATAAGCTTATCAGGCTGGCCACAGAAAAGGAAGTGCCGCTTCTTAGGACATCCAAAACCACCTCCTCCATTATGGCCGAGATAATAAGGTGGCTGAATGTGGAGCTGGCACCGAGAATAACCATACATGGCGGTCTTGTCGACGTATATGGTGAAGGCATCCTGATAATGGGTGAAAGCGGAATCGGCAAGAGTGAGGCCGCATTGGAGTTGATTAAGCGGGGACATCGTCTGGTTGCGGATGATGCGGTTGAAATCAAGAAGGTCAGCGATGACACATTAATAGGTTCCGCACCGGATATAACAAGGCATTTTATAGAGCTTAGGGGCATAGGAATAATTGATGTGAAAACCTTGTTTGGTGTTGAAAGCGTCAAGAATACACAGTCGATAGATCTTGTTATTAAGCTTGAGGAATGGAGCAAGGATAAATCCTATGACAGACT
>JAAZDK010000250.1 GCA_012512855.1 Clostridiales bacterium
GAGGCCGCCCTGGCGGATTTGCAGAAGGTCCTGCAAATCAACAGCCTGGGAGATTTGACAGAGGAGGAATTTGAAGCCCATAAGGGAGCAATAAAAAGTGAAATTAATGCAAAAAGGGCTAAGCATGCGGTTTATGAGAACCAGCGTACGATTAAGGCGGTACAGGCTCTGAGGGAGAACAACATAGAGCTGTTTGGCAGACTGATGATAGAATCTCATGAATCCTTGCGAAGGGATTATGAGGTTACAGGAATTGAGCTTGATACAATAGTTGATGCAGCCCTGAGGCAGGAGGGGGTTATTGGCGCCAGAATGACCGGAGCCGGCTTTGGAGGCTGTGCGGTAAGCATAGTTAAGGAAGCTGCTGTTGATGCCTTCATTAAGAATGTTGGCAGACAGTATCTTGACAGGATTGGCTATGAAGCATCGTTTTATGTAGTTGAGGTCGGAGACGGACCTGTGGTTTTATAACTATAATAAAGATACTATGAAGGAAAGGTAAGGTTTGCTTATATGGCAGTTTTAGTACTGGGCGGTGCAGGATACATCGGCTCCCATACTGTTTATGAGCTTATTGACAACGGGGTGGATGTTGTTATAGCCGATAACCTTGAAACGGGATACGCAGAGGCCGTGCATCCGAAGGCCCGCTTTTATCAGGGAGATATACGCAACAGAAGCTTTGTTGATCATGTATTTGAAAGTGAAAAAATTGATGCAGTAATTCATTTTGCCGCCAATTCCCTGGTGGGGGAGAGCATGACAAATCCGCTGAAATATTATGACAATAACCTGTGTGGTACGAAGGTATTGCTGGAAGCTATGGTTGCCCACGGGATTGACAAGATAGTTTTTTCCTCCACAGCTGCTACCTATGGTGAGCCTGAGCGAATTCCCATTCTTGAAAGCGACAGGACCGAACCGACGAATACCTATGGGGAAACCAAGCTAGCCATGGAGAAGATGTTCAAATGGACGGGACTGGCGCATGGCCTCAGATATGTGTCATTAAGGTATTTTAATGCCTGCGGCGCCCACAAAAGCGGCAGGATAGGAGAAGCCCACAAACCTGAAAGCCATTTGATTCCTCTTATCCTGCAGGTACCCAATGGACAGAGGGAATATGTCAGCATATATGGTGATGATTACAATACCAAGGATGGAACCTGTGTACGGGATTATATCCATGTGACCGATTTGGCGCAGGCCCATATACTGGCGATGAATTATCTTATAGAGGGTAATGAAAGCGATATATTCAACCTCGGCAACGGGGTAGGCTTTACCGTTAAGGAGGTTATAGATACAGCCCGCAGGGTGACTAAGCATCCGATTGAGGCCAGGGTTACACAAAGGCGGGCAGGAGACCCTGCCGTGCTGGTGGCATCCAGCGAAAAGGCAAAAAGGGTTCTGGGCTGGAAGCCGCAGCATGCAGACCTTGAGGAAATAATTGAATCAGCCTGGAACTGGCACAGGACACATCCAAAAGGATATGGCTGCTGATGATTTGATAATATAGGAAGAAGCTTATTACTCGTAAATAATACGGTAAATAAGCTTCTTTTTGATTCAAAATTCTGATGAGCTTTGAGTAAATATTACATATAATATTCAAGCAATAATACCATATATTACCTGGCATTTGCCTTTGACAGGCTTTTCCCGGCATGGTTAAATAGGTTATAGACATAGCCTGAGGCCCGGTATGAAGGCTTGGTATATTTGATTATGGCTTATAAATTAAGCTGATATGAAAACAGTGCTAATGAAAAGGATGATGGCAGTATGAATAATATTATTTTAATCGGAATGCCGGGAGCCGGTAAAAGTACGATAGGAGTTATACTGGCAAAGGCATTGGGATATAAATTCATAGATTCGGATTTGCTGATACAGGAGCAGGAGGGTTGTCTGCTGAAGGATATAATTGAAGCAAGGGGCCTTGAGGGCTTGATCGCTATTGAAGAAAGGGTCAATGCTTCAATTAAAGCGGATCATACCGTTATAGCAACAGGCGGAAGCGTAATATATGGCGAAAGGGCCATGAAGCATTTAAAAAGCATAGGAACAGTGGTATATATAAAACTCAGCTATGAAACCATCGCCTCCCGCCTGGGTAATATCCGCCAGAGGGGGGTTGTGATGCGCAAGGGACAGACGCTGGAGAATTTATATAATGAACGCTGTCCCTTGTATGAGAGCTATGCAGATATAATAATAGAGGCGGAGGGACTGGGAATTGAGGAGGTCCTTGAGGAGATAGTACTGAAAATAAAGCAGCACCGTAAATAAGCCTAATCCCAGTCGCAGGAGGCCTCAAGAATACGGACAAACTCCTCCAGATAATGTTGATCCAGACTGTCAAACCTGCCGGGTAATGGGCTGTCTATATCAAGCACCCCCTTGATTACTCCGCCTGCATATATCGGTACAACAATCTCCGAGCGGGAAGCACTGTCGCAGGCAATGTGTCCTTCGAATTTGTGGACATCGGGAACCAGCTGGGTTTTACCTTCACTGACTGCTGTACCGCAGACTCCCTTTCCTACAGGGATATGCACACAGGCCGGCTTTCCCTGAAACGGCCCCAGCAATAATTCACCATTCTTCATAAGATAAAAGCCTGCCCAGTTGATATCTCTTAAGGCCATTCCAAGAAGAGCGCTGGAATTGGCCAGATTAGGTATAAGATTTCTTTCGTTCTCCAGCAAAGCATTAAGCTGCTTAAGTATAAGCTCATAGCATTCCTTTTTATTTTCAGGGTAAATAGTGTTATTTTCAAACATGAAATCGCTCCTTTTAATTGTCCTTAGCGGACATAAGCCTTTATGCCGGCAAATGTCCATCAGTTAGAGTTATATAACAAAATTATAAGGAGATTATAGCATATAACAAACACAAAATTAAGCTGAATTGAATATTAAACTTTGATTATTATGTGGTACAGATAAGATATCTGGGATTATGGCAATTAAAAGATTTTCGGTCTTTTGTATGGAGGCTCCTTGAAAAATTTCTAAAATGAATTATAATTGTTACTGTCGATTAGGCCCTTCAAACGTAAGTTTGAGGGCTTATATTGTATCAGGAGTGCAAACAGTATCGGCCGACAGGAGTATGAGATAATCTAATAAATACAGCCCATTGACAGGAGGTAAACCATTATGAGATTATTTACAGCCATTATATTTGATGAGGAGACGAAGGATAAAATATACAAGATAGAGGAAAGACTTCGTCAGCTATCGAAAAAAGGAAGCTTTACAGCCAGGGATAATCTGCATCTTACACTGAATTTTATAGGTGAGACCGAAAGGCTGGAGCTTGTTAAGCAGGCGATGATTAGGGCGACAGATAGCATCAGCAACAGGAGCTTCATCCTTAATATCAGAGGCTTTGGCAGGTTTAAGCGCAGGGAAGGGGATATATACTGGCTTGGTGTGGAAAAGGGGCAAATGCTGTGCAGCCTGCAAAAGATGCTGGCCACGGAGCTTAAGGAGGCCGGCTTTTATGATGTTGATGATACGGATTATACTCCGCATCTGACACTGGGCAGAAGAGTGCTGCCGCAAACCGGCTTTAATGCCCGGGAATTTGAAGCAGGGATAGAGGCTATAAGCATGAGGGTGGAGAAAATTTCCCTTATGAAGTCTGAAAGACCCGGCGGAAAATTGACATATACTGAAATTTATAGTATTCCATTGAAAATCGGTACAGATAGCTGACCATAATAATCCTATATAAATAATGCTTAATATTATTCAGAAGAGGCTTTGGTAAAATATTGCCGATAACAGAACAAACATTCGAAAAACTGTTGATATACTATTTTATATATGCTATAATAGCATAAGTTTAGATACAGAGCTCATTTTTTTGGTGCAGAGAGGGCTCTGCCTTTCCTGTACCAAAAAAGTTAAAGACAAATAGCAGTCGGGAGGTATGCCTGATGGAGTTTAAATTACATTCGGACTTTAAGCCCACCGGAGATCAGCCGGAGGCCATAAGTAAGCTGGTGGAGGGATTTCGCAGCGGCAATCAGTGTCAGACCCTGCTGGGTGTTACAGGCTCAGGAAAGACATTTACAATGGCCAATGTCATAGCGCAGCTTCAGAAGCCTACCCTGGTTATTGCCCATAATAAAACCCTTGCAGCCCAGCTCTACGGAGAGTTCAAGGAGTTTTTTCCGGAGAATGCCGTAGAGTATTTTGTCAGCTATTATGATTACTATCAGCCTGAAGCATACGTGCCGGCTACAGATACCTACATCGAGAAGGATTCATCAATCAATGACGAGATTGATAAGCTCAGGCATTCAGCCACAGCTGCCCTGTCGGAGCGAAGGGACGTTATTATTGTTGCAAGTGTTTCCTGCATCTACGGCTTGGGAAGCCCCATCGACTATCAGAATATGACACTTAACTTAAGACCTGGTATGATTAAGGACAGGGATGAGGTTATCAGGAGACTTATTGATATACAGTACAACCGTAATGATATTGATTTCAAACGCGGTACCTTCCGCGTAAGAGGCGATGTGGTGGAGATCTTTCCTGTAACATCGGGTGAGCTGGCCATCAGGGTGGAGTTTTTTGGCGATGAAGTGGAAAGAATTCTGGAGATTGATACCCTGACCGGCGAGATTAAAAGCAGCCTGGCCCATATAGTTATCTTTCCGGCTTCACATTATGTTGTGGGCCCTGACAGAATGGAGGAAGCAATCCGCAATATAGAAGCCGAGCTTGAGGAAAGGATACGCTATTTCAAGAGTGAAGACAAGCTGCTGGAGGCCCAGAGAATTGCTGAAAGGACCAATTTTGACATAGAGATGATGAGGGAGACAGGCTTCTGCTCAGGAATAGAGAATTATTCGAGACACCTGGCCGGCCTGCCTGCGGGAGCGCCGCCTCATACCCTGATTGACTATTTCCCGGATGATTTTCTTATAATTATAGACGAGTCCCATATCACATTACCTCAAATCAGGGGAATGTATGCCGGTGACAGATCCCGCAAGATGACCTTGGTTGAATACGGCTTTCGTCTACCGTCGGCATTGGACAACAGACCCTTAAGCTTTGAGGAATTTGAAAGCAAGATTAATCAGATTTTATTTGTATCGGCTACTCCTTCCGTCTATGAGGCTGAGCATGAGCAGCTGAGGGTGGAGCAGATTATCAGACCTACAGGCCTTCTGGATCCGGAGGTTATTGTTAGACCGGTGGCCGGTCAGATAGATGACCTTCTTGCTGAAATCAAAAAGGAGATTGAGAAGAAGAACAAGGTACTGGTTACAACACTTACCAAGAGGATGGCGGAGGATTTGACGGATTATCTCAAGGAGGTCGGCATCAGGGTAAAGTATCTGCATTCGGATGTCCATACCCTGGAGCGTACCGAAATAATCAGGGATATGCGTATGGATGTCTTTGATGTCCTTGTGGGCATCAACCTTTTGCGTGAGGGTCTTGACATACCTGAGGTGGGCCTTGTGGCTATACTGGATGCCGACAAGGAGGGCTTCCTCAGATCCGAAACCTCTCTGATTCAGACAATAGGCAGAGCCGCCCGTAATTCAGAGGGACGCGTTATCATGTATGCAGATCAGCTCACGGAATCCATGCACAGGGCCATATCCGAGACTAACCGCAGAAGGGAAATACAGAAGGAATATAACAGGCTTCATGGAATTACTCCGACCACTATCAAAAAGAAGGTACATGATCAGATTGCCATTACGAGAAAGGCAGAGTCCAATATTAAGGATATTGAAAAGGATCTGGAGTCCATGAGCAGACAGGAGCTTGAAGCGCTCCTCAAGACTGTAACAAAGCAGATGCATGCTGCGGCTGCCGAGCTTAATTTCGAACAGGCAGCCATTCTGCGTGACAAGATGCTTGAAATAAAGAAGCATCTTAACGAACTGGGCTAGTATAGCAGCTGATTTGGACCTGGCTTATGGTAAGATGTATGAAATATTTATACAATGACTTTATTTGGATTTCTATATAACTATAGCTCAGGATATAAAATATATTACAGAACAGGTGGAATTATGGCAAATAATAAAAAGTATATAAAAATCAGAGGCGCCAACGAGAATAACCTGAAAAATTTAAGCGTCGATATACCCAGAGACAGCTTTGTGGTTCTTACCGGACTCAGCGGCTCCGGCAAATCCTCGCTGGCGTTTGATACCATATATGCTGAGGGGCAGAGAAGATATATGGAGTCTTTGTCCTCTTATGCAAGACAGTTTTTAGGGCAGATGGAGAAGCCCAATGTTGAGAGCATTGAGGGCCTTCCTCCGGCAATAAGCATTGATCAGAAATCAACTAATCGCAATCCGCGTTCAACAGTAGGAACGGTTACGGAAATATATGATTACTTCCGTCTTTTATATGCAAGAATAGGTATCCCCCATTGTCCCGAATGCGGAAAGGAGATAAAGAAGCAGACCGTTGACCAGATGGTGGATGAGATAATGAGCCTGCCGGACGGAAGCAGAATCCAGCTTCTTGCTCCGGTGGTTCGTGGTCGAAAGGGTGAGCATGCCAAGGTTTTTGAGCAGGCAAAAAGAAGCGGTTATGTTCGGGTAAGGGTGGATGGAAATCTCTATGACCTTACTGAGGAAATCAAGCTTGAGAAGAATAACAAGCACAATATTGAAATTGTAGTCGATCGTCTGGTTATAAAGGAAGGAATTGAAAAGAGACTGGCGGATTCCATCGAGAGTGTGCTGAAGCTGGCGGATGGTCTGATGTATGTGGATGTTGTTGGCGGACAGCAGCTGACCTTCAGCCAGAATTTTGCCTGCCCTGACTGCGGAATCAGTATTGATGAGATAGAGCCCAGAATATTTTCCTTCAACAATCCCTTCGGAGCCTGCCCTGATTGCCACGGACTAGGCTATAAGATGGAATTTGATGAAGAGCTGCTGGTACCCTTTAAGGATAAAAGCCTGATTGACGGAGCCATAGCGGCGCCCGGCTGGCAATCTGTTGTGGAGCCGGGAAGCTATACAAGATGTATGCTTGAGGCTTTGGCCAGGGAGTATAATTTTGATCTGAACAGCCCATACAATGAGCTGCCTGAGCAGGCCCGCCGGATCTTTATGTACGGTACCGGAGGCAAGACAGTAAAGGTACATTACCGGGGCCAAAGAGGCGTGGGTATATATGATGTCGCATATGAGGGCTTATTGCGCAATGTGGAAAGACGCTACCGCGAAACAGGCTCCGAAGGTATCAAGCAGGAGTACGAAACCTTTATGAGGACGACCCCCTGCAGCAGCTGTAAGGGCAAGAGGCTGAAGAAGGAGGCTCTGGCGGTTACTGTCGGAGACAGGAATATAGCTGAGGTAACGGACTATTCAATAAGAGAGCTTGCCGACTTTATGAATAATCTTCAGCTGACTTCCATGCAGCAAAAGATAGGAGAGCTGGTGTTAAAGGAGATTCGGGCAAGGCTAAAGTTTTTAATGGATGTCGGACTGGATTATCTTACCCTGTCAAGGTCAACCGGCAGCCTTTCCGGAGGAGAAGCCCAGCGAATTCGCCTGGCGAACCAGATAGGCTCAGGCCTTGTAGGAGTGGCATATATACTTGACGAGCCCAGTATCGGCCTGCACCAGAGGGATAACAACAAGCTTCTGCAGGCTCTGATAAATCTTAAGGATCTGGGAAATACCCTGATTGTTGTAGAGCATGATGAGGACACGATGTATGCGGCAGACTGTATTATCGATATAGGCCCCGGAGCAGGAGAGCATGGCGGCAAGGTTGTGGCCATGGGAACAGCCAAGCAGATTATGAAGGTTAAGGAATCTGTAACAGGGGCATATTTAAGCGGCCGCTTAAGCATACCGGTGCCCTCCGCAAGACGGAAGCCTGCAGGATATCTTACCATTGTGGGTGCTGCTGAAAACAATCTGAAGAATATAAATGTAGACATACCCCTGGGAGTATTCACCTGTGTAACCGGAGTATCAGGCTCGGGAAAAAGCTCACTGATTACGGAAATCCTATATAAAAGGCTGGCAAGGGATTTAAACCGTGCCTTTGAAATACCGGGCAAGCATGAACAAATATTGGGGATGGAGAAGCTGGATAAGGTAATTAATATAGATCAGTCCCCTATAGGACGGACACCCAGATCCAATCCTGCAACCTATACAGGCGTATTTGACATGATAAGAGATTTGTTTGCTTCCACACAGGACGCAAAGATGAGAGGCTACTCCAAGGGTCGTTTCAGCTTTAATGTAAAGGGCGGACGCTGTGAGGCCTGCAGTGGTGACGGTATAATAAAGATAGAGATGAATTTCCTGCCTGATATATATGTACCCTGTGAGGCTTGCGGAGGTAAAAGATATAACCGGGAGACCCTTGAGGTAAAATACAAGGGCAAGAGCATATATGATGTCCTGAATATGACAATAGAAGAGGCTCTTAAATTCTTTGAGAATATCCCGTCCATCAAAAGAAAGATTGAGACCCTGTATGATGTGGGACTTGGCTATCTTAGGCTGGGACATCCTTCTACATCCCTGTCAGGTGGAGAGGCCCAGAGAATTAAGCTTGCGACGGAGCTTAGCAAGCACAGTACAGGCAGGACAATCTATATTCTCGATGAGCCTACCACGGGACTTCATTTTGCGGATGTCCACAGGCTGATTAATATACTCCAGTGCTTTTGTGACAGCGGCAATACAGTGGTTGTAATAGAGCACAATCTGGATGTTATTAAGACGGCGGATTATATCATAGATATCGGTCCGGAGGGCGGCGACAAGGGAGGTACCATAGTAGCCTGCGGAACACCTGAAGAGGTGGCTGCCAATGAAAGGTCATATACCGGACAATTTTTAAAGAAATATCTTAATATGCCTTCCGATTAAGAGAGTAACTACTAATTTGGCATGGCATAAGCAGACTTAATGATAAAATTATTATAATTCATAAGAGAAAGGTTGGTACCAGATGGATAATGGCTTTTATGCGATGCTGTCAAGAATGAAGCTGATTAAAAGATGGGCCCTTATGCGTAATTCACTCTCCGAGAATATAAGCGAGCATTCCCTGGAGGTTAGTATTATAGCCCATGCCCTGGCTATAATAAGTAACTGCCGGCTGGGTAACCATCTGAATGCGGAAAGAGCGGCAGCAATCGCCATATACCATGATGCCACAGAGATTATTACAGGCGATATGCCAACCCCTGTAAAATACTTTAATGAGGATATACAGGACGCTTATAAAAAGGTGGAGCAGGCGGCTACCAAAAAGCTTTTGTCCATGCTGCCGGAGGACATCAGAGGCTGCTATGAGTCACTGTTTACAGCAAAGGAAGAGGATACTTACCTCTGGAGGCTGGTTAAGGCCGCCGACAAGCTGTCGGCACTGATAAAATGCATTGAGGAAAGAAAGGCAGGCAACAGCGAATTCATAAATGCAGAAGCCTCAATCACAGCTAAGTTAAGGCAGCTGAGCCTGCCTGAGGTGGAGATATTTATGGATGAATTTCTACCCGCGTACGAAAAAAGCCTGGATGAGCTTAGCTGAGAGAATAGATTTAATCCTGACGGTAAGAGCAGTGAAGGTCACGTATATACTGATATATGGTGATTATAAAATATCATGAATATTAGTTTATATAAGGTGCGGCGGGCTTGGCTGCACCTTACTTAATTCTTTCGGATCCGCTCTAGACCGGATAATATAACATATAGCAAGAAAGTATGGATCCGGATTGCTTCCAATTTCCTAGTAAAGAAGATTTTTACTAATCTTGTATATCAGGATAGGCTGTGATAAGATCATTATTGGAACTATAGATTAACTTATAGCTTTCTAAAGTATGACAAAGGAGTGTTTCTGATGAAGAATACCAAAGCACACACGGCTAAAGCTGCCTTAACTGTTGGAATGAAGAGGTTAATAGTGGCTTTGCTGGCTCTTATTATTATACCGCTGGTAATAAACCGCTCATTTAACGCGAGTGCCAACACAACGACATCCGGCAGTCAGGTTAAGGTACAAATCGATTTGCTTGAGGAAACAGCGACTGTTACCGCCGGGCCGGGTGGAAGCACCAAGTTTTATATTAGTACAGATAATATGAAAACATGGGAATACATAGATTATGTATCAGCTATTGATCTGTCGGGCATTATGTCTTCAAAGCCAGTAACAGTCTATTTTAAAGGCAATAAGGACACAAATCCGCTTAAGGTTGATCTTCCGGGCGAGGATAACAGTCTTAAGGTCAAATATGAGGTTGTTGATGGTGTAGGAAGAATAGTGTACAGCAATACAGCCCTTCCAGTGGAATATCGCAAGGGAAGCAACGGTGTCTGGAAGAGTGCCAGCAATAATATGCCTACAATTCAGTATGAACTGAAGGGAGCCAGCCTGCAGTTCAGAACTACGGCAACTGCCAGCAGGAGGGCCGGCAAGATAGTAACGGTAAAGATTCCAAAGCGACCTGCTGCACCGTCAGTCAGTCTGGATGCATCAAAGCTGGTTATAAAGGGACTTAAGGCAGGTCAGACCCAGTACAGGGTGGGGAATGCGACAAACTGGACCACCTTTAGTCCTCCGGATGGCAAATCCAACAGCATTGATATATCAGCCCTGCTGCCTTCCTCAAATAACATTATACCAGCAGGAACAATTGAATTCAGGACATTGGGTTCAAATAAGAAGGTACATTCGGCAGTCAAAGTAATCGAAATACTGCCGCAGGCTGCTGCTCCCACAAATGTAAGCCTGGTGGGAAAAATCCTGACCATATCTGATTCAGATATAAAGAGAAATTATGAATATGCGGTAGTTCCGCTGGGTACAGCTATAGATATAAAAAAAATAAAGTGGAAGACCGTTACATCTAAAAGCCCTGTAACGATAAAAAGGGATAAAGGAGTTGTGCTTGTAGGTGACAGGGTTCTGATTCGTATCAAGAGTACGACAGATAAGAATACAAAGCAGGTAATTTTGCCTTCAGCATATCTTGAACTGACGGTAACATCCTTAACTCCGGCACAATAGAGAATTATTCAAACAGGACTATAATTTAATATAATTTGGAGAAGCTATTATGAAAGTACGGATACGTGATGTTATTGATACATTAAAAACTCCGGCCATTGACAGAGAGAAAACAGTAGATCAGCTCCTGTACGGGGATCCGGATACCGAGGTAAAGCAGATTGCGGTAACATTTCTTGCATCCGCCAGGGTCATTGAGGAAGCAAAAAAACTGGGCGTTAACCTGATTATTAGCCATGAGGGTATTTATTACAGTCATTTTGACAGAAGCGAAATGCTTAAGTCAGATCCGGTATATCTTTCCAAGCATAAATTAATCGAAGATAGCGGGATAGCAATCTTTCGTAATCATGACCATGTGCATCTTCAGGGCTATGATGGTATTACAAGGGCTCTTGTTGCATCTTTAGGCTGGCTGGACTATGAGCTTGAGAGCAGCTTTGTTTCATCCGTCCTGGCCCTTGATAAAGCCATGCCCTTAAAGGAGGTTATTTCTCACATAAAAAAGAAGCTGGGGCTGGCTTATGTCCGCTATACAGGCGATCTTGAGACCAGCTGCAGGAGAATAGGTGTTTTGGTAGGATACAGAGGCAGTGGAGAAAATGTAATTCCGCTGGTGGCCGGCAAGGAGCTGGATTTGGTTATTTATGGGGAAGGACCTGAATGGGAAAGCCCGGAGTATATTAAAGATGCAATTATGCTGGGAATGGGCAAAGCCCTGATTGTTCTGGGGCATGCGGAAAGTGAAATACCTGGTATGGAGCAGATGGCAAAAAAGCTGCAGCAGCTATACCCGGAAATACCGGTGCATTTTATCAGGGATGAAGAGATTTTTAAATTAATGTGAGTATGATTTGATAGACATAAAGGTATTAATGTTTTTTCTTTATACCCGTCAAAGCTCAGACGGAATGGAACAGATAAAGCTTATGACAAGAATGATATAAATAATGGCTCATTATTAGTTAATTCGGCTATTGTAAAAAATCAAAACAGACTATAGAATTAAATGTGGGCTTAATTTAATTTATACGAGTGGAGATGTTGCTATGTTTAAGTGGGTTATATTTGGTACACTTGCCGCAATTATTCTGATATGGGCCTTATCAATCATTTTAAGATATCTTATGAGCAGAATAAATCTCTGGCTTCAGCTTCAGAGAATGAAAGGCTTTTCCAAGGATTCGAGGCTCAAGTATAAAGGCTTTTTATCATTGCTTGCCAATGTTTATTCAAAAACATCACAATTTCTCTTTTACAGTAAGGGTACCCTGTACATAGTAAAGCTTTGCGGCTGTTACAAGAAAAAGACAGATATAGTTGCTCTGGATCCCGGCCGATGGCAAATATTTACCGTCAATTCCTTTAACCTGTCTCAGGAAAAGGAGCCGCAGGTAAAAGCAACTGATCTTGATTTGAAATTCAATCTAAATAAGGAAAATCAAATAATCAAGGAAGCTATCGGGGACAAAGGTATTAATATACGAAATGTTATCCTGTTTGCTCCCAAGCCGGCAGGCTTTTATTCAAAGATTCATGGCAACAATGAAGCAGTTGGTTTTGGTGCCGAATGGAATAACTGCCTGATTGCCACAGTTCCTGTTTTGCTGGATCTGGTTAAGAGCAGCGAACAGGGCAAGGCAGAAATCAGCAAGGATGATTGGGACAGGATAGTTAAGGAATATAAGAATATCAAATAAAATCATATAAAATTGTAATATATTATGTAAACCGGAGAAAATAAAACTTGTCCCTAAAAGGAGAAAACCTGACATGATGAGAGACCCCATAGAGGATACCCAGGAATTTAAGCAGGCTTTGGAAAGAATTCAACCGCTGCTGGATGAATTGGAAAAAAGGCTGGAAGATAGCAATTATGGAATGGGCAGTTGTCATATTTATTGGGCAAAAAAGAAGAAATTATTGAAGGATCTGGGGATTGAATGGAAAACACCCGCTGAAATGAATCCGCATGTTCTATTTGACTAAGACTGATTGCCATACCGGGAGCTTTTGCTCTGATGCATTTTGATAATTTTGACTGGATTTAAAAATGAAGTCGGCTGCATAATATAACTAATATAAAAATGTTGGAGTATATTGTACCTTGTTGTGCCCCACAAAGTTTGAGCAAAGAAAGCTAACTTTAGGGGTCGGTACACCTGCCATACTCCAACATTTTTATCGCTTTTATATTCTCTAAAGCTCCTTTCCGATCATTGAAGGAGCCTCTGTGGTTCAGTTGGGATGCCGTGAGGCCAAAGCCACCGGCTAATATAGTCTTATTTTTATTCCCACTCGATCGTAGCCGGTGGTTTGGTAGTTATGTCGTAGCAGATTCTGTTTACATGCTTTACTTCATTTACTATCCTGTTGGATACTGTGGCAAGGACCTCCCAGGGGATTCTGGCAAACTCTGCGGTCATGAAGTCTGATGTGGTTACCGCTCTTAAGGCTATTGTATAGTCATAGGTTCTTTCATCCCCCATGACACCCACGCTGCGCAGGTTGGTCAATACGGCAAAATACTGTGATATGCCTTTGTCAAGCCCCGCCTTGGCTATCTCTTCACGGAAAATGTAGTCGGCCTCCTGAAGTATGGCCACCTTTTGGGGAGTTATATCGCCAATTATGCGCACAGCCAGACCGGGACCCGGAAATGGCTGTCTGAATACCAGCTTTTCGGGAATTCCCAGCTCAAGGCCAACCTTTCTTACCTCATCCTTAAAAAGGCTGCGAAGGGGTTCAATTATCTCCTTGAAATCCACATGCTCGGGAAGTCCGCCTACATTATGATGGCTTTTTATAACGGCGGATTTGCCTAAACCGCTCTCTATTACATCAGGGTAGATGGTTCCCTGAACAAGAAAATCAACCTTGCCTATTTTCCTGGCTTCTTCCTCAAACACACGGATGAATTCTTCGCCGATAATTTTCCTTTTTGCTTCAGGCTCAGTTACCCCGGTCAGCTTTTCATAGAAGCGCTGCTGGGCATTAACACGAATTAAGTTTACATCAAATTGCCTGGTGAAGATTTCTTCCACCTCGTCGCCTTCATTTTTACGAAGCAGGCCATGATCCACAAAGATGCAGGTCAGCTGCTTTCCTACAGCCTTGCTAATCAATACTGCGGCAACTGATGAATCCACACCACCGGAAAGGGCGCACAATACCTTTTTATCACCTATCTTTTCCCTGAGGGACGCAATCATTTCCTCTGTAAAGGATGACATAATCCAGTCACCGGAGCAGTTGCAGATTTGATAGAGGAAATTGTGAAGCATCCTTGTTCCTTCCGGAGTGTGTGCCACCTCGGGATGGAACTGGACACCATAAAGCAGTCTCTCGGAATCTTCTATAGCTGCAACAGGACAGGAAGCGCTTTTTGCAATTATTCTGAAGCCTGCGGCAGGCTGCTCTATATAATCGGTATGGCTCATCCAGCAGGATGTATCAGGGGAGATGCCGGTAAATAATTTGGATTCGGTATCGACACTGATTTGGGTATGTCCGTATTCCCTTACGGGCGCCTTGGATACCTTGCCTGCAAGAAGATGGGTCATAAGCTGGCAGCCGTAACAGATTCCCAGAATAGGTATGCCTAAAGAAAAAATAGCCGGATCACATGAAGGGGCATCCGGTTCATAGACACTGGCAGGACCACCGGTGAAAATGATTCCCTTAGGAGCCAGCTCCTTAATCCTATCAATACTTGTATTGTAAGGAAGAACTTCACAGTATACATTACATTCCCTTACTCTTCTTGCAATAAGCTGATTGTACTGACCACCGAAGTCAAGTACGATAATAATTTCTTTTTTCACACTAAAACCTCCGGATTATTGGATAAAAAAATGGATTATTTTGAAATGCAAGAATAATAATACAATATTTTTTTTTCGCTTGCTAGTGGTTATTATCAATTTTTTTACGAAAAATGCAAAAAAATTGTATTTTTATATAGAGCTTCTTTATAATTTACATTTTCACAATTAATATATTTTATACAGCTAATTTATCTTATACAGCCTGTTTTTCACTTTTGAGTATTTTAGCTTTGCGCCTGATGTAGATAGTTAAATCCGGATAATACATAAAAACAGCAGTATCGGACAAACTCATTAAATAAAAAGCCAGATTAATTTGCCGCTAATTTTCAATGCCGGCAGAAAGCTGAAGGAGACATTATGAGGATCGGATATGCGTGCCTTACAGTGGGAGTAGTCGATACAGCCATTAAGAGCTGCAGGGCCCGGAATGCGGATGCCAGGCGTTTATATGAAATAACTGAAAATAATCTGCTGTCTCTGGAGCATATGCTTTATTACAATATAGAAAATAATATCAGGCTATTTCGTATAAGCTCTGAACTTATACCCTTTGGCTCCAGTCCGGTTAATACAATCAAATGGTGGGATTTGTTCAGGACACAGTTTGAAAAGCTGGCAGAGATAATAAAAAAGCACCAGCTCAGGGTGTCGATGCATCCCGGACAATATACGGTACTGAATTCGCCGAATGAAGAGGTGGTAAAAAGGACAATTGCTGATCTGGAGTATCATGCCAGGGTGCTGGAGGCTCTCGGAACGGATTCCCGGCATAAAATAATTCTTCATATCGGAGGTATTTATAAGGATAAGAAAGAGGCAGCAGAGCGTTTTATGCTTAATTATGACAGGCTCCACAATAGGATAAAGCAAAGGCTGGTTATTGAAAATGACGATAAGTCTTATAATATTATGGATGTGCTTACTATAGGCAGAAGCTGTGGCATACCGGTTGTCTTCGATAATCTGCATCATAAGGTCAATCCTCCCGATATAATAAAGGATGAGATTGACTGGATTAATGAATGTAAAGCTACATGGAAAAAGGAGGACGGCAGGCAAAAAATCCATTACTCACAGCAGGATAGGGACAAGAAAGCCGGTTCACATTCACAAAGCATAAATCCGGCCGAGTTCATTGAATTTGTGCAAAGGCTTGGAAGGAAGGATATTGACATAATGCTTGAGGTTAAGGATAAAAACCGGTCCGCAGTAGAATGCATTAGGATGCTGCAGGAGCTGGATTTGATATGAGATCCGCTATTGAAAATTGAAGGGATATCTATTATTATTGTAAAAGGTATCGGATTACCAATATGAATACGGAGGTGCTTAACTTGCTGGAAAAATTAAAGCAGGAAGTATATGAAGCCAATATGGAGCTTACCAGAAAGGGGCTTGTTATTTATACCTGGGGTAATGTAAGCGGTATTGACAGGGAAAAGCAGTTGGTTGTAATAAAGCCCAGCGGTGTTGATTATGAAACAATGAAGCCTGAGGACATGGTTGTGCTGGATCTGGACGGAAATGTTGTAGAAGGTCATTACAAGCCATCCAGTGATACACCTACACATCTTGTATTGTACAGGACCTATCCTGAAATCGGCGGTGTGGTACATACCCACTCAGTTTGGACAGTCGCCTTTGCCCAGGCGGGTATGCCTATAACCGCATTTGGCACAACGCATGCAGATTATTTCTACGGTGATATCCCCTGCACCAGGGAACTGACAGCCCAGGAGATAGAGGAAGCCTACGAGCTCAATACAGGCAAGGTAATAGTTGAAACAATCGGAGAAAGGGACGTTTTGGCCTGCCCCGGTATTCTGGTTAAAAACCATGGACCCTTTGCATGGGGCAGAAGCGCCGCAGGCAGTGTATATAACATGGTTGTAATGGACAAGGTTGCCGAGATGGCATACAAGACACTGAATTTGAATCCTGACACTCCCCGTGTATCTCAGTATCTGCTGGACAAGCACTATTTCAGAAAGCATGGTGCCAACGCTTACTATGGACAGGGCTCCGAGGATCATTAAGAAGAAGTATTATAAAAATATATTGAATATTAAAAATCAGAAGAGCTGCAATTGTATATAGCCGAAGTATTTGTAATATTCAAAAAAACTGCAAAAACAAGTAAAATATACTCAAATAAAATATTAAATATAATGGATATATTGAGCAATAAAAATTTGGCTGCTACGTGACTGGCCATCAGGCTGGGCATGGAAGCAGCTTATTTTTATTATGCTGGAAAGCTGTTGATTTTTATGAATTTAGTAAGAACGGAGGTAAAAAGAGCTTTTGCTGATAGCTAACTATCCTGCAAAAGCTCTAAAAGAAATAAGCTATATAAATATTCAGAAGTAATAAATTCAGGAGCTAGGTTGACAGCTTCTGGCCCTTGTCTGCCCGCTTTTTAAGCCTAATCTTTTTGGTATTAATAATTTTATCGTTATATGTGAAGCTTTCAGCGTTCTGCTCAATAACTGTTGTATAACATACCTGATCTTTTTTATCTAGAGTGATTCCCTTTACACCCCGGCTGGTCTTCTTCAGCTCGCTGACCTCATCCAGCGGATAACTGAGAGCCAGGCCCTTTTCTGTAAGCATAATGACTCTTTGATTGCCGGAAAGCTTCTGGGCTGCACTGATCAGATTAATGCTGACGATTACATCATTATCCTCCAGCTTGGTAGATTGAATCTGGCTTCTGTTGGTTTCAAACTCGGCTCCTGAAACCAGCTTTACATAACCGGCCTTGGTGGTAAACAGAAGCTGGGCTTCAAACAACTGCTCAAAGGAGGTGTAGAGGATGACATTTTCCTTATCAAGCTTGCAGAGATTGTGTATGAGGACTCCCTTTTCCTTCATTTTGCATCTTGGGATATTTTCCGCCTTAACCTGATACATGTTACCCTCTGCAGTAAATACGCAGAGTCGGTCATTGCTCTTCATTTGCAGAATAGTAGTAAACTCCTTAAGATTATCCTCCGATGCCCTGGTGTAGCTTGTCAAGTCGATGGATTTGGTGTAGCCAAAGCGGTCGATCAATACGAAAATGTCCTCAATTTTAACCTCCTCAACATAATCGGAAGCGGTGGTATTCTCCAGCATGGTTTTTCTGGGGCGGTTGAAGAGCTTCTTGTATTCCTTAAGACGATTTTTTATCACCTTATAAAGCTCCCTGCTGTCCCCGAGAATTTTTTTGTACTCATTTATAGACTCTGCCAGGGATGCGCCCTCCTCATGCAGCTTTAAAATTTCAAGGCCGATTAATTTGCTGAGCTGCATAGACAAAATAGCATCCGCCTGGCGCTCGGTAAAATTAAGCTTTTTAGCCTCCTTCTCGGATTTGGCGCTTTTGAATTTGATTCCTTCGGTATTGCCATCCGTAAGGCAGGCCTTTGCCTGCTTGACGGAGCTGCTGCCCCGCAAAATTTCGATTATTAAATCGATTATGTCTGTAGCTTTTATCAGGCCCTCTACAATTTCCTGCCGCTTTATGGCCTTATCCAGGAGGTATTCATATTCCTTGGTATACAGGTCCACCTGGAAATCCACAAACTCGCCGATCAGGCTCTTCAGGTTGAATACGATTGGCTGCTTTTCCTTGACGGCAAGAAGATTGGCTGTATATGTATCCTCCATGGGGGTTTTTTTGTAGAGGCCGTTTAAGAGATTATCTATATCCCTGTCCTTCTTTACCTCTATAACAATACGGATTCCCTCTTTGGAGGACTCATCCCGGATATCATAGATTTCATCAAATACCTTGTCCTTAACCAGCGAAGCCAGGCTTTCCACCAGCTTGGTTTTATTTCCCGCAATAGTATAGGGTATTTCGGTTATGACTATATTCTTACGGCCGTTTTCACCATTTTCTATTTCAACCTTTGAACGGATGCGGATCCTGCCCTCGCCTGTCTCATAAAGGCTTTCAAGGTCATCCTTGTTTATTATTATTCCCCCTGTAGGAAAGTCCGGGGCGGGGATATATTTCATAAGCTTCTTTGTGCTTATATCTGGATTGTCCATATATGCAATAATACCGTCAATCACCTCACCCGGATTGTGGGGTGGTATGTTTGTGGCCATACCTACGGCTATGCCTGTGGAACCGTTGATTATGAGGTTGGGGATCATGGCTGGCAATACAGCCGGTTCCTTTTCACTGTCATCAAAGTTAGGGACAAAATCCACCAGGCCCTTTTCAAGATGGTCAAGCAGGGTTTTGGCTCCCGGTGATAATCTGGCTTCAGTATAACGCATAGCTGCCGCCGGGTCGCCATCTATGGAACCGAAATTGCCATGGCCGTCGACAAGGGGGATCATCAGTGAATATTCCTTGGTCATATTTACCAGGGCGTCATATATCGAACTGTCTCCGTGGGGATGATATTTACCCATTGTATCACCGACGATACGGGCACTCTTTCTGTGGGGCTTGTCCGGGTCCAGACCCAGCTCGGACATAGCATAGAGTATTCTCCTTTGCACAGGCTTTAAGCCATCCCGCACATCAGGCAATGCTCTTGAGATTATGACGCTTATAGCATAGTCTCTGAAGCTGCTTTTCATCTCCTCTGAATAATCCATTTGTATAATCTGTTCTTCAAGCTTTTTCATTAACATTAACCTCCATAAGCCGCATCAGGGCGACATCTATAGTAATTGCTTAAAAAGCGGAAAGTTGGTTTAACAAATCTATATATCAAGCTTGGCGTATTTGGCCTCCTGCATTATAAAGCTCCTTCTGGGAGGCACGTTGCTGCTCATAAGCATGGTTGTGATTTCATCAGCCTCAAGGGTATCGCTGATGGTTATCTGGGCCAGCACCCTGGTTTCAGGATTAAGAGTGGTTTCCCACAGCTGCTGGGCATCCATTTCACCAAGGCCCTTGTAGCGCTGCAGATTTAGTATCTTATGTCCTTCCTTCCTGAATTTCTCCAGCTCAAAGTCATTATATAGATATTTGGACTGTTTACCCTTTTTGCCTTTTCCTGCCGCTTCATATTCAACCCTATACAGGGGAGGCATACCCTTATAGACCTTGCCCTCCAGGATTAGCTCCGGCATGAAACGGTAGAAGAAGGTAAGCAGCAGGGTGCTGATGTGAGAGCCGTCAACATCGGCATCCGTTAGAATAATTATCTTATCATAACGGAGCTTGCTGATATCAAAATCCTCGCCTATACCGCAGCCAAAGGCGGCTATCATGGTCTTAATCTCGTTATTGACCAGGATTTTTTCGAGGGTTGCCTTTTCAACATTAAGGATTTTACCCCTAAGTGGAAGCACAGCCTGGGTCTTTCTGTTTCTTGCGGTTTTTACGGTGCCGCCGGCGCTGTCTCCCTCAACGATATAGATTTCGCATTCCTCAGGCTTTTTTGATGAGCAGGATGCCAGCTTGCTTCTGGTATCCACATCATTAAGCTGCTTAAGTACCGCTGTTCTGGCCTTATCGCTGGCTTTTCTTGCGTTATAGGATTTGATGGAATTTTCAAGAATAGACTTCAGTACCTCCACATTCTTGTCAAACCAGCGCTGGGCCTCTGATGAGAATACCTCATCAACGGCACTCTTGGCATCGGTATTGCCCAGCTTGGTCTTGGTCTGGCCTTCAAACTGGGGATCAGGATGCTTTATTGAAATGACTGCTACTATACCGTTGCGGATATCCCTGCCGTCCAGGTTGTCATCCTTTTCCTTTAGGTAGCCCAGCTCTCTGGCATACTGGTTCAGAACACGGGTAAGGGCGGTCTTGAAGCCCGTCACCAGCGTTCCGCCATCCACAACATTTATGCAGTTGCAGTAGGAATTTATCTGTTCGGAGAAGCTGTCGGTGTACTGAAAAGCAATTTCTACCTCGATTTCACCGCTTTTGCCCTCAAGATAAACAGGCTCCTCATGAAGTACATTCATATCACGGGTAATATAGGATACAAAGCTCTTGATACCATGCTCCTCCTGGTAGCTTTTTGTTATACCAGTTATCTGATCGGTGAAGGTAATCAGCAGATTTTTATTCAGAAATGCAATTTCCTTAAGCTTTTTCATTATAATGTCCGCTTTGAACTCGACTGTTTCAAATATGGTGTCGTCCGGATAAAAGGTAACCTTGGTACCTGTATCGGATTTATTGCATTTACCCACAACAGGCAAATATCCGTCCACAAGCTCGGTAACCGGATGACCGCCGTTTATGTATTCATCGCGGTAGATTTTTCCGTCCTTTTTGATTTCCACAATCATTCTCTTGGACAGGGCGTTGACAACAGAGGCACCGACACCGTGAAGACCGCCGGAGACCTTGTATACAGAATTGCCGAATTTGCCGCCGGCGTGCAGGATGGTATATACAACCCGGGCTGTAGGGATATGCTTGGTAGGGTGGATGTCTACAGGTACACCACGCCCGTTGTCGGCTATTTCAATTCCGCCGTCCTTAAGCAGGGTAACATCAATTCTGCTGCAGAAACCGGCCAGATGCTCATCTATGCCGTTGTCAATGATTTCCCAGATTAAATGATGCAGGCCTCTGGGGCCGGTACTGCCTATATACATTCCGGGACGCTTTCTGACTGCCTCCAGTCCCTCCAAAACTACTATATGACTTCCATTATATTGCTCCATACTACTTCAGTTTCCTTTCGTCAAATTTCCGAAATTATTATGATATATAGAAATACATATCAGCATTTCGCCGGCTGCCTTCAGGCATGAATTATAGCCGGAAACAGGCAGCTGCCGGCAAATTATATGTAATGGCTAACATTTAAAATGTATTATATCATATATTTTTTAAGATTTCCAGCCATTTAACAATCATATGTTCGGGCAAAAAACTGCACAAATGTCGCATATAGGTCAAAAAAAGATTGAAATATTCGCAGAATGTTGTATAATAGGAGCAATATTTATAGAGATATTCATAAGCTAAAGTATATTGCCATACTAAGCCGACAGTGTTGTCAGGGGCCTTAGTGTGGTCATATACTCTTTTGGCTTTAAATCCGGTAATTTTAGTTATCTATTATGTAAACAGAAAGGCTATGATAAAAATGAGCCTATACAGATATGAGACACATCTTCATACCAGCGAAGCAAGCGCCTGTTCCAGGGCAAGCGGAGCCCAGCATGCAAGGTTTTACAAGGAAGCCGGCTATGATGGCATTATTGTGACGGATCATTTCTTTAACGGCAACTGTGCAGTGGACAGAAGTCTGCCCTGGGAGGACTGGGTGGATTTGTTCTGCAGGGGCTATGAAAATGCCAGGGAGGAAGGCGAGCGCATTGGGCTTTCGGTTTTCTTCGGTTGGGAAACCAATTTCAACGGAACCGAATTTCTTATTTATGGCCTGGATAAAGAGTGGCTGAAGGCCCATCCTGAAATTCTTACCTGGTCTGTTGAGGAGCAGTATGAAAAAATCCATGCTGATGGCGGCTTTGTAGTACATGCCCATCCATACCGTGTACGTCCCTATATTAAGGAGGTCAGGCTTTTTCCTGACTATGTTGATGCGGTCGAGGCAATAAATGTAGGCAATAATAATGCTGAATTTGACAGAAAGGCTGCAGAGTATGCCAGGCTGCACTCACTGCCGACTACGGCTGGATCAGATGCCCATGGCTATGAAAGCTTGCTTAGCGGAGTAGCCTTTGATCATAAGCTGAAGGATATATTCGATTATATAGAATCCATTAAGGCAGGCGGATATGAGCTTATAGCGCCATGGCAGCCGGCAAGATAACAGAATCGTATTTCTTTAAGGAGCAAATATATTTCTATTCCAGCTGTTCTATAGGTAATCTTCTGTATTTCTTATAGAATAAAAAAAGCCCTCCGGGCAGGATGGGATTAATATACAAAGGTGCATCATAGCAGAGCTTTGTAGCATTTTGATCTGCTTATGCATGCAAATCTATATTATGGGAGGAATTATATGAAAAAACCTTTTGTAACACTTGAGCAGCTTAAAGAAATAACCAGGAAATATCCGACACCCTTTCATATCTATGATGAGAAGGGCATAAGGGAAAATGCAAGAAGACTTCATAAGGCCTTTGCATGGAATAAAGGCTTTAAGGAATATTTTGCTGTCAAGGCTACACCTAATCCGTATATCATTAATATATTAAAGGAAGAGGGATGCGGTGTCGATTGCTCATCTCTTACGGAGCTGATGCTGTCTGAGGCTCTGGGCTTTTCGGGCAGTGACATCATGTTTTCCTCTAATGCAACTCCTCCCGAGGAATTTGTAAAGGCGAGACAGCTTGATTCTATAATCAACCTTGACGATTATACCCATATTGATTTTCTTGAAAAGGTTGCAGGGATTCCAGAGACCATATGCTGCCGTTATAATCCGGGTGGAGTGTTTGCCACCAGCAATGGAATCATGGATAATCCCGGTGATGCAAAATACGGCTTTACAAAACAGCAGATGATCGATGGATTTATCAAGCTTAGGAATAAAGGCGTCAAAGCCTTTGGAATACATGCTTTCCTGGCCAGCAATACCACCGGTGACGATTATTATCCGACTCTGGCCAGAATTCTCTTTGAGCTGGCTGTAGAGCTTCGTGACAAGACAGGGGCTGATATCAAATTCATCAACCTGTCGGGAGGCATAGGAATCCCCTACAGGCCAGAGGAGAAGGAAAATGACATCATGTATATTGGTGACGAGGTAAGAAAGGCCTTTGAGGAAATACTTGTTCCTGCCGGCATGGGTGATATTGCGATTTACACCGAGCTGGGAAGGTATATGCTGGCGCCTTACGGTCATCTGGTGGCTACAGCTACCCATGAAAAGCATATTTATAAGGAGTATATTGGCCTTGATGCCTGTGCTGTCAACCTGATGAGACCGGCCATGTACAGGGCCTACCATCATATTACGGTAATGGGCAAGGAGGACTGGCCCCATGACCATAAATATGATATTACCGGCTCATTATGCGAAAATAATGATAAATTTGCCATAGATCGTATGCTCCCGAAGATTGATATAGGTGATCTGATTGTAATACATGACACAGGGGCACATGGCTATGCCATGGGATACAATTATAACGGCAAGCTGC
>JAAZDK010000251.1 GCA_012512855.1 Clostridiales bacterium
AGCAAGGCGGAGCTCAGAAAGATAGATCCGAGCCGCTTTGCAGATTTGGGAATAAAAGAAGGGCAAGCCAATGGAGTACATGAAAGCAAGCACGAAAAAAGCAGAAAAGAAAAATAAATGTCCCCCTTACACAAAGGAAGCTGATGCCGCAAGTGGCCCAGCTTCCTTACTTTCTGTTTATATATGTATGCATTATTTTTCACAAATATCAAAAGCAATAAAGCTACCTTATCTGACAGGCGAAGGTTAATATGTGAAAAAGGCTTACTAGCCTAAAACACACCTTTTGAAAATATCGCCCCGTTCCTCAAAGTTTTTATAAAAGCCATAGCTTGCGGCTGCAGGGGAGAAAAGACAGGTCATTCCTTTCAGGGTCACCTTTTTTGCGGTAGCAACCGCCTCCTCCATCGTTGCTGCCATGTAAATATTCTTGCCACCCATCCCCCTGTCTGTATTAGCTATCAGATTATATATCCGTTGCCCGATATCCGGCATTAAAATCAGATTTCGTACCCGGGATGACATCAAAAAATCAACCAGAGGCCTGTATTCTATGCCGCGGTCCATACCTCCCAGTATGACCGTATCTATATTCTTTATGCTGCTTATGGCATGAATTGTTGTTTCACAGCAGGTTGAAATGGAGTCGTTAAAATACTTTACACCGTTTACCTCACCCACATATTCCATACGATGGGGCAGAGGCTTAAAGGTTTTTACAGCCTCATAAAAAATCTCATCTGCCACTCCAAAATAATGGGCAACGCAATAAGCCACTCCGACATTGTAGAGGTTATGCTGTCCCTTAAGGAGTATCTCATCCTCGTTTATATCCAGCTCTCTGCCCTTATAGCAGATGCGATTATCCCTGATGAACATATCCGCATCCTCACAGTATTCGGTTACGGTTATGGTATCCGCCCTAAACCTTCTTGACGGATCAATGAAATTCTTATTATATATGAACAGATCTCCCTTTTGCTGATATCTGAAAATATTCTCCTTGGCTGCCGCATATTTTTCAAAGGTTCCATAATGATCAAGATGCTCCTGGAAAATATTCAGATACAGCCCAATATG
The DNA here is from genome assembly GCA_012512855.1 of Clostridiales bacterium. Taxonomy (GTDB): domain Bacteria; phylum Bacillota; class Clostridia; order Lachnospirales; family Lachnospiraceae; genus Mobilitalea. The sequence goes on from JAAZDK010000251.1 coordinate 1,081, forward strand.
CGGTGAATAGCCTGTATACTCCAGCTGATGGGAGGACATCTCATACACGACTATAGTGTCCTCATTTATAAGCTCAAGCTTGTCAAAAACCGGTATACCAATATTGCCAACCAGCAAGGCATCCCTGCCGGCGTTTTTTAAAACATGATAAATCAGGGACGAGGTGGTGCTCTTTCCCTTGGTGCCGGTAATTCCAACCGTCTGGTCCCTGTATACACTCAAAAACAAATCTGTCTGTGATGTCAGCTTTTTAATATCCTTGCTGTTCTTACTGTAAAAAACCACACCTGGGCTTTTGATAATCAGATCGTAATCTGCCAGTAAATCCTGATAGTTGCTTTTGCAATGTATGGTGACGTTTTGCAGGCTGTCCTTTATTTCATGCTGATCATAAATGCCGATTATCATATCCGGATAGTATTTCCTGATAAAGCTGTAGGTTGATTTTCCTTCCCTGCCATAGCCAAGAATCAGGATCTTTTTATTATTTAATTTTTCCAGTATTTTATTAATCATTATTTCCCTCATTCATCCAACATTTGATTTTTTAAATCCCTGACAAATACGGCCGGAACAGAATTTTCCTCATTGTAGTATTTAAAGTAAAGGTCGGCGTCCCTTTCCTTATATGTCCGGTACAGGCTCTTGCTCTTATAATAACGATACAGCAGGGGCAAGCCTAACCCCTTAGCCTCCCATTTTTTTATTGCCATACATATGGCTGTATTTAACTCATCACGGGTGCCCACACACTCAAAGGGCTTTTCAGGCTCCTCCCCTATCAGCTTGTCAAAAATGGGTATCAGCCTTTCGTCCTCCAGCATATTGCTTCCAAAGATTTCGGTCAGGGTAGCAAGCTCTATGAAGGGTGACATAATCCCGAAGACAAACAGGCATTTGGGGCAGGCGCAGCACCAGATGTCGGATTTACTGCCAACGTTACAGCTTTTAAAGACCTTAAAATATCTATCATACCTTGCAAAATATCTTGCAATCTGCAGCTCACTAAAGGGCCGCAAGATGCTGAAATAATGGACTCCACTGTCAATATAGCGCTTCTCATAATTTATGAAATCCTGCTCGAACTGATAGCTTTTAGAATACTGATGATTGATCTGTGTTCCCTCAACCGTGCTTTCATTGGCACTTGCTTCATTTGACAGTACGACATATTCCTTGTCAAAAAGATAGGCTGTCAGTACCGAAGAAAATGCAACAATCGCCGAGAAGGGTGTATGCCCGTTTAAATAGCCCTCCTTATTCAATGAAAGAAGGGTCTGATCCAGACTTCTTTTTGCAATTATTATCTCATCCTCGCTAAATCCGGCCAGCCTGGCACATTTCACCGATATCTCCCTGCTGTTAATCATATAGCAGAGATTATCTTCTTTTCTGCCGCCAAGCAGCTCCATCGTCACGACAGAATCCTTACCGCCGCCTATGGGTATGAGACAGCCTGACTTTTTAAACTCCGTATTAGTAAAGGGCCCTTCCTCCGGCTCGGCCAGTACTTCTATATTCATAAAATCATGGATATTGGTATTTATTCTGTTGACATGGAAAAACTCTCCGAGGCCCAGAAAATACTGGCGCTTCCACCACCTTAGCTGCTCATCGTCTATATATCCCGCTTTAATCTGGACCAGCGGTGAACAGGCACACTTCCAATAGCTGATAAGCTCCACCAGTCCCAGATTGAATACCAGCCTGCGAAATCGCTCATCCCTGCTGTAATCAATATCCTTATGCTTCTTTGCAAACTCCCACCGAGGCCTGAAGCTTATTTCATCACCCAGAAAAAAGCTGTAGCAGATAAGCAGCTTATCACCGGAATCCTCTATGTAAAAGCTTTCAAAGGAAAAAGCAGGATGCTTCTTTCTTAACAATTCAAATCTTTCCTGCACAAAAACCACCTATTTTCACTGATTGATTATATAATTATTCTTCTTACGCCACAGATAAAACCCATGCTTATTATATTCTTCCTGTTAAAATATTTCAATGCTTTTTCAGAGCCGCCAAAAGGCAAAAAATATCGTACGAGGAAATTCATTTAAATTCCCCGTACGCCATACTACAGACATATGGATAATATCCTGCAGATAATTTAAAGGGCCGACACCCTACCGGAGGTAAAGCATCGACCCTTATAAGGCTTTATAAATTAGCCACCTCTATATACTTAATCAAAATAACCATCCCCTTTCATACAAGATTGACCGGTCAACTTTATTATCTCACCGGTACAGTCAAATTACCAGGGAAAGAATTATTATAGCTGTTTTCTCCCGTAAACAATCTTCTTAATTGTCTCTTCACCAAGGTGAAACTTTTCCGATAATTCCGTAATGCTGTCTCCCTGCTTAAATAATTTGACAATTGTTTGATTTCTTTGATCAATAATTCTGCGGGCACCACTTGCCTGTCCCCATCCTACTCTGGTACTCTTCTTAGGTATATAGATAAGGCTTCCTTCTATATACTTTTGAATTTCCTTCAGCAGGTGGGCCGGCAACACCTCTGTACCGTTCTTGTAGTCCAATTGGTCTTCCCCCCATTATATTGTTGTAATCATCATTTGGGTTAAAAACTAACTTCACTTTAATGCCCACCTCCTTCCATATAATTAACCGTGCAAGCGGTAGATATAATTATACCATATCCTAGAAAAAAAGGAATAAAAATTTATAAATTTTTTGTCCTGTTTCTTAAATTTTTTAAATTTTTAATTCATTTGGAAATTAGTTCGATTTTTTTATGCATTATCATACACTTTTTTTGGGAGTTTTTTATAAATTTTCAAATAATTTTCGGATATTTTGGATATCGATTACAAAATTATTAAAATATGTTAAGATTACTTTCCTATTTAATCCATACATGTTATAATCATCATGCTTACGGCAATTCGGCTCCTGTATGTTTTTTGGGAGGGCCGCTGCCCGGATATTGTAAAATTTTAAAATACAGGTCCTGATGACAGGACCGGACAAAGGGGGATAATATGTCTTTAAGTGTGAAAAATTTAACTAAAAGCTACGGAGACAAGGTTGTTGTTGATAATCTGAGCTTTGAAATTAACCAGCCGGGAGTATATGCACTGCTTGGTACCAATGGTGCCGGAAAGACCACCAGTCTGCGCATTATCTTAGGGATGCTGGCCAAGGATATGGGCGAGGTGCTCTGGAAGGGCAAGCCTCTGGATCCCTTAAAGACCAATGTCGGCTATCTGGCGGAGGAGCGTGGCTTGTATCCCAAGTATTCATTGCTGGATCAGCTCTTGTATTTTGCCAAGCTGCGCAACGTTGGGAAGAATGACGCTATGCAGCGGATTAGGTACTGGGCAGAGCGTCTTGCTGTAACCGAATATATTTTCCCGCCAAAGCAAAAGGGAAAAAAATCAAAGGCTAACCGCGCAGATCAGCTTTCCAAGGGTAACCAGCAAAAGATTCAGCTTATGGCAGCCCTGCTCTCCGACCCCGAACTGTTGATACTTGATGAACCTCTCAGCGGCCTGGACCCGGTTAATACAGACTTGTTCAAATCCATCATACGGGAAGAAATAGCCAAGAATAAATTCCTGATTATGTCCAGCCACCAGATGCCCACTATAGAGGAATTTTGCTCCGATATAACCATACTTAACCGCGGCAAAACGGTACTGCAGGGCAATCTGAACGAAATCAAGAAGAGCTACGGTCGGGTAAATCTGTTCGTAAAGAGTGATAATGATATATCTTCATACATTTCCGAAATGGGTCTGCCTATTGTCAACAAGACCCCCAGTGAATATCATCTGAGGGTTACAGGTGAGGCGCAGGCAATGAGCTTCCTTACCAGACTTATTAACGATGGTATTCAGATTGTTAAATTTGAGCTCAGGGAACCGTCATTGCATGAATTATTTGTTGAAAAGGTGGGGGCTGAAAATGAAGAAAAATAGTCTGACCGGGGTATGGAGTGTCTTTTCATTTACCCTTAAACAAACTCTGAAAAGTAAATCCTTTATTATATCCTATATAATAATGGTGACCCTTGCTTCTATATCATTGCCATTATTTAATCTTATAAGCCCAGGCAAGAATGTACAGGGCCTTGATGCAATAAATCCTGTCAAAAAGGTCTACGTCAATAATGAAAGCTCTCTTGTTGATTTTGACTTTAACGGGCTGCTTACTGATGAAGCCCTGGCGCACATCCGCTTTGAAAAGATGCAGGAAGGCTATGATACTGTTGCAGAAAGGATACAGACAGAGGAGCAAAGCTCAGTAATAATGACAATAAGCGATAAGGATGGCTTTTTTAATCTTTCCTTTGCCAAGGCGGGCGAAGGCCCTGTAAACGATGCCAGCCTTCAGCAGCTGGGTGATGCCGTAACTACGCAATTTTACAATATGAAAATAGCGTCGATGGGACTAAACGAGGAGCAGCTTCAGAAGCTTTTTGCTCCGGTTTCCTCATCAGTTTCCGTGACCGATGATCTGGGACAGATTATCTTTGAGGAGGATACCTCCATATCAAGCGCCGAATACTGGTTTATATATGCTATATTGTTCATTATATTAATGGTCAGTGTTTTGTCCAGCTCATTAATTGCCACATCGGTTGTTACCGAAAAATCAACCCGTGTTATTGAATATCTTCTGATTTCAATTAAGCCGCTGGCATTAATGCTAGGAAAGATACTGGCCATGCTGGTGGCTGTCCTGATACAGACCGGATCAATGGTGGCCTTAGTCTTTATCTCTAATACAGTTACTACCAGCTTTCTTTCAGAGACAGGCGAGAGTATGATAGGCAAATTACTGCCGGAAAATATTTTTGCCAATCTGAATATAGTGAACATTATCTTCTGCTTCCTGCTGATGCTTCTTGGTGTCCTTTTCTATGGCATACTGGCCAGCTTTGCAGGTGCAACAGTCAGTAAACTGGAGGAGGTTCAGGAGGGACTTACCCTGTTTACCTTAACTTGCCTGGTAGGAGCATATTTGGGTATTGGTGCAGCCAGCGCTCTGATGGCCAGTGGTGAGAGCGCATACGTAACCTTTACCCTGCTCTTCCCTCTGTCATCTTCATTTATTCTGCCCGGAGCCCTTTTGATAGGGAAGGCAAATCTATTGATTGTTGTACTGGCAACGCTGATACAGATTATTACAATAACGCTGCTGGTTAAGCTAGTCTCAAATGTATTTGAATACCTGATTTTGCACAACGGCAATACCGTTAAGCCAAAGGAATTGCTAAAGCTGTTTGCGACAATAAAGGAGGGGAAATAATTGAACAATAAATTTAAGGGATGGCGTACGGTTTTTGGCTTTACCTACAGGCAAGCTACAAAGGGTGCAGGCTATAAGGTGGTTACCAGCCTGGTGGCAATTTTGATTATACTTGTCTTTGTCCTTATTAATATATTGGTGGCTAAGCCTGACGATGATATAGAACCCTCAATTATCAAATCAGTATTTGTCCTTAACAACAGCGGCCTGGAGGCTATGAATTTAAAGGAGCTCAACCCTCAGTTTTTGGAGGAACGCTATAAGGATATAGAATTTATATATGTTAAGGACAAAACAAGAGAAGAAACCATATATCAGGCAGCAGAACACAGCTCCCGCTCCATCGCCGTCATAATATCTGCGAGGGATGCAGGCTATGATATTGAGACCGTTGTACCGAATAACTCGGAAATAAGCGATGAGAATGCATCCGAACTGCTGCCCCTCATACAGACTGCTTTTGAAAGCGGCAAGCTAATGCAATCAGGTCTCAGCGCCGAGCAGCTTTCAATACTGCTTAAACCGGTAGTGCCCTCTTATGAAGATATAGGAGAAAGCACAAACATTGTGGCATATGTAATCAAGATGATAGCTCCTATGGTGTTCGGACTTATCATGTATATGATGCTGATGTTATACGGCCAGAGCATAAGCAAGTCCATTTCAACAGAAAAGACATCAAAGCTGATGGAAACCTTACTGATCTCCATTCATCCATATGGATTAATCACAGGAAAGGTACTGGCTATGACCTCTATAGCAGTCCTGCAGTTTTTAATATGGATAGTTGCCGCAGTTATCGGACTATATGGCGGCAATGCGGTTGCCTCGGCTATATATCCGGAGTATGAAAATTCTGTTATAACCATAATTAATTTCCTAAAGGTTAATATTGGTGAAAGCGCCATGACTCTCCCGGCAGTCATTTTAGCAATTATAATCTTCTGTGTGGGCTTTTTGTTCTTTTGTGTCCTGGCTGGCCTGGCAGGCAGCATGGTTTCCAAGCCGGAGGAGGCCGCCAATACCCAGGGAGTATTCGTATTCCCAATTTTGATTAGCTGGCTCTTTTGCTACATCACCCCTCTGACCGGCAATGAAGGGACCATGAGAATACTAAGACTGATACCCCTTACAATTCCTTTTAGCGTCCCTGTGGATTTAATCACAGGCGTAATAAGTATCGGACAGGGCATATTGTCTCTGGCAATTCTATTAGCATTCTCACTGCTGGTAATCATGCTCAGCGCACGCCTGTATAAGGGTCTTGTACTCTACACAGGCCAGAAGCTTAGCCTGAGAACACTCGGAAATATAATCAGGGCAAAAGCAGATTAATGGCAAGAGGGTTAAAGATGCAGAAAAAGGATGTTTTTGTCGAAAGGTATCTGAGCAAGGTAAAGGATAAATGGCTTTCGACCTCCGACTGCTTCCCTGAATTTCTGCAGCCGGTAGCCGATGATGTCAGGGAGCAGAATAACAAATATATTGAGGAACTGGCTAAAAAGCTGACCGGGCATATAAACAGCTTTTCCCGTCTGCCCCATAAGAAGAAAAAGTGGAAGCAGGGTTTGCTGGCTATAATCGAGGATCTTCTTTTTAATGAAGAGCTGGTAGCCATTCACAGGGCCATAGACCCTGCTTCCCTGAGGGCCCTTTATAACGAGCTTATGGAGTTTTTACGCCAGGAACGGCGTTTTAGCCCGGAGCTGACACTTGATGAAATCGGTCAGGCAATACGTAATTATATAGTATATGCTATGTTTAAGCTTATACATAAGGATGAAAATCCTTTTAGCATGGCAGCCTTTGGCTACAGTATGCTCTATCCCTTTACGGATAATTATATTGACAGCAGCTTGCATTTACCTGATGAAAAGCAGAAATACAACCGGCTTATCCGCAGCAAAATAAGCGGAGAAGCAGTTAAGCCTGCTACAAGGCACGAAAAAAAGACCTGCAGGCTTTTATCAGCCATTGAAAGTGAATACCCCAGAAGCAGCAATACAGAAATATATCAGCTGCTGCTAATGATGCTGGATGCCCAGGAGCTGAGCATAAAGCAGCAAAACACCAGCCAGATTCTGTCGGAAGAGGAACGGCTTGATATATCCCTTTACAAAGGGGGAGTATCGGTGCTGATAGACCGCTATCTGGTTAAAAGAGCGCTAACTGAGGATGAAATTATAGTGTACCTCGGCCTTGGCTTCTTTCTTCAGCTGGCAGATGATCTGCAGGATATTGGCGAGGACGACAGCTTAGGCTATCAGACACTGCTGACAATCAACACCAGCCATGGAGCACATGAAAAAACAGTAAATAAGCTGCTGAATTTTATTCATGAGATCTTAACCCCCTTCAAGCCGGAAAATGAGGCCGTTAAGGATTTTGTGCTGGAAAACTGCTATCAGCTTATATTTGCATCAGTTATAGGCAGCAGGGAGTATTTCACCGATGAATATATAGACAGATTAGAAAAGCTGATGATTTTTAAGACGGAGCATATGCATAAACTGAGAGACAGCCTTTATAAGCCTCTTGATAAAAGGACTAACAAAAAATACCTGAAAATGCTGGATGTAGCCTTAAGCTAGCAGAAGCTTAATTCCAAACCCCAATATATCTGGCTAATGATCCGGCCGGTCTAAGGCTATCAGGCTTTAAGCAACTGTGCTTTAGCTTACAATCCGTTGTTAAAAAGAAACTTTAATTAAGAACTAAATTATTCATTTGTAAAATAAATATTTTTATAGATATTCGAA
>JAAZDK010000252.1 GCA_012512855.1 Clostridiales bacterium
GCCCTGGAATGCCTGAAATACTATGGAGGAAAAGTTATCGGCATATCCACCTTGTTTAATGCATATCCGGAGCAGTTTGAACGGGAAATCCATGCTCTGTTTACCAGCCATGACATTCCCGGATATAAGTTATACAGCCCGAATAAATGCCCCATTTGTGATGAAGGCCGAAAATTGGATGCAATTATTATTCATGACGGCTATATCAAATTTTAGATATATAACTGAGCCATGGTTCATACACCCGGGTTTGGTGTCTCGCAGCTATACCCCAACCGGGATGAGCTATGGCTCAACTTGTTTCACGCCATTATTCAGACTTAATCGAAATTTCATTTAGGATGTGAAAACACTATGGGTTTTTTGAATAAAACAGTGATAATTACAGGCGCTGCAAACGGAATTGGCAGGGGAATTGCTTTGCTTTATGCGGAAAAAGGTGCCAATGTCGTTATTGCAGATATAGATTCTGCGGCAGGCGAGCAAACAGCTGCCGGAATAAAAGAGCAAGGCGGCAACGCAATTTTTGTGCTAACGGATGTAAGGCTGGAGTCAGATATCATCCGCCTAATGGAGGCTGCCAACCAAACATTTGGCCATATAGATATTCTAATCAATAATACAGGAATATCTGTCTTTAAATCTCTTTTTGATTTGACGACAGAAGATTGGGACAACATCATAAACACCAACTTAAGAAGTGTTTTCTTAGGATCGCGTGAAGCAGCAAAATATATGCGCCATAACAATGAAGGCGGTTCTATTGTAAATATTGCCTCCACAAGGGCACTTATGTCTGAGCCGAATTCAGAAGCGTATGCTGCTTCAAAAGGCGGAATTGCAGCATTAACACATGCGCTTGCAGCTTCGTTAAGTGAATTCGGAATTACCGTCAATGCCATTTTACCGGGCTGGATTGAAACCGGAGATTATGAAAAATTAAGAAATATTGACCATGAGCAGCATCTGTCAAAGCGTGTAGGGAAACCGGATGATATTGCACGGGCTTGTCTTTATTTGACAGCCAAAGAAAACAATTTTATTACAGGCATTAACCTGGTTGTAGATGGAGGAATGACCAGGAAAATGATTTACGTGGATTAGAACAAGGCTAATCCTTTTTTACAAAGAAAGAACTATAGTGATTATCCATGGAAGAAATGAACATACTCCATTCAGGATTTGTTTTTTTCTCATTATGTGTCAAGAAGTATTGATATTTATACAGTGCCTTTAATGCCTTATTATCGGCCACATTTTTTCTATGAAGATAATAAATCAGCTCATACATCTTAATAACTTGTACATTGTCGAGGCCTGTTGACCATTCCTGAGCATTTTCTATGAGATTTATAGCATTATTATCATGAGCAGCAAAATACAATAAACCTTTAACAGCTATGTAGGACAGAGACTTTACTTCTCGTCGGTCATGTTTATTATCAATTGACGGCTCATACCTTGTAAAAAGAGCTATCTTCTGTTCAATAGTATTTCTAAGAACCTTCTCTTCTTCTGTCAATGATGAATCTCAATGGATAATAATTCCTGGCGGCTTTTTGCTGAGTTTCAC
>JAAZDK010000024.1 GCA_012512855.1 Clostridiales bacterium
TCCTCTGTGCCGATATCCGTCAGTATTCCTGCCACCTTTCTGTTGGGCATAGCATAGCGCTGAGACAGATATCGCATGGAAGCAGCAAGCTCGCCATCGGGCCCACCAAACTGGCTCATTATAACCATCGCCAGTCGCGGATTGACGCATTTGATTTTTACCGGAAACTGCAATCTTCTCTCATAACTCCACATTTGCTAGCACCTTCCTTCCCAAGGCCATGGTTCCTCCACCCATGCCCATTTGCCGTCGTTTTCTACTCGATATGACTCAATTGGTCCATAGCATTTTGTGTATTCTTCAACAGCCTCGTTCCTGACCCTTGACATCTTTTCCCAGTACTCTAAAGCTCCTCTGTCTGTAGGATGAGTATCCAGAAACAATCTGAGTTCATCGCACACAAAGCTGGTGGCAGTTATGCAGGCAAACAGTTTTTCTTTGTTACTTGCATCCATTACTTACAACTCCTCCCATACCATTCTAGATGCAGCTCTTTAAACAGGGTGCCTTTATCCAGGGCAACAAATTCATTTTCAAAGAGATTTCTGAATTTCTGCCATGGCACATAGCACATTCCTATTGGATACCTGTTAAAATCGCCTTCATAGCTGTCTCTTTCGCAGGAGTCATCCGGAGTATATCCTACAAAATCGCTGCATACAGGCTCTTTTGCTCTTAACGGAACATTCCTGGCAGGGGAAAAACCACGATACATCCGTCTATCCATTTAATTAACTCCTTTCCCATGCAATAATTTTAATTGAATAGCAAACGAACGGCACCTGGCCGTATTGTCGTTCTATACATTCTATGAAGCAAGGACACTTCTGTGCCTGTATGTATGCATAAATGCATTACTAAACTGTAATGCTTATAATAATACTGTTTACAACCTTCAATCGGTAAAATGTTAACAATTTATGCAGTTTTTACAAGTTCTTAAGATTGACTTTAATGAAAATTTACATATAATAAAACTATAAGCAATTTTGAGTACTGGCTTATTGCACATCTCAACAAGACCTATATTCGCAGACATGGAGATTAAAGAATGTATCATTTTATAATTAACCCTAATTCCAGTTCAGGAAAAGGTATCCGTTACTGGCATATAGTTAAAAAGGAGCTTGAAAGCAAAAATGTAGCTTATGCTGCTTATATAACCAAACATGAGGGACATGCCGTTTTGCTTGCCGAGCAGATATGCCGGAACAATACCGGAATTAAAAACATTGTCGTACTAGGCGGAGACGGAACCGTCAATGAAGTTATAAATGGAATAGATGATTTCTCACAGGTACTGCTGGGATATATTCCGGCCGGCTCAAGCAATGATCTTGCAAAAAGTCTTAATATATCCAAGGATCCTGTTAAAGCCCTAGGCAATATACTAAAGCCTACGCACTTTAAATATCTCGACCTGGGTGAGATTACTTTTAAGCATGCTGAGGTTACAAGCAGAAGATTTGCCTGCTCCAGCGGCATCGGATATGATGCTGATGTATGTGCAAGAGTTCAGAGAACGCCATGGAAGAAAAAGTTGAATCGCATAAAGGCAGGCAAGTTTGTTTATCTGGCAATAGCCATAAAGCAGTTGCTTGCGGCAGAACGCAGCAATGCAACAGTAATATTGGACGGGGTTAAAAAGGAAAGCTATAAAAAGGTTCTTCTTATATCCTCCATGATACACAAGTTTGAAGGTGGAGGCCTGGCAATGGCTCCCCATGCCGATCCATGCGATGGCAAGCTGAGTATCACCCTGGTTCATGGTATGAGCAGAGTTAGATCCCTGATACTCCTTCCCACATTGCTTAAAGGAAAGCATATTAGCTTTAAGGGAGTAGAAGCCTTAAGCTGCTCACAGATAGAAATCAGTATGGAAAACACCTCCTGTATCCATACAGACGGAGAAGTGCCGGCATCAGATACACACATTATTGTAAAATGCCTGCCCTCTCAAATCAGAATTATAATTTAGAACACGTTATAGTAGTTGCTTTTTTGGTTGGTATATTTACCAGGTTTGAATATTTCATAAGATGAGAATGATTTTTATGAAGAAAAAATATAACACGAAAGAAAGCAGGTGTAGAAGTGCAAAGGCGTACTAATCTACAGATATCCTCCCTTATCATATTGATGGGAATATTTACCATTTTTATTGAGTTTGGTGCTTATCATTTTCTGAAGCCCTCTTATTTGGTATGGGGGATTTCCTGCATAGCTTCTATTATATGCTGTCATGTTCTGTTGTCACAGTCAGGCTCTTATGAAGCCTGCTACTGCTATTCTCTTCTTACTATATTTATGAGCTTATCAATGACGGCTGTATCATATCTGGGTGAAGCCAGAGGCTTCCTTCCCTATTCATGGATAATGCCCGGCCTTGTGATAATCAACTGGTTAATCCCTCTATTGCACTGCATTATTCGATATGTTGTTGATTACAGCACAAGAATCGAGGATTTCTTTGCTTTTTATCGCAATATCAGCATAATATTTACTGTCTTTTATCTTATCATAATACTATATGCATCATTTGCTCCAGGGGCATTTGAATGGGCTTATCCTGTAAAAAGGACACAATATAACCTGCTACCTTTTGAAATTATTGCCACTCTTATTGAGGATAAGCTTTACGGAAAAATTCCTTTGAGCGATATCTCTGCCTATCTTCTGCCCCGTATTTTAATATTTTTGCCCTATGGCTTTTATATCAGACTGATTTTATTCAAAAAAACCCGCCTGATAAGGCTTATAGCCTTCCTGCTGTTCCCCTTGCTTCTTGAGCTGCTGCAGTATTTTATAATACCATCCCGTTGTGATATAGATGATATTTTATACGGAGTAATCGGCTCTTTTCTCGGCTCCTTATTCTTTGTGCTGTTTAACTATATAGTAAGAGTTATTTCCGGTAAGGATTTTCTGATTAAAAATGATCATTACTACCATAGCTCATTGCGTTTTTAATAATTGCCTGCTCGTATAGATTTCCTAAAATGAAATTCCTTAATTCTGAGCTCTGCAATCAAAAAAACATACAGATATACTTTAGCTCGCATTTAGCGAGCTATTTTTCTTTCCAGAACTCCTCCAGCACCTTTTTCATACCGGATAAATTTACAACAACATTAGGGAACCATTCCCTCGGAAAAAGACTGTAATATTGCTGCTGTGTAAACCTGTCATCCAAAAGAAGTATTGCTCCCTTGTCATCCTTGGTTCTGATAACCCTTCCTCCGGACTGGAGAACCTTATTAATCCCCGGGTAAAGATATGAGTATTCAAAGCCGGCATTGCATTTTTCATCATAATAGCCGCGGAAGAGCTCCCTTTCATTGCAAACCATGGGTAAGCCGGTACCTACAATGACGGCACCGATAAGCCTGTCATTTCTCAAATCGATCCCTTCACTAAAGATCCCCCCCATAACACAAAAGCCTATCCTGCTGCTTGCAGGCTCATCCACAAATTGCTCAAGGAAGCTTTCCCTTTCCGCCTCAGTCATACTGCTGCTTTGGATTACAAGCCCCTCCAGCTGATCGGCTGCAATTGACGCAACTGCCTGCAAAAGCTGGTAGGAAGGAAAGAATACCATATAATTGCCTACTTTGGCCTCTGTAAAATTCTTTATATAGGAGCATATTTTCTGGTATTCCCTGGTATTTCTTCTGCTGTATCTGGTGCTTACATCATTGGCAATCATTATGAGTCTGTTTTCGACAGGAAATGAGGACGGGGCATAAACCGCATAATCCTCATCCTTCTTGCCTCCCAACTGCTCCATATAGTATTGGATGGGCAGAAGGGTAGCAGAAAACAGAATGGAGCTTCTGCCCTTCTCCATGCGATTAAGAAGATTCTTTGACGGATCCATGCACTGCAGCTTAAGTCTGAAACGGTCCTCCTCATAATCGGTGAATATGGTGTATCTGTCATCATGTATCTCATATATGCTTATGAAATGTCTGATATCCAGATACAGCTTAAGGATTTCTTCCTCACCTTCCGTTCCTATACCCTCCTGCATCAGCAAATCATATTCCGTCATGAGGCTAAGCAAATGCATGTAAAAATCATCCACATTATCCAGAACCTCAAATTCATCACAGGCTCTTTTCAGCTTCAGCAAATCATTATTGCATTTATCAATGAGCTTGGTCAGCTTGGGCCGGCTATCCTTAACAAAGTGCTTTACCTCCAGAAAATCATCCTTGTAAAGCACAGCGCTGTACATTTCCCTGCCCCTGTCCACCAGATTATGCGCTTCATCAATCAAAAATACGTATTCATTCGGCTTGTCTGCGGAAAAATACCGCTTCAGTGCCACAACCGGATCAAATACATAATTATAGTCACATATAATAACATCCGCCCAAAGACTGACATCCAAAGACATTTCATATGGACATACACAATGCTTTGCGGCATGCTCCTCTATAAGCTCTCTTGATATATCATTTTGCGCTGTCAGCAAATCAAAGACAGCATCATTAATCCTGTCATAGTGCCCCTTTGCCCTGGGACAGTCGGCAGGATTGCAGGAGGGCTTATCCAGTACACACAGCTTCTCCTTGGCGGTAAGACTGATAACCTTAAGTCTGGCTCCTTTTTCACCCAGGAGCTTAAAGGTATCCTCAGCAACGGTTCTGGCAATGGTTTTGGCAGTCAGATAAAATATTTTCTCCACCAGTCCCTCACCCATTGCCTTGACAGAAGGAAATACGGTTGAAATTGTCTTGCCCACACCGGTAGGCGCCTCGATAAAAAGCTTTTTCCTGCGCAGAATGGTCTTATAGACGCCTGTAACCAGCTCCTTCTGTCCCGGACGATAATCAAAGGGGAAATCCAGAGCCTTTATCTGCAGATTACGCTTTTCCACCCATTTAAGCTGCCAAGCCGCCCATTTGATATATTCATTGACCAGCCTGTCAAACCATTGCGACAATTCCTCAATACTAAAGGCCTCCTCAAAATATTTCAGCTGTTCTGTTTCCAGATTGCAGTAGGTAAGCCTTATCCCTATCCTCTTATGATTGAATTTGACAGCATAGATATAGGCATAGCACATAGCCTGAGCCCTGTGCACGCCTACAGGTTCACTTATATGGGACAGCTCCCTGAATACTCCCTTGATTTCATCAATAAAAACCTCTGGCGCTTCATCCCCCGTATCATCAAGCTTTGAGAGCGAAATATCCTCTTCAGCTTTATCGTTATATATGATACCATCGGCTCGCCCCTCGATGGTCAATGAAAAGTCCATATCATCAAAGCTAACAGGCACCGTTATGCTGAGAGGGATCTCCGCATCATAATTGTCCCCCATTCGCTTTTGAATTCTGCGATGCATCCGGCTGCCCATCTGCATGGCCTCGGGGTCCGCCTTTGCCTTTGAGCTGGTCATATCTCCCGACCGTAATATAAATTCAACCAGATTCCTAACGGATATCTGTATTTCCCTGACATTGTCCTGTGACATGATATCAATCCTTATCAATCTATATTATCCGCAGCTAATCTGCATAAAGCTGTATTTCGGTAATACAGCATAACCTGCAATTGATTAAAGCATATCAGATATGGGCTTTATAGCAGTATACTGTAAAATCCTTGGCCTTCATGTTACATTACATTAAATATTGGTGTCTTCATTACTACATTACATTAAATAAAAACACAAGCAAAAAAGCATCTTTCATGATATCAATATCATTAAGATGCTTTAATTCCTAATAATTATAGCACATATGTACGGTATTGCCAAGTTTACATAAAGACCTCTTCATCAAGAAGGCCATAATTATAATCCCTGGTCCAGTCCTTTGTACTTCTTTTTTGCTTAAACTGCGGCTTTTTTCTTCTTTCGTCCTCCTCCTTGCGGTTCTTCTTCTGAGCAGCCTTTTTCTCTCTTTCAAAGCGTTTTATGCTTTCCAGCTTGTCTGGCAACTCGATATCGTCGGTATCCAAAATCCTTCCCCTGCTGTCATGGCCCTTTCGTCCCTTATGCTGCAGGCTGAAGTCATCCTCATCATCATATGTAGAATATTGCTTACCGTATGAACCCTTACTGCGCTCTGTATCTGCTTTGCTTTTTTTACTAAAATCATCGGGTCTCCTGGACTTTCTGTTCTCATTTGTGTCGGATGTTAACAACAAATAATACTCCTCCCCTATTACAGCAAAATAATAACTAAACCTGAATTAATCATGAGGGTAAAAAATCATAGATTTATTCATGGAATTATTACGACAGTTCATTTTCAAGGATAAATTTTTATGAAAGTTATTCACAAAAGGGTATAATATCCCCTTGGTTTATCCACATTTTATATTTCTTGAACTGTCAAGGTACATTTTATAA
>JAAZDK010000253.1 GCA_012512855.1 Clostridiales bacterium
AAGTGGCTTCTATGATTTAGCCACGGCATATCAGTCAGTGCACGTCAACTATTGAAAGCGCCGTATACCGAACGGTACGTACGGTGCTGTGAGAGGACGGCGGTTAGTCACCGCCTCCTACTCGATTCTCTTTGAATATCTGCTTCTTTGAATATTATTTAATTTTTCGGGAATAATGGCAGATGGAACCGATTCCAATAATGAAGTATGATGAAAGGATTAATCTTTATGTTGTTGGAGGAAAGATATAACCTTTATAAGAAGCTAAGAGGCATATTTATATCCGGGAAGCTTAGGGTTTATCTATATATAGCGGCAGTCCTGTGGCTGGCGGTAATCACCCAGATAATAGTAAACAAGGCTTTTCGAGATCAGTTCAAAATAACCGATGCTTTTATCAAGTCGCAGACCGATGAAATGCAAAGTCGGCTTGAAATTATTGCCGAGTATGAAGCTGACGGATTGGATCTGGTCCTTGCAAAGGATATAATAAGCCGGATGGCGGACAGCATAGGCTTGAGAATAGATGGCGATATCAGAGTTTGGGAAGAGCCTGACCGAATTGAATACAGCTTCCATAAGCAGGCGAAGCAGGCATTTACGGAGCTAAAGCTTATAAGCCTTACAGACAACTATGATGAGTCTAAAATGAAGCATTATATAATTGCCAGGCTTAATCTGAAGCAAAGCATAAAAAGCATAGATTTGTACAAAAAGCTGCTTGAAGCCTCACTGAATAAGCTGGGAGCAAAAAGTAAGCAGATTACCCTGGAATATGAAGGTGTGAGAGAGGGAGAGCTAAGCTCTGAAGCAAAGCGTGAGCTGGCAAGGATGCTTATTGATGAGCTGCATGGGGAGCTGGCGCTGGAATATGATGAAGGCGATCTTTATACCGCTTATGCCTATACCGGAATGCTGGATGAATATATTGTTTCAGATGGTGTAAAGATCAATATTCAGCTGGTTATAGCCTATAATGAAGCCGGTAACAGGACAAGAATATCTCTTGCAACTCCGGTGATGAACGAATATTAGTAAAAACGGGCTGTCGTACCATTTTTTGATGGTGCAACAGCCCATTGTAGTGTGACGGACATGGAAAAGATGATTCTTTAGTGGATGCCGGCTTTAAAACCAGCGTCTTCTGCTGCGGTAACGCCTTCTGCGATTAAAGATTTCATTTAACAGCAGCAGGGTGATAATATCCCGAAGTCCTGAGCCGTATCTTCTCTGAGGATAGAAATAAATGCTTTTTGCTTCCACCTGAGCCTCTTCCTCATCCAAATCCTTAACCTTTTCATAAATCCGATCTACAATTCTGTCCAAAGCCACTCTGTCGGGATATTCATCAAACATTACGCTGCCGTCATATTCCATCTGGTCGCATTCAGACTCAATGTAGGGGAGTATGGCCTTAGCCTGGCTGGGATAAAGCTGCTTCATATAGGCCGCATCCTTATCAAGCTCCTCACAGCTATCATATCCGTAAAGAGGATATAAGGGTATTCCCATTGGAGCCTTGTAGGGATTATGGACCGGCAAATTGTTACTGATGAAATAATGGAAGCCTTCTGAGCCCCTTTGCTCCATACCGTTAATCATGCCGTTTGGTACAGCTCCCGGAGTGACGCCGGGTGTGGAGCCGCCAGCTGAGCCCGGAGTACCAGGCATGCTCCCCGGTGTACTGCCCTGCATGGAATTTGGCAAGGCGCCCGGAACAGCTCCAGGAGCTGTATGCATGGAGCCTGGCATAGTATGAGGCATACCCCCCGGAGTGGTGCGGTTCATAGGAGCCTGAGGCATAGGTGTTTGATTAGTACCAGGCATGGTACCGGGTGTACCGCCTGGC
Organism: Clostridiales bacterium; assembly: GCA_012512855.1. GTDB lineage: Bacteria > Bacillota > Clostridia > Lachnospirales > Lachnospiraceae > Mobilitalea. The sequence continues at coordinate 1,850 of JAAZDK010000253.1, forward strand.
ATAATACCAGGAGTACCAGGCATTACCCCCGGTACAGTGGGAGTAGTGCCGCGCTGATTAGCCGGAGGGGTGGCCGGTCTCATACCCGGAGTCTGAGCGCCGGGTGCGGGCGTGACCGGAGTGGTGCCTCTTTGAGGAACTGCTGAATCTGCCGGAGGAGTGCCTGGTAAATGGAAGCCAGGTATATCTCGAGGAACAGATTCAGACGGGCTGCTGTCCGGAGCGGAACCGGGAGCCCTATCTTCTCTGGAATCAGGAGTGGTACCTTGCATAGTGCCCGGCATGGTGCCTGAAGTTCCGGGAGCGGTGCGTGGCATAGCTGAACTACCTGAATCCGGTATGGTGCCCGGAGAGTTTGGAGTTGTACGAGGTGTCGGAGCTTGAGGCATGGGTGCTCGATTCGTACCGGGCATAGTTCCCGGACTAGCCTGAGGGGTGCTTCGTTGATCTGCAGGAGACTGGGAGCCAGTACTTGGCATCATATCCGGAGTCTGACGGCTGTCGGGTGAAGGTGAGGCTGGAGGGGTGCTTCTTTGAGGAGCTGCCGAATCTGCCGGAGGAGTGCCCGGTATATGGATGCCCGGTATGCTACCACGCGGAGCGGCTTCTGAAGGAGTGGCAGGTGTGGTGCCTGGTGTGCTGCGTGGCATGCTACTGCCTGCAGAAGGAGTTGATACATAAGGGGAACCGTCCGGCATAGCGGGAGTGCGCAATCTGCTGCCCGGAGCAGAAGAGCTGCCATCAGGAGAAGGAGCTGTATTGGAGGAAACGCCGTAAGCGTTATTTTGCCTCTGTCTTCCTGTATGCTGGGAATTTACATTATAATGCGGCACTGAATATATTCGACCAGCGCCGTAACTTCTGCTACCTGTATAAGACATGTAAGTACTCCTAAACTTTTTTATATCAATATATGCATATGGAAGACAAATGTGAAATTGGAGGATGAGCTAATCTTAATATAAAATTTATAATAATCTGGTTGTACTATCAGATAAAAGACATTACAATATAGCTTGAATAGATATATATTTGCTTGTCATATTTTGCCTTGCAGAGGTTCAGGAAACCATATTTATAGGCAATGGGCCGTATGCGTTTTTAATGCTAATTGTAAGTTAAGGATAGAAGTATAACAGATAGGATGGCACTATGGATCAACAAATCACATTGCTGTTTGAGGAATTTGCAGATTCTGATCTGATTTCAATAACAGTCAGCAATTCAAGCGATAGGGATAGGATAAAGAAAATCAGGATACGCCCTGTTTTAATAAAGAAAAAACTGTATTTTCAGATTTCCGAGTTCATAGGAAATAAGGTATATCACACCAATGTAGACAGGCAAGGGTTAATTGAAGCTCTTCCGGATTGGTTTGAAGGCCTGTTTCGTCAGGCTGAAATTGAATCTGAAAAGGGAAGAGCAACGCTGTTAATCAGCAAAAGAGGAAAGGTAACTGTCATTAAAAAGCTTAATAAGCCGGATGAGTCAAAGGCTTCAAATAAAGCAGGCAAATTGGGCGCTTCGGCGTCGGATACAGCTGCAATAAAAGTGGCAGCAGACGCGTTTGATATGGGAAAAATCGCCCGATTGAGCCATAACAGAAGCAAGAACTATATTCTGCAGGAGGGTGTTGCTCTGCCGTTTTTGGTTGATCTGGGGGTCATGTCTGAGGCAGGTCATATAGTTAAGGCCAAATCGGATAAGTTCAGACAGATTAACCGTTTTCTTGAGTATATAGAGGATGTATTGCCTTATCTGGATAAGGATAAGGAGCTGACAATACTTGACTTCGGCTGCGGTAAATCATACCTGACCTTTGCCCTTTATTACTATTTGAAGGAGCAAAAGGGCTATAATATCAGGGTGACAGGTATGGATTTAAAGGAGGATGTCATAGAAGAGTGCAGTAGGCTTAGCGTAAAATATGGATATGACAGGCTTGAATTCCTTGCTGGTGATATAGCAGACTATAAGGGAGCTGCGCCTGATATGGTGATCACTCTGCATGCCTGTGACACTGCCACCGATTATGCACTCTTTCATGCTGTTTCTTTAAATGCCAGGGTGATCCTGTCTGTTCCCTGCTGTCAGCATGAATTAAATAAGCAGATTAGCAATGAGCTGCTTAAGCCGATTTTTAAATACGGAATAATCAAGGAGAGAATGTCAGCCCTGATAACCGATGCCTTAAGGGCAGAGCTTTTGGAGGCTGTGGGATATAATGTCCAGCTGCTGGAGTTTATTGATATGGAGCATACTCCGAAGAATATCCTGATCAGGGCAATAAAGAAAATGCAGAATACAGCCGGCAAAGGAGCTGGCACCAGAAGGCTTCGGGAATGTATGGACTTTCTTGGAGTATCACCATGCCTGTACAGACTGCTTAAGGATTATATTGAGAATTATACTGAAAAGTAAGCTGAAGCTATCCGCCTGATTGTTAAAAGCTTATCAGAGGTTTGCCGGGTTTCATGACTAATTATTAAGGCAGCAGTAGAGTTTATTTGATTGAAAAGGACAGGCAAGGATACAATATGGAAGAGTATCCGGGACATGGCATGGATTAATATATATGTTTTGTGGAGGTAAAGGTGTTAAAACTCATTTACAGAGTTATTATTTTGCTTGCGATATTCGTTATTTCACTTTCATATTTCAGTCGGGGTATCAAGGAGGTGGTGTTTGATATTGACAACACCACCATTATGGAGGATGCGACGCTTCCGTTGGTGTCGGTAAAGCTGGGGGATGACAATATTAACCTATTACGGGGATATAGCAGCAATCTGGATGCCAACAAGGTAAGGGACAGTATTATTCCCCTGGGATATGACAAGGTTTTTGAGCTTTTGATTGATGAAAAGGATTATGAGATTAAAAAGATAAATTATGAGATCAGGGAGTTTGCCAGCAACAGCCTGATAGAGTCGGACTCGGTCAGTGTCTTTGACAAGATGGGTGAGCTGCTAAGCGCCCGTATAAGACTTAAGACCGACCTGAAGCAGGGCAAGGAATATGCGGCAAAGATAACTCTTGTTACCAGCGAAAGCAAAAAGATTTATTATTATCAGAGGATTAAGATAGATGAAAAGTTTTTCTTGAATGAGAAGCTTTCTTTTGTAATGAGCTTTCATGAAGCTATCAAGGATAAAAAGACTGCGGAAAGCATAATACGATATCTGGAACCAAAAAGGGATGCAGCTAACAATACACTGGCACATGTTAATATACATTCCAGCTTCGAGCTGATAAGCTGGGGGAAAATACAGCCGGTTTTTCTGACAGACATTATACCGTCGGTTAAGGAAATAAACAGAGATACAGCATCCATAGAGCTTAGGTATGTCATTGAGGCCGAAATAGCCGGCAGAAATGAAAGATATCAGGTTATGGAGTTCTACCGGGTGCGTTATTCGCCTGACAGGATGTATCTGCTGAATTATGAGCGTTATATGGAATCCATTTTTGACATATCACTTGCCAGCACATCCAAAAGTGAGCTGAAGCTGGGTATAACAAATGATTTGGAGCTCCCCTATCTGGTCAGCGCAGATAAAAGCAGAGTAGCCTTTGTGCGGGACAAGCAGCTTTGGTATTACGATCTTGTCAGCAATGAAATTACAAGAGTGTTTTCCTTCAGGCAGAATAATACGGATTATATACGGGATATGAATGACCAGCACGATATCCGGATAATAAATATGGATGCTGAAGGAAATATGTATTTTCTTGTATTTGGCTATATGAACCGGGGCCAGTATGAAGGCCGGACCGGTCTGTTGCTCTATCATTATATCAGGGGGGAAAACAGGATTGAGGAGAAGGTGTATATTCCTGTTGATGAATCCTACCAGATAATGAAGGAGAGCATTGGAGACTTAATATATGTTAATGCAAAGGATGAGTTCTTTTTCCAGATCAATAACAGCATTTACTCCTATAGCCTGATAACCAAAAAGCTGAACCGGCTGGCATCCGGCATTGGCAGAAAGCAGCTTGTATTTTTAAAGGATTTGTATTGTGCGGTATGGCAGGAGCATGCCGATGCAGCCCGGTCGGACAATATTTATATAATGAATCTGGAAACCGGCAATATTGATAAAATACAGGCTCCTTCCGGTTATGGTATAGTGCTGCTGGATAATATTGAAAGCAATATTATATATGGTTTTGTCAACAGGGAATATATCTCAACCATGGTGGACGGTTATGTTATAGAACCGATAAGCAGTCTTGAGATAGCCGCCAGGGATAGAAGGGTGCTCAAAAGCTATTTGGCGGGCGAATATTTTATTTCCGATATAGAGGTGAATGATAATATTATAGAGCTGAAGCGGGTAAGCAGGGTTTATGAGGACGGAAGAATCGTTTATAAGCCTGCGGAGGCAGACAGCATAATGAGCCAGAAGAAGGAAAAAAGTGACCTGGTGGGTATATCCTCAAGAGTAACGGAGCTGGCTCTGACAGAGTATTATATGACTTTGCCCCCCGGCTTTGAGATGAAGGAGCTGCCAAAAAGCAAATCAACCGTCAATACGGTTATAGATCAGGATCCCACCCTGAGGCTGTCGGAGCCGGAGCAGAGCGAGCTATTGTATTATCCTTTTACGGTTACCGGAATGGCGGGTGCCTGCTCTGAGGCTGCAGATGCCATATTGCTGGCAAAGGAAGGTGTGGGCGTGGTTATGGACACAGGCAGGCAGCTAATCTGGGAGAGGGGCATTAAGGCCCTGACCGCCAGCGCCTATGTACCGGGATTTGACAGCCTTGAAATTGAAGCCGCTCCTGATGCCCCTGTTGAAGGCGCCATTCATATGATGCTGAAAAGCCAGGGCCAGAATATTCCTTTGGAAGGCCTGATGCAGGAAGGAGTGAGTGCTTATCAGCTGCTTATGTCCTACTCAAGGTATAAGCCCATAAGGCTTACCGGCATAAGCCTTGATGATGCCCTGTATTTTGTCGTCAGAGGCAGGCCTGTATTTGCTATGACCGGTGCAAATAAAGCTGTTGTAATTTATGGTTATGATGCTTACAATATAAGTATTGCTGATCCGACAAACGGCAGAAAAAGCAAAATGGGTCTGCAAACGGCTGCAAAATTGTTTGAGGATAACGGTAATATATTTATTTCCTATCTGGAATGATATTATTATAAATCAATATACGATGGAGGAAAAAAGATGGATGAAAGGATTAAAGTACTGGCACACAACCTGGTAAATTATTCAATGGAGGTAAAGGCCGGCGAAAAGGTATATATAGAGCATTATGGGCCTGCCACACAGGATTTGGCGCGTCAAATAGTGAAGGAGGTTTATAAGGTAGGGGGAGTTCCGTTTGTCCGCTATACAGATACCAGATTGCTGAGGGAAGTTCTTCTTAACTGCAGCCAGGAGCAGATGGCACTTATGGGCAAGCATGATGCTGCAATAATGAGTGAAATGGATTGCTATGTAGGAATTCGTGGCAACGACAATGCATCGGAGCTGTCGGATGTTCCGGCTGAAAAGATGAATATTTTTGAAACCTATTATATGACACCTGTACACCATAAGGTTCGGGTACCTAAGACCAAATGGGTGGTACTTCGCTATCCCAACAACTCTATGGCTCAGCTGTCCAATACCAGCCTGGAGGATTTCGAGGACTTTTACTTTAGGGTATGCAATCTCGATTATGCCAAGATGGGTGCCGCAATGCAAAAGCTTAAGGATTATATGGAGCGTACTGACATGGTTAGAATAATTGGCCCCGGAACTGATTTGACCTTTTCAATAAAAAACATTCCGGCTGTATCCTGCGACGGAAAATGCAATATACCGGACGGGGAGGTATATACCGCTCCCGTGAGGGAATCTGTTAACGGAGTATTGACATACAACACGCCTGCAGTATTCCAGGGCTTTACCTACGAAAATATCTGTTTCCGTTTCGAGAACGGAAAAATTGTAGAGGCAACGGCAAATGATACGGAAAGATTAAACCGTGTGCTGGATATAGATGAGGGAGCCCGCTATATAGGTGAGTTCGCGCTGGGTGTCAATCCGTATATTTTAAAACCGATGAAGGATACCCTCTTTGATGAGAAAATAATGGGCTCCTTCCACTTTACACCCGGCAACTGCTATGAGGAGGAGGCTCCTAACGGCAATCATTCCGCTATCCATTGGGATCTGGTATGTATCCAGACACCCGAATACGGCGGCGGAGAGATTTATTTCGATGATGTCTTAATTCGTAAGGACGGCCGTTTTGTAGTTAAAGAACTGGAATGCCTGAATCCGGAGAATTTAATATAGGCCAATCAGGTTTGCTTGGACAGGGTGGTGCTCCCACCCTGTCGGATTAGCCTGACTATAATATATTAGATCAGATTATATTATTGGAATGGAGGATATCATGAAGCTTTTGACTGCGGTTATTCCCTGCTATAATTCTGCCGCTTATATGTCCCGGGCGATAGAATCCTTGCTTAGCGGTGGGGAGGAAATGGAAATAATAATTGTAAATGACGGCTCAACAGATAATACCCAGGAGATTGCAGAGGATTACCAGAGAAAATATCCCGATATAATAAGGGTAATCAGCCAGGAAAACGGTGGACATGGTGAAGCGGTAAATACCGGCCTGTACAATGCCACAGGAGTATATTTCAAGGTAGTGGACAGTGACGACTGGGTTAATGAAAAGGCCTTGAGTCAGGTTATGGCTACCCTTAAGGAGCTGATTGCAGACGGCAGAAGCCCCGATTTGTTTCTTGCCAATTATGTATATGAAAAGGTGGACGCCAGAAAGAAGAAGGTAATCAATTATAACTGGGCATTGCCGAAGGAACGGATATTTACCTGGGATGAAATAATGCATTTTAAGCAAAGCCAGAACATATTGATGCATTCCACTATTTATCGCACAAAGCTGCTGAAGGATTGTGGAATTCGACTGCCCAAACATACCTTCTATGTTGATAACATTTTTGTTTATCAGCCTCTTCCTTATGTAAAGACTCTTTACTATATGGATGTCAATCTGTATCGCTATTTTATCGGCCGGGCTGATCAGTCGGTCAATGAGCAGGTCATGATAAAGAGAATAGATCAGCAGCTAAAGATTACAAAAATCATGATTGAAGCCCATGATCTGCAACAGATCAAGAGCCGGAAGCTGCAAAACTACATGGTTAAATATCTGGCGATGATGATGGCAATATGCAGTGTATTCCTGATAAAAGAGGGAAGCGACGAAAGCCTTGCAAAAAAGCAGGAGCTTTGGGAGTATCTCAAAAGATATGATAAATGGCTCTATAAGCGTATTCGCTCACAGATACTGGGCAGAAGCATGAACATACCAGGCAAATTCGGCCGTAAGGTAGTGGAGGTTGGCTATAATATAACCAGGAAAATATACGGTTTCAACTAATAGAAAATTATCGCAATAAAAAGAAGGACAACGACACATTTATCATCAGTAAAGGTGTAGTTGTCCTGCTTGCTTATCAGACATTTGAAAATTCCTGCTCGGTGCTTTTTTCATCCCTTGCCCACGGTGGTGTATAAACTATCACATACATGATTATGTTCAGAGCCAGGGCACCGAATATATCCAGTACCGAATGCTGCTTCAGGAAAACGGTTGACAGGCATATAAGTATAGTAAGTATCAGGGCCGACCATTGCAGCCATTTTATGCTATGAAGCCGGCTGGATTTGTTTATTGCAATCATTGCGCCAACCGAGTTGTATACATGAATGCTTGGAAATACATTAGTGGCTGTATCAATCCTGTACAAGGCGGACAGGATATCTATGAATATATTGCTGCGGCCCAGCGAATCCAGATTTTTGGGTCTGAGATAATGTCCATTGGGCCATATTGTATAAATAACAAGGCAGATAGTCATACCAATAAAAAGATAGGCACAGCACTTGTAAAAATCAGATTTGGATGTAAACATAAAATATGCTATAGTAATAGCTATATAAGCAAACCATAAAAAATACGGAATGACGAAAAACTCGTTGAAGGGTATCAAATCGTCAAGCCGGGAATGCACAGGTGTGAATTTGGTGGTTACCGTGCGCTCCAGATAAAAGAACCATGCCAGATATACAAAGAAGTAGCTCAGGATGGCAGCGTGTTTATATTTAATAGCAAACTGTTTTACAGTCTTTAGCAATTTCATTTGAAGCACGACCTTTCGGCTAATGGTGGACAATTATATAAAATTAACCGATCAAATTATAGCATAATATAAATTTTTGAACAATACGTTTTATTTTCCTGAGAATATCAGTATAAATAAGGAGATAATCGGAATTTGGCAAAGAAGGGTGGTATGATGAAGCGAATCTTTCTTGTGGTTTTGGACAGCTGCGGAATCGGAGAGCTGCCGGATGCAAAAAGCTATGGTGACGAAGGCAGCCATACCCTGTATGCAGCTTCAACCAGCAAATATTTTAGCATGCCGAATATGGAAAGGCTGGGCCTGTTTCATATCGACGGAGTAAAGGAGAAAATTAAGAATAAGTACGGTATGGGGTTTGATGCTTCCATAGCCCGTATGGCTGAGAAATCCAAGGGGAAGGACACCACAACCGGGCATTGGGAGATAGCAGGGGTAATTTCCGAAAGGCCCTTCCCGACATATCCGGATGGCTTCCCTGAGGAAATTATTAAGGAATTTGAAAAGAGAACCGGCAGGAAGGTATTGTGCAACAAGCCCTACTCAGGTACCCAGGTTATAGCCGACTACGGGAGGGAGCATGTAAATACCGGAGCATTGATTGTATATACCTCGGCCGACAGTGTATTTCAGATAGCTGCCCATGAGGATGTTGTGCCTGTCCCGGAGCTTTACCGCTATTGTGAAATAGCAAGGGAAATACTGACGGGTGAGCATGGAGTCGGCCGGGTAATCGCAAGGCCCTTTGTGGGAGAATATCCGAATTATACAAGGACCGCCAACAGGCATGATTATTCTATAAAACCACCCCTGACAATGCTTGACCAGCTAAAGGAAGCAGGCCTTAGTGTGCTGGCCGTCGGCAAGATCTATGACATCTTTGCCGGCATGGGGATTACAGATACCGTGCGGACCCATGACAATGCAGAGGGCATCAGGATGCTGCTGGAAAGGATGGACATGGATTTTGAGGGCTTGTGCTTTGTAAATCTGGTGGACTTTGATATGGTTTATGGGCACCGAAATGACGTGGACGGCTATGCGAAGGCTTTGGCCTATTTTGATTCACAGCTGCCTGCCGTGCTGGAAAAATTGCGTGAGGATGATATATTAATTATTACTGCCGATCATGGATGTGATCCGAGCACACCATCAACAGATCACTCAAGGGAGTATGTTCCCATGCTGGCATACGGCCCGAAGATTAGAAAAAGCAACAACCTGGGCACGAGGCAGAGCTATGCGGACATAGCTGCAACGGTGCTGGAATATTTTGAGGTAGTGAGCATGGTGGCCGGAGAATCATTTCTTAAAGATATATTGCAATGAACAGAATTGAGCATCCCATACCACCCGTTTACAATCAGGACTCCAAAATATTGATTCTGGGCTCCTTTCCTTCTGTTAAGTCCAGGAAAGGAGGCTTTTTCTACCATCATCCTCAAAATCGCTTCTGGAGGGTTATAAGCCAGGTTTTTTCACAACCCCTGCCGCAAAGTATAGACGATAAGCGCAGGATGCTTCTGGATTTGAAGCTGGCCTTGTGGGATGTAATTCAAAGCTGTGAAATAGAGGGCTCAGCTGACAGCAGCATTAAAAATGTGATCCCGAATGATTTAACGCAAATTTTGGATGCCGCAGACATAAGGCAGATTGTCTGCAACGGAGGCACCTCACACCGGCTGTATATGAAATATATTTATCCAAAGACCGGGATCATTCCACTGAAGCTGCCATCCACCAGTCCTGCCAATGCCGCATGCAGCCTTGACAAACTTGTTCTAGCCTGGTCGCAGCTAAGGCAGTATTTGTGAAGCAGACCTAGCTAATTGCCAAATATATATAAGAAATGATACAAAGGAGAGCATTATATGAGAGTTGTGATACAAAGAGTAAATACAGCCAGAGTTGAAGTTGACAATGAAATAGTAGGCTCCATAGGCAAGGGAATGCTGATTTTTCTGGGTGTGGGTTCGACGGACAGCTATGAGCTTGCCGATAAATATATTGAAAAAATTTTAAAGCTGCGTATTTTTGCAGACGAAAACGGCAAGACCAATCTTTCCCTCAGGGATGTTGACGGAGAGCTTCTGGTAATTAGCCAGTTTACCCTTTATGCCGATTGCAGAAGAGGTAACAGGCCGGATTTTATAGGTGCTGCGTCAGCCCAAATGGCCAATGACATATACGAGTACTTTTTAAGAAAAGTAAAGGAAAAGCTCGGGGCCGTACAGGCCGGCAGGTTTGGAGCCGATATGAAGGTGTATCTTGAAAATGACGGCCCCTTTACTATAGTTTTGGATGAGAATCTCTTTGCCTCCGGAAAATAGATTAAAAATAAAAATATTAATCAAATGTATAAACTTTGCCATTTTACAAACAATATTATTAGTAAATTTTAAGACAACTGGTTTACTAATACGTAAAATGGAGGCAGATCTAATATGAAAGCTACTGGTATTGTAAGACGAATAGATGATCTTGGTCGTGTTGTGGTTCCTAAAGAAATCAGACGTACTCTGAGAATAAGAGAAGGCGATCCTCTGGAAATATTCACCGACAGAGAGGGTGAAATCATATTAAAGAAATATTCACCGATAGGAGAGCTTGGACAATTTGCAAAGCAGTATGCGGAATCACTTGCTCAGACTACAGGACATATCGTGGCAATTACCGATAAAGATCAATTTATTGCTGTGGCCGGGCCCACAAAGAAGGATCTACTCTCAAAGGGAATAAGCCATGAGCTTGAAGAGGTAATTAATGAAAGAGAGAATATCATAGCCGGCAAGGACGATAAGAACTTTGTCAGAATCATAAATGAAGATGATTCGGAGTTCACTTATCAGGTTATTGCTCCGATTATCAGTGAGGGAGATGCAATCGGTTCTGTTATTATACTGACTAAGGATGCCAAGACAAAATTCAGTGATCTTGAAATGAAGCTGGCAACCACTGCAGCTGCATTTTTGGGAAGACAGATGGAGCAATAAATTGCACATGAACCGGTTATACCGTATCTTTTGCCCTGCCATCCGGCAGGGCATTGCAATATAGCAGACTATTACATTTAATATTAGCCTTGCGGCTATTTGCGAAAATATCATCAGGTATATCGTAAAATAATATTTTTTATTGATAATATGCCAATTAGGAGTTATAATATTTGTGGTTATTTTATGCCGTTTATATGAATATTCGCTTGAATTTGCCAGGAGGTTGCTGTGGCAAAATACAGTTTTGAGGAATTCATGGATATAATCAGAAGGCTGAGAAGCAAGGATGGTTGTCCATGGGACAGGGAGCAGACGCATGAGAGCCTGAAGGGATGCCTGCTTGATGAATGCTATGAAACCATAGAAGCAATTGACAATAAGGATAAGGTCAATCTTTGTGAGGAGCTGGGAGATGTATTGCTTCAGGTGGCCATGCACAGTGTTATCGCTGAGGAAACAGGAGATTTTACGATAGATGATGTTATAGACTCGGAAGCGGAAAAAATGATTCGAAGGCATCCTCATGTATTCGGTGATATTGCTGTAAGCAATTCTGAAGAGGTTATCAGGAATTGGGATGAAATCAAGAAGCAGGAAAAGAAGGCGGCTACAATTGAGGATGAGTTCGCAAATATACCAAAGGCATTGCCGGCACTGGTAAGAGCGCAAAAGGTGCAGAAAAAAGCTGCTAAAGCAGGCATAGGTGATGACTGCAGGCAGCCCCTAAAGAGGCTAAAGGAGGAGCTTGCCGGGTTGGAAGCAGCCGTTGAAGGCGGCGATAAGGAGCTCTTGTCTGAGGAATTGGGTAAATTTTTGTTTTCAGTGGTGAATCTGGCACGTATTTTACAATTAAATGCAGAATATTCCTTGACAAATGCTACTAATAAGTTTATAAATAGAATCATAGATATCTTTGCTCTTGCAGAGAGTAGAGGTCAGAATCTATATGAGCTTTCACCTGCAGAATTGGATATATTGTGGAGGGAAGTTAAAAAACAACAAATTAAAAATCAATAATAACAAATACTTTAGAGGAGGAGAAATCCATGAACAAAGCAGAATTAGTTGCAGCAATTGCAGAAAGAACAGCATTCTCAAAGAAGGACTCAGAAAAGGCACTCAAGGCTTTTATTGATGTTGTAACAGAGGAATTGGCAAAGGGTGAGAAGGTACAGCTGGTTGGCTTCGGCACATTTGAGGTTGTAGAGAGACCCGCAAGAACCGGAAGAAATCCTTTAACAAAGGAAACTATTACTATCGCTGCTTCTAAGGCACCTAAGTTTAAAGCAGGAAAAGCTTTAAAGGATGTTATCAACGGTTAATTTGTTGTAATAGAAGTAAAATGACAAACAGGCTGTTTTAATTCCGGATCTTACAGGCAGGGTTAAAACAGCCTTTTATTTTTAGCTGAGAGAGGGATAAAAAAATGAGACTTGATAAATTTTTAAAGGTATCCAGATTAATAAAAAGACGGACGGTGGCCAATGAGGCCTGCGATGCCGGCCGAGTATTGATAAACGGCAAGCCGGCCAAGGCAAGCGCCACCGTTAAAGTAGGTGACATTATTGAAATTGGCTTCGGATCAAAGGCTGTTAAGGTGGAGGTCTTGGACGTACAGGAAACAGTAAGAAAGGAAGATGCCAAGGAGTTAATCAGATATTTGTAGTAATTTAAATAATCTCAATAAGCATCCATAACCGGCAGACTTGCTGTCATTAACAGATAAGACCCTTCATATACTTAAAAAGATATAACTATAAGGCATAGGTTGCAGCTTAAATTATTGGCTAATTGCACCAAGGGTATTAGGAAGCTGTCGCATATTTAAGGAGGATGTAAGGTTATGGATGAAAGGCAACTGCAGCAGAATTTAAAGGGACATAAGCTGATTATTAGTGCCAGGAAGGCTGTCAACATCACCGGGGTGAATGATGTCCTTTCCTTTGATGCCGGTGAGGTTTTGCTTCAAACTGAACAGGGAATATTGATGATACGGGGAGCTGAGCTGCATGTCAACAGGCTGACTCTTGAAAAGGGTGAGGTGGATATTGACGGCCGTATAGACAGCCTTACCTATTCTGATACTGCGGGCAGCTCAAAATCTACGGAATCCTTATTTGGCAGGCTGTTTAAATAGGAGGCCTGTATGAATCCGGAACTTGCAGTTGAGCTTCATTTCTTTGCATTTTGCATACTATGGGGAGGGCTTGTCCTTCTGGCTTATGATTTTTTAAGAGTTATCAGAAGGCTGATAAAGCATGGCAACCTCTTACTGGCGCTTGAGGATCTTATTTTTTGGTTTATAGCCGGAATTTTAATATTTGCTATGATTTACAGGCAAAATAACGGTATTATACGCGGATTTGCAGTTATGGGTATGACAGCCGGCATGCTGCTGTACAATATGCTTGTTGGGGAACGGCTGGTAAATGTTATTGTTAAGCTGATCCGCATTTTAATAAAGCCTATTGCGGCATTGCTGAGGTTTATAAGAATACGGCTGGATCTGCTGGAAAAAAGAATAAAGAATATTTTGAAACTTTTGTTAAAACAATTGAATTTGGCATGCAAATCTATTAAAATGAGGATTAGCAGAATCTATCAAAAAAGCCTGCAAAAGAGGCAGGAGAAGCTAAAAAAGCGGCGGCGGCTTTCGGCTGAGCGCAAGGCCGCAAAAAAACGTTATAAAAAAAGAGCAGCAAAAACAGACGGCTCTGCTTCGGCCGGCAAGGAGCCTGATAAGGCGGCAGATGCCGGTATAGGACAGCTGCGCATACATAAAAGGGAAGCTGCGTTTAGCAGAATAAGTGAAGAGGAGCTTAAGCAGATTTTAAGGAAATAAGATATTATCCCAAACTGCAAATTATAAATAGGAGATGAAAAAGTGACGGTATGCGTAAAAAGAAGACAGGCATTGGCATTATATCCTTTGTAATTCTTATGCTATTCATTACGCTGGCCTATGGAATGATAGGTCTGAAGCAGGAAAAGGAGCAAAAGCAGATTATTATCGACCGCCTTCAGAAGGGCATAAGTTTGCAGGAGGAACGAAAAGAAGAAATTGAAAAGCTGAAGGTGGAGGTTCAGACCAGGCAGTATATTGAGAAAAAGGCCCGCCAGGAGCTTGGCATGGTTTATGAGGATGAAATAATCCTTCAGGCGGAGGATGAATAGCAGCTGTGGCTCCGTGTAAATCTGACTTAACAGAGGAATTTATCCTCCATTATGTATTGACAAGCGTTTGCAAAGCATATATAATAAAATTCGTCACTTTGGCGAAGTAGCTCAGTTGGCGAGAGCATGCGGTTCATACCCGCAGTGTCGGCGGTTCGAATCCGTCCTTCGCTATCTAAGGGGAAGTTGCAAGTAGCAGCTTCCTTTTTTAATCTTAAAGAGTTACATATGCAGAATTACAAAATAAATCCGGGTACAAAGCCGGCATTGATAATATCTTTGCAGCTTTAGATGATTTTTTCTGTTATCTTAACTATCAGCTTCTTAATTTCAGTTACCTCCCTATAATCGATTATATCATTTATTTGCAGTAATTCTTGTCAAAAACTTTTTAGAGGGCATGTATTGTTTTTGACAAAGATTTTATGAAGCTCTGCCTATAATATAACTCCACAGCGTGCAAAAAAGAACTATGACAGGAGGCAGACTTGAGGAGGTAATATGAAAAATATAAATAGCAGAGCTTTGTTGGTGCATTTTATCGGGTTTATTGTTTCAAGAGCGGTTTTTTATGGGATGAATCCTCTGGCTGTAGGTTATTTTACAGCTGCATATCTTTGCGGAGGTTCGAAGGTACTTTCCTTTGCAGCAGCATTCATGGGAATATTTCTGGTTATGGATTTTAACGGTATAATTAAGTATTCCTTGACCCTTATTGCTTCCGTAATGATTATGGAGGCTCCGCTTATAAAAAAGCATTCACTTCCGGTGCAGGTAATGTATGCTATGCCATCGGTTGCCTTGTTTGTTTTTTCCCTGCTGGATGGCATATCGAAGAACAGCCTGGCAGACAATATTGTCATTTCGATACTTGAGGCGGCTATAGCCATAATTTCGGCCGTTATTTTCAAGTACGGAACAGATTATATAATGCAGAAATCAAAAACCATCAGAATGAATAACGAGCAGATGCTTTCTCTTGCCCTGATGGTAGCGGCCTGTGTATATTCAGTTCCGGAACTGAAAAATGCATATGTTTCCTGGCTTTATAGTGGGGTATATTTTATCATACTTTTTTTCACATATAAATTTGGTGTTGGCTTTGGCAGCATAACCGGAGCGGTATGTGGTCTGGGCATGGCTCTAAAGGGAGCATCGGCTGAGAATATCGGAGTATATGCCGTGATGGGAATATTGCCGGCGGCCTTCAGGGAATCCGGCAGAATCCCCACCGCCATGAGCTATATTGTAACCGCATTTTTAATGGGCTTTTTAAATAAATCAATGGCATTGTCGATAGAAGAAATCTCAGCTCTGATAACAGCTGTAATAATATTTCTTCTGCTCCCTGCCCGGCTTGTCCTGCGGGCGGATGCGGCAGGCGGCAGCGAAGAGCTGGAGTTTCTGGCGGCACAAAATCTCAAGAAGATAGCAGAAACAAGAATGAAGATCTTTTCAGATTCCTTTCTTAAGCTTTCTAAGACCCTGGACAGAATAAGCAAAAATCATGCCGGCCTGAAGCAGAAGGAAATTGATTTGATCTTTGAGGAAATATCAGAGAAGCTCTGCAAAAGCTGCGCTTATTGCAACCGCTGCTGGGAGAGTAATTTTCAGGAGACTTACAGGGCCGCCTGTCTGATGTTTGAGGCGGCGCAAAGAAAGGGAAGCCTTGAAAGGGAGGATGTTCCGGAGAGCTTTTTATCCGATTGCATCTGTGCAGATGAATTCATCAGGGAGACAAACGTAAGCTTTGAGTTGGCCAGACTGAATAATATATGGCACAGCAGGATGGCTGAGAGCAGAGAGCTGATAGCCCAGCAGCTGAAGGAGGTCTCAAGTGTCATCAACGATATCACGGATGAAATATATGAAACGGTTTGTGATTCATATCCGGAGGAGGAGCTGCTGATAAGGAGGCTGAAGGCGGAGCATATCCTGGTGAAAGACCTTACAATTTTTGAGCGCTCAAATAAAAGAAAAGAAATTTATATGACCGCAGCAGGCAAGGGCGGCAGGTGCATACCTGCCAAGGATGCTGCCGCTGTGATTTCGGAAACCCTTGGCAAGCGGATGAAGGTGTCGGAGGCTTCAAAATCAGTAATCAGTCAAGGCTATGAGAGCTTTGCCTTTGTAGAGGATACCAAGTTCAAGCTTTTGACGGGTGTGGCAAAGGCAAATAAGGATAGTGTATCAGGGGATAATTTTTCCATACTGAAGATGGAAAGCGGCGAATGCATGCTTGCCTTGTCGGACGGAATGGGCACAGGGGCCGATGCCGGTGAGGAAAGCGAGACCGTTATGTCTCTTCTGGAGCAGATGATTGAAGCAGGCTTTAAGGTGGAAACGGCAATCAGGCTGATTAACTCCAGCCTGGTAATGAAAGGCGAAAAGCAGTCCTTCTCTACGATAGATTTGGCCCTGGTCAATCTCTTTACCGGCATGTGCGAATTTATTAAGATGGGGGCTGCCGCCAGCTTTATCAAAAGGGATAACTGGGTAGAAACCATCAGCTGTGACACCCTTCCTGTCGGCATATTTGGAAATGTGGATTATGATCTGGTAACAAAAAAGCTTTATGAAGGGGATATTATCATCATGGTTACCGATGGGGTATTGGACTCATTTGAGGAGATTGACAAGGAGGCCTGCATGGAGGAAATTATTCTTGATATCAAGTCAAAAAACCCGCAGGAGATTGCTAATCAGATTCTTGAGAGGATGCTGGCGCGAAGCAATTATACACCCAGGGATGACATGACTGTTTTATGCGCGGGAATATGGTTAAAATAAGTAAGAGGAAGCAAATTTGCAATTGAAATATATGGACAAAAGGGTTAGAATACGATCAAACAAGAGATCTTTTTGTCGGAAAATAAGAATAAAATTAGCATTTAAGGGTTTCATTTTAACGGGCAGATGAATATGTATGAAAAAGTATGCAGCTTTATATCCGAAAACAATCTGATAGAGGATAATGACAGGATAGTGGTCGGCGTATCCGGAGGGGCCGATTCTGTCTGTCTTCTTAATATTTTACACAGGCTGAGCCGGAATAGAAATATCAGACTTTTTGCTGTTCATATCAATCATGGCCTTCGGGGAACAGAAGCGGATCTTGATGAGGAATTTGTAAAAAAAATATGCGTACAATGGGGTATTGAATTATTCTCATTTTCATATGATGTCAGGAGAATTGCTTCTTGTGAAGGCCTGACGGAGGAGGAGGCCGGGAGGTATATACGTTACCGGACCTTCTATGATGTTTGCGAAAAAAATGCCTGCAGTAAGATCGCAGTTGCCCATAATAAAAATGACAATGCCGAGACATTTTTGTTTAATCTCTTTCGCGGAAGCGGAATAAAGGGACTTACCGGCATGCAGCCAAAAAGGACCGCCACAGACGGGCATAATATAGATATTATCAGGCCTCTGTTATGTGTTGAGCGGAAGGAGATAGAAGCCTATTTGCAGTCTGAGGGCATATCCTACAGAACCGATTCCAGCAACCTGTCCGATGATTATACAAGAAACAGGATAAGAAACAGGATCTTGGCTTATGCGGCAGAGGAAATCAACCGGCAGGCAATAAAAAATATCCATGAGGCTTCCTTAAGGCTTCAGGAGGCCTGGGATTATATTGAAGATAATATATCTCTTTGCTATAAAGAAATTGTGGAATGCAGGAGCAACGAGTACCGGATACCGGTAAAGGCGCTGCTAAAGGAAGCGGCCATTATACAAAAAGGACTGATAAGGCATATAATAGAAAAGATGACAGGGCGCTTGCGGGATCTGGAGGCAAAGCATATAGATGCGGTACTTGCCCTGTGTGGCAGGCAGGTGGGCAAGCTGGTGCAGCTGCCTTATGGAATTGTTGCCGAACGGGAGTATGACAATATATTACTGCGTCATATAAGCAGCCGAAGTCGGGAAAACTCACTGGTAGAGCCTGTAACTGTCAAAATACCCGGCACAACCCGGATAACCGGCAGGGATCTTATTGTTATTACGGAGCTTTTTGAATACAAAAAGGATATGCAAATACCGAAAAACAGTTGTATTAAATGGTTTGATTATGATAAAATAAAAAATGCTGTTGAAATTAGGAGCAGGAGAGAAGGAGACTATCTTTGCATCAATTCCTCAGGCGGAATAAAGAAGCTGAAGGATTATTTTATTGATGTAAAGATACCGAAAAGCTTACGGGACAATCAGCTCCTGGTTACTGATGGCAGTCATGTAATCTGGATTCCCGAAGCCGGAAGCCGGATAAGTGAATATTATAAAGTAGATAAAAGTACCAGAAATATACTATTGATGAAGCTGATAAATATGGAAGGAGATTATTATGACAGGCAAGACAAGAGTATTGATTCCGGAGGAACAGATAGAGAAGAGAATCAGGGAGCTGGCACAGCAGATAAGCAGTGATTATGAAGGAAAGACCATACATCTTATTGTGATACTGAAGGGGAGTATTTTTTTCAGCTGTGAGCTGGCAAAGAGGCTTACCATACCGGTAACTCTTGATTTTATGTCCGTATCCAGCTACGGAAGCGAAACAGTAAGCTCCGGCAGAGTCAGGATATTGAAGGATCTGGATGAATCAATCCAGGGGAAGGATGTACTCATAGTTGAGGATATTATTGATTCCGGCAATACCTTGGCCTATCTTAAGGATTTACTGATGGCAAGATCTCCTAGAAGTCTGGCTATTTGTACCCTGCTGGATAAACCGGAGCGCAGGGTGAACAATGTGGATGTAAAGTATGTAGGCTTTGTTATTCCTGATGAATTTGTTGTTGGCTATGGTCTGGATTATGACCAATACTACAGAAATCTGCCTTATATTGGAGTTATTGAGCAGGAATAGGCTTTCATTTATCGAGAAGGAAGGAAATCAGCTTTGCTTTATCATAGATAGTATTTATAAGGAGGTTGTTCAGTGAGGAAACAGATGAAGGGATATGGCTTCTATTTCATCATATTGCTGATAGTGCTGGCGACACTATACCTATCCAACAGTATTGATATAAAAGGTCCTGATGAATATTCTATATCCCAGTTCGAGAAGGATATTGAAGATGATAGAATCAGACATGTTGAAATTCATCCCAATGTAGAGGTCCCAACGGGTGAGATAACGGTAATTACCGCGGATGATAAGGAAAAAAGCTTTTATGTGACAGATACAGGCTTGGTTGAGGATTTGGCCAGAGAGGCCGGTGTAAGTATATATGTCCATAATGTATCAAAGCCCAATTGGTTTTTGACTTCGGTACTGCCTTACATTCTGGTATTTATAATTATCGTTGTTCTCTTTTCCTTCATGTCTAACCAGGCGGCGGTCGGAGGCGGCAACAGCAAGGTTATGAACTTCGGAAAAAGCAGAGCCAAGCTGACCACGGATGAACATAAAACCACCACCTTCAAGAATGTTGCAGGTCTGGATGAAGAAAAGGATGAATTGAAGGAAATTGTAGATTTCTTAAAATCCCCCAAAAAATATATACAGGTGGGAGCCAGAATTCCAAAGGGAATTTTGCTGGTAGGCCCTCCGGGAACAGGTAAAACCCTGCTGGGCAAGGCTGTGGCAGGTGAGGCCGGCGTTCCCTTCTTCTCCATATCAGGTTCCGATTTCGTGGAAATGTTTGTTGGCGTCGGTGCCTCCAGAGTAAGGGATTTGTTTGAGGAGGCAAAGAAGAATGCGCCCTGCATTATTTTTATAGATGAGATAGATGCGGTTGCAAGACGAAGAGGAACAGGCATGGGCGGAGGCCATGACGAAAGAGAGCAGACCCTGAACCAGCTGCTGGTGGAAATGGACGGCTTCGGCGTCAATGAAGGAATAATTGTAATGGCGGCCACCAACAGGGTTGATATACTTGATCCGGCCATACTCAGACCTGGCCGCTTTGATCGTAAGGTGGCGGTAGGCAAGCCGGATGTTAAGGGCAGGGAGGAAATCCTGCAGGTACATGCCAGGAATAAGCCTCTTGGAGATGATGTAGACCTGAAGCAGGTGGCACAGACTACAGCCGGCTTTACCGGAGCGGATCTGGAAAATCTGCTGAATGAGGCGGCCATAGGAGCAGCCCGGGAAAACCGTTCATATATTAACGCAGAGGATATAAAGAAGGCATTTATTAAGGTTGGTATAGGTACTGAGAAAAAGAGCAAGATTATCACTGAGAAGGAGAAAAGGATTACGGCCTATCATGAGGCCGGGCATGCCATCCTTTTCCATGCCCTTCCTGATGTAGGCCCGGTATATACAGTATCAATCATACCTACCGGCACCGGAGCAGCGGGCTTTACGATGCCTTTGCCTGAGAAGGATGAAATGTTCAATACCAGAAGCAGGATGAGGCAGGAGATTATAGTTGATCTTGCCGGAAGGGCGGCTGAAGAGCTGATATTTGATGACATTACCACAGGAGCCTCACAGGATATCAAGGTGGCCACGAAAACTGCAAGAGCCATGGTAACCCGCTATGGTTTCTCCGATGTCATAGGAATGGTTAATTATGATAATGACGATGATGAGATATTTATAGGCAGGGATCTGGCGCATACCAGAAGCTACAGTGAGAACATCGCCAACCGGATAGATGATGAGGTTAAGAGAATCATTGATGAATGCTATACCGAGGCAAAGAGAATTCTCATGGAGAATATAGATATTCTTCATAAGTGTGCCAATCTGTTAATTGAAAAGGAAAGAATCACCAGAGAAGAATTTGAAGCTCTGTTTGAGGAAAAGACCGCATAAGATAGAAATGACAGCAATACATTTGTGCAAAACGCCGAAAAAATTAAAAAATGTTTGTAAAGTTTGTGCACACTTATTTGAATCATTATGCTATACTATGCAATGTAAACCCCAATACATTATATAGTTTTTGCTACATCCCCATAAGTAACAAAAATACCTTCTCCGAAAAGAGCAGTCACATAGCGTGACTGCTCTTTTTTTGATCAAGATGGGTTATTTTTACGATTTTTGTACCTGATAAACTACATCCTTGCCTTTTATTTGATTTTATATGCCTGATAAAAAAATAAGTATTTGCATAAATCGATTTTTTTCGATATAAATGCACATACTGACTTTAGAGAAGATATTGAGCGGAGAAAGATTAACTGCAGGAATACACGTCGATATCTGAAAATGTATATCAAAAGCAAAAATGGAGGGGTTGATATGTTAATAGCCAGGAATTCTTTTTTTAAGTATCTTTTTTTATTCCTTATCGGGGGATTCGCTTATGGAGCAATTGAAAATCTGTCAAGAGGCTATTCCCATATTTCCATGTTTATCGCAGGCGGCATTTGCTTTATTCTAATAGGCATACTTAATGACAGGCGAAAAAAACTCTCGTTAATCGGCAGAATGGCTATTTCGGCCGTAATCATAACAATAGTTGAGTTTATTGTGGGAATGATAGTCAATATCTGGCTTAAGCTTGATGTCTGGGACTATTCCCACATGCCCTTTAATCTGATGGGGCAAATATGTCCTCTGTATTCAATTTTTTGGTTTTTTATATCCTTTGCAGCTATTATGATGGATGCTTATATCAGGCGACGTTTGTTAAAAGAAGAGGGGAGCCGCCTTCAGCTCCCTTAATTTGGTACTATGATGCAATACTTGTCCAGAAGCTCTATCGGATGATAGGAAAGCTTGGACTTTCGCAGACCCTCGTCGCCAACATCGTCTTCCCGGTTTATATATGAAATTCCGTAGGAGAGCATATCGCTTGCAAATTCCTTTACTATCATTTGATAAGCCCCCTCATAATCCCTTATTGCCTTCTCTACATGGCAGTATAGGGTATCCTGCACTATTTCTCCTACAGTCATGGCTATTATCCGGCCATCCACCTCAATAAAGGCTCCCTTGAGCCTGAAATGGTCAAAATAGGACATAAGCTCGATCGCTCTTCTTAACTCTTCCTGTGCCAGGGAGCTTTCTTTTGCGTGCTCTTTGCCAAAGTCTACAAGAAAATCAGTTACTCTCTGAATATTGTCCGAATTTATTCTGTGATAGCTGTAGTCAGGATAAAGCTTTTTAAATTTATTTATATGATTTCTCTGACCGCTGTAGCGCCTGCCGGCCATTTCCGCCAAGTCCTTTGCCAGATATAAATAATCCGCCCAGTCACGGTTTGGCTGGGATGGTATGGTGCCATGATATTTTTCAACTATATCCGGGACAACTTCCTTTGGGACTGTACAGAACCATAAGGGTATGTTCTGGCTGCTGCAATATTCCTTCAGGGCATTAATTGCCCTGTCGAAGGAGCCGCTGCCGACAGGGTAGGTAAAGGCGGTTCTGTTGTAGAACTTAACCCGGTAGAGCAGCATGTCCTCATAGATTGCATAGCTGGTTTTATAAAAATCCCGCCACATATACATGGCTCCCAGCGTATAGTCAGCGGTACGCCCTCTTTTGTATTTGAAAAAGTCAAGTGCCAACAATATATTATCAGCATCGATAAGCTCAAAATTAAGCATTTGTAACCTCCAAATCCGCTATTCCTTCTTGAGTGCATTAACTATCTTAGTGAATAATCCTTAGCAATAACGCAAGGATATAATATCATGACTGATTAGAATTTGTCTATCATCATGGATACACATGAATATTATTCAACGGGATAGATTTGTTTATCCCGACATATGCAAAAAGATGGTAGCTGTCCTTAATTTAATATGCTAGAATTAATAGCAGCCGGCAGCAAAGAAGACGTAGCGCAGGTTTGGACACTGCCGGTAAAATAACGGCCTGTAATTGGCCCGGGGAAGGGTGTAAGATTGCTTATGAAGCTGCTGCTTGTAGCGCTTAATGCAAAATATATACATTCAAATCTTGCTGTATACAGTCTTAAATCATATGCAAAGGAATATGCAGATTATATAGAAATAGCCGAATTTACCATAAACCAGGCCGATGAGGAGGTACTAAGGGGCATTTACAGGAGCAAGGCCGATATAGTCGCCTTCTCCTGTTATATCTGGAATATAAGCATGGTAAAAAGGATTATAAACCAGCTGAAAAAGATATGCCCCCAGGTTAAGGTTTGGCTTGGAGGCCCGGAGGTATCCTTCCATGCCGAAGACTTCCTGAGACAAAACCCTGCTGCAGATGGTATCGTAATAGGCGAAGGGGAACAGACCTTTCTGGAATTGGTTCGCTATTATCTGGAGGAGAATGCCTATCTTGATGACATAGCCGGGCTGGTTTTTGCTCCGGGGGCCAGAACAGAAGCAGATAAGGGGGCTATGAAAATAGGAGTAAATGGAGCAGATAAGAAAGCTCCAGATAAAACGGATGATAAGGCGTATATTGTTTCGACAGGACAAAGGCTGCAAATATCCCTGGACAGCCTTCCCTTTCCATATGAGGATCTGCTGGGAACAAGCGGGGCACTTAGTAATAGGATTATATATTATGAAAGCAGCAGGGGCTGCCCTTATTCCTGCAGCTACTGTCTGTCATCAATTGATAAGGGCCTGCGCTTCAGGGATATCAGTCTGGTGAAGAAGGAGCTGAAGGCCTTTATAGACCATGGACTTGCGCAGGTAAAATTTGTGGACCGCACCTTTAACTGCAGCAAAAAGCATGCCATGGAGATATGGAGCTTCATCAGGGAGCATGATAACGGAATGACTAATTTCCATTTTGAGATCTCGGCGGATTTGCTGGATAATGAGGAGTTAGAGCTGCTTTCCTGCCTAAGGCCCGGACAGGTACAGTTTGAGATAGGTGTTCAGACAACAAACCCTGACAGCCTGCAGGCAATTCACAGAAGAATGGATCTGGAAAGGTTAAGTGAAAATGTCAGAAAATTAAGGGAAAACAATAATATACACCTGCATCTTGACCTTATTGCGGGACTGCCGTTGGAGGACTATGCCTCATTTGAAAAATCCTTTAATTATGTATATTCCCTGAAGCCCCATCAGCTGCAGCTGGGCTTTTTAAAGGTGCTTAAGGGCTCATGTATGGAAAAGGATTCTGCCCGCTACGGAATTATATACCGAGAGGAACCGCCCTACGAGGTTTTATACACAGATTGCCTGTCGTTTGATGAGATGCTTAAATTGAAAGGCATTTGTGAGATGGTGGAGCTTTACTTCAACAGCGGCCAGTTTTCAAATTCAATTGGATATCTTGAGCATTTCTTTGACTCACCCATGAAGCTTTATGAGGCCCTGCACAGCTTTTATGAAAAAAGGGGACTGGAAGGCTTCCAGCACAGCAGAATAAAAAGGTATGAAATACTACTAGATTTTTTCCGGGAACTAATGTTAAAATTTAATATGTCAGACAATTTATTGCTTAAAACCGAATTATTCAAGGAACTGCTGATATATGATCTTTGCCTGAGGGAGAATCTGAAGTCACGACCCGGCTTTGACACAAAAAGGCGCAACAGAGAGGAAATCAAAAGGCTGTATGACAGCTTCAGGAGTAGGGGAAGCTTCATTCATATAGAGACCTTTGGCTTTGACATAAGGGCGGCCGTATTAACAGGTGAGCTTATTCCCAAAAAGCAGGCTGTCATATTTGATTATGACAAAAGAGATCCCTTAAGCAACTCGGCGAAAGTAGATTTTATAGATTTGTCATGATATACAGGTTACAGATGATTGCAGACTTTTTGAAAACAGGCTGCCGCTTGGTGTTACCCTGATTACGTTCGTCAGTTGCAGTGATGCATGAAATTGAAGTAAGCATATTTGCAGGCAATCAGATATCGGCAGTTCTGAGCGAAAAAGTGATGCTGGATTTAAAATCGGCTGCAATTTACAAAAGCTATAGAAGAAAGGCATGTTGTTGCTATGATAAAAAGAATAACACAAAAGGACAGGCGGAAGGTGGAAAGGATACTGGCCGCTCTGGATGAGAAATATAAGCTGGACGGCAAATGCTTTCTTAATTATGAGACTCCCTGGCAACTGTTGATTGCCACCATTCTCAGTGCCCAATGTACTGATGACAGAGTCAATCAGGTTACAAAGGAGCTGTTTAGGAAATACGACAGTCTGGAGGCCTTTGCACATGCGGACCAAAGGGAGCTTGAAAGGGATATATTCTCTACCGGTTTTTACAAAAATAAGGCTAAAAACATCATAGCATGCGCGCAGAAGCTGATTACAGAGCATGGAGGTGAGGTTCCGAAGGATATTGAGGAACTGACAAAACTGCCCGGAGTCGGTAGAAAGACAGGAAATGTGATTAGAGGCCATATTTATAATGAGCCAAGTATTGTTGTAGACACTCACGTAAAAAGAATATCCAAAAGACTAGGCTTTACAAAGGAAGAGGATCCGGTCAGGGTGGAATTCGACCTGATGAAGCTGCTTCCCAGACAAAACTGGATCAGGTATAACCAGCAGATTATCACCCACGGCCGCACAATATGTACCGCAAGGAGCCCCAAATGCAATGAGTGCTTCCTGAGGGAGGATTGCAGCTACGCCGCCTCGAAAATAATTTATAAAAATCTTGATTGAATAGCTAAAATATCATAGAATTAACATAATATTTTTGCTTACGGACCGGGATATAACAGGTTGCCCAGGAGATAATAAGCTATGACGGAATTAATTCTTTAATACTGCGAATTAATTTTTCCTTCCCATGTATACTTATATCGGATAACTGACTTATCAGTGCTTCTATCTTATCCGGCTCGTTATGCTGCCTGTAGATTTCAGCAAGCAGCTTATATGCTCCTGGTACATCTATTTTTAGGGAGAGGGCATATTCAAGAACTATGCGGGCTTCGTCAAGATATGAGCTGTCATATAAGCGCCTGGCCCATTTATACAGTATGCTGACCAGAATTATATAATTATTCTCATATTCAATCAGACGCTGCAGATTGGCTATACCGTACTGTTCCTTCAGCTGGGTATTGCTGATTCCTGACAGATTCAGAATCCTTTTATCTGCAAGCTTTATTATGGTATCACGATAGGAGTTAAGGGTTGCGTCCTCTTTCTCATTAAGGGGAAGCCTGTTTAAATCGATCGTTATATAGTCAAGGCCCGAAATGTCTCTGCTCCTTGACAGATTAGCCCGGCTTTCCCTGCTCCAGAAATCCTCATCGGAGCCTTTTTGACCCCGGCCTGTCTTGCGAAGCTGGATATTGAGCCAGGCTGCGAATATGATTATCAATATAGGTAGTACACGCAAAAAAACATGCATATGGTTTATGTCCTTTCTGAATATGATATAAATAATATGATATAATTAATTAGTAATTGCAAAAGCGGACAATTAGGTATATATTTCATTAACAGATGAGATAGCACAAGCCGGAAGCAATGAAAATCTGCAGATCCGGCGAAAGAATAAAACAGACAATTAATCTATCGGCTTTTTCGTCAAGAAAAAAAGGGAGGTATATATGAAATTCAACAGCAAAAAAACCCAAAGAATAATATCAACAGTTATTGCAGTGATACTGGTATTATCATTTGTATTAAGCTATGTTTTAAGTCTGGTTAAGTAAAGCACCATAGCTAAAGCATACAAAAACGAGGATAAAAAGTCAATCAGTGAAAGATTTACTTGAATAGTATGCAGTTTATGCTACAATAGGAAGAAGTTACATAATCCGGATGATTATTAAGTCTGTTCTATAGGATTATTGATTCCTGTAGGACTGCATCACATAAGAAAACCTTGGAGAGTTTGCTTTGTCCATGTTGCAATAATCAGCATATTAATTTAAGGGGGAAAAATATGGGCAGAAAAAGGTTTCTCTTTTCTGTAATACTGCTGGCGGCTGTTTTCTTCTTATTTGGAGCAGCAGCCAAAGAGGTTTACGCGGAAAATGACTCAACAA
The DNA here is from genome assembly GCA_012512855.1 of Clostridiales bacterium. GTDB lineage: Bacteria > Bacillota > Clostridia > Lachnospirales > Lachnospiraceae > Mobilitalea. Next base: position 29,065 of record JAAZDK010000253.1, read on the forward strand.
TATGCAAGGGTGTTTTTATAGATCAGGTAGACGTAAGTCAGATGACGGCCAGCCAGGCCAGCACTGCTGTTGCCCGGTATGTGGAGGACCTCCGCGCTAAAAAAATTGCCGTTATGGTGGCCAATAACCTGGTACAAACCGATTTGGCCAGCCTTGGCTACACTGCGGATTATACGGATGCGGTAGCTCAGGCGCTTAAGTTTGGAAAATCCGGCAACCTGATTAAAAGATACAAGGAACTCAAGGATATCGAGCAGGGCAATGTTGTACTGCCTCTTAGCTATACCTTTGATAGCCAAAAGATCAGGGAGTGGGTGGAATGCAGTGTCTGTGCATACAATATAGCTCCTGTAAATGCCACGATTAAAAGAGAGAATGGAAAATTTATATACACCGATGAGATTGTCGGCAGCAAGGTAAATGTTGAAAAGACCATCCAGGTCATATCCGATACCATTAACAGCTGGAGTCGGCAGGATATGCTTGTGGAAGCTGTTATGGAGGAGGATAAGCCTCAATATACGAGGGAAATAGTTGAGCTTTGCAATACCATAATCGGCAGCTTTACCACTGATTTTTCATCATCGGCGGCAGGAAGGGCTGCCAATCTGGAAAATGGTGCAAGACTTATCAATAATTATGTTTTATATCCCGGGGAGGTATTTTCAGCTTACAAGGTGCTGACTCCCTTTACTAAGGAAAACGGCTATCATTTGGCAGGTGCATACCTGAACGGATTGGTAGTGGACAGTCTTGGAGGCGGAGTATGCCAGGTCACCACTACACTGTATAATGCGGTTCTGGAAGCGGAGCTGGAGGTAGTGGAGAGGGCACCTCATTCCATGACAATCAGCTATGTTGACTTATCCAGGGATGCGGCGATAGCAGGAACCTACAAGGACTTCAAGTTCAAAAACAATACGGACGCCCCTATTGTTATCGAGGGAATTACCAAGAACCGTAAGATTACCTTCAATATCTGGGGACATGAAACAAGGGACAGGGAAAACAGAAAGGTAGTTTACGAAACCAAGATATTGTCAAAGACAAATCCTCCGGCGGATGTAATTACAGAGGATCCCACCAAACCGAAGTCCTACAGAAAGGTGACCCAGTCGGCCCACACAGGATATAAGGCACAGCTTTATAAGATTGTATATATTAATGGTGTAGAAGTAAGCAGGGAATTGGTCAATACCAGCACATACAAGGCTGAGCCAAGATATATAACCATCGGCACCAAGGAAGAGGAGGAGCCGGCAGCACAGACAGAAAACGGCTCAGGCAAAAAGGGTAATAAGAACACTCAGAGCAATACTGAAATTTTAACAACACCTGATGATGAACCCCTGGAGTGGGATCCTGCCTGGGATTTGGAGGAGCCGGTTCAGTAAATATGAGGAGCTTATGCATGAACGTTGGTAAAATACCCGAATCTGCTTTGAAAAGGTCTGTTATAAACCAGATTAGGCATAGAAGAAATGAGGTGCTGCTTGGCCCCGGTGTGGGTGAGGACTGCAGTGTAATAAAGCTTGCCGAGGATGAAGTGCTGGTTATGTCAAGCGATCCCATAACAGGTGCAATAAAGGATATCGGCACTCTGGCGGTTCATATTACAGCCAATGATATCGCCTCCAGCGGAGCGGAGCCGATAGCCCTTATGCTGACCATACTGCTTCCTGAAGGCAGCAGGGAAGAAGAGCTGAGAGCCATGATGCAGGATATGGAGGCGGTATGTGCCAGACTGAATATAGAGATAGCAGGAGGCCATACTGAGGTTACAAGGGCAGTAAGCCAGCCAATTGTAACCGTAACCGGTATCGGCAAGATTAAGCGGGATAAAGTAATAAAAACCGCAGGTGCCCTGCCTGGACAGGAAATTGTTATGACCAAATGGGCCGGCCTTGAGGGCACTGCCATAATTGCAGCCGAAAAGTATGATGAGCTGATAACAAGATATCCGAAGGGCTTTATCGACGGTGCAAAAAGCCTGATAGAGTATATATCGGTTGTACCGGAGGCGATGATTGCCGGTGAGATCGGAGCAACATCGATGCACGATGTTACAGAAGGCGGAATATTTGGAGCCCTGTGGGAGATCGGGGCGGCTGCCAAGGTAGGCATGGAGGTTTTTCTGGATAAAATCCTTCTAAAGCAGGAAACAGTTGAAATATGCGAGTTTTATGATATTAACCCTTATATGCTCATATCCAGCGGGTGTCTTCTTATTATTACCGACAAGGGCAATCTTATGGTTGACAAATTAAAGGAGGCAGGTATTGCAGCGGCGGTAATCGGAAGGATAACGTCAGGCAATGACAGAATTATCATCAATGGAGAGGAAAGACGTTACCTTGAACCGCCAAAGAGCGATGAGTTGTATAAGGTGATATAATATAATTATTATGTCTAAATGGAAGCATGGAGGATAAGCTATGAGAGAACAGATTCTAAAAGCAATAGATAAAAACAGCAAAATCTCTGCAGCTGATTTGGCTATTATGCTGGGCTCGACAGAGGAAGAGGTAAAGGCTGTTATAAAGGAGCTGGAGGACGAAAAAATCATCTGTGGTTATCCTACTCTAATCAATTGGGAGAAGATACAATGTGAGAGGGTTACGGCTCTGATTGAAGTGAAGGTTACACCCCAACGCGGCTTGGGCTTTGATAAAATAGCAGAGAGAATCTATAAATTCGATGAGGTTCAGTCGGTATATCTTATGTCGGGAGGCTTTGACCTGACGGTAATACTGGAAGGAAAGACTATGAGGGAGGTAGCCAATTTCGTATCGGAAAAGCTTGCCCCCATGGAGGCTATTTTAAGTACTGCAACACATTTTGTGTTGAAAAAATACAAGGAGCATGGTCTGCCGCTGGTGCAAACCAAAACAGATGAAAGGATGTTGATTACACCTTGAGAAATCCATTATCTAAAGCTGTTATGAGTATACAGCCTTCCGGTATTCGTAAATTTTTTGACATTGTCACCGAGATGAAGGATGCCATTTCGTTGGGTGTAGGTGAGCCGGACTTTGATACTCCCTGGCATATCCGTGAGGAAGGCATCTATTCCCTTGAAAAGGGAAGAACCTTTTATACCTCCAATGCAGGCTTGAAGGATTTAAAGATCGAGATAAGCAATTACCTGAAGAGAAGATTTGGACTTGAATATGATTATAACAATGAAGTCCTTGTAACTGTAGGAGGCAGTGAGGCTATTGATGTGGCATTGAGAGCAATGCTGGATCCCGGAGATGAGGTATTAATTCCACAGCCCTGCTTTGTATCCTATGAGCCCTGCACTATTCTTGCAGGGGGAAAGCCTGTTATTATTGAATTAAAGGGTGAAAATGAGTTTAAGCTGACCAGAGAGCAGCTGCTGGATGCTATTACCGATAAGACCAAGGTATTATTTCTTCCTTATCCCAACAATCCGACAGGAGCCATAATGGAATATGAGGATTTGAAGCCACTGGTAGATATAATAATTGAAAAGGATTTATATGTAATCTCAGATGAAATATATTCAGAGCTTACATATGGCAGAAAGCACGTTTCGATAGCGTCATTCCCCGGAATGAAGGAAAGGACTATTGTAATAAACGGCTTTTCCAAGTCATATGCAATGACCGGCTGGCGTCTTGGCTATGCTGCAGGTCCGTCTGTAATAATGGCCCAGATGATAAAAATCCATCAGTTTGCCATTATGTGCGCTCCTACCACCAGCCAGTATGCCGGTATTGAAGCGATAAAAAATGGTGATGCAGATGTTGAGATGATGCGGGATGCCTATGATAAGAGACGAAGATATCTTGTTCATGCTTTGCGTAATATGGGCCTGGAATGCTTTGAGCCTTACGGTGCATTCTATGTATTTCCATGCATAAAGAGCTTGGGTATGACCTCTGAGGAATTTGCAACAAAGCTTCTGCATGAAGAGAAGGTTGCCGTGGTTCCGGGAACCGCTTTTGGTAATTGTGGTGAAGGTTACCTCAGAATATCCTATGCTTATTCCATCGATAATCTGAAAATCGCGCTTGAAAGGATAGGACGGTTTGTCGAAAATTATAGAAAATAGAACTATTTTCGTGATTTAGTTGATAAAATTTGAAGGGATATGTTAAAATGTAATAGAATAAGGGTTCGGAGGTAGCAGGATGGCAACTGTCAGCGCAGAGCATATAAATCCGTTTTTGATGGCTTCAGCAAAAATACTTAAGGAAATGTGTTTTGTTGAAGCCAATATAGGTAAACCTTTCTTAAAAAGTCCCGCTTTTTTTGAAGATTCATTATTAATACTAATAGGCTTCACCGGTGCTATGAAGGGTCAGGTTATAATATCATTTGATTATTCGGTTGCTTGTGATATTGCATCGAGAATGATGATGATGCCGGTTGCGGAGCTTGATGAAATTGCAAAAAGTGCAATAGGCGAGCTGGGAAACATGATTATGGGCAACACAGCTACAATTTTTTCAACAAAGGGTATAGCTATAGATATTACACCCCCTACTATAGGAAATGGAACAATGGTCTTCACCACCAGTTATACAACCAATATCTGTGTTCCCTTTACCTATGATTCCAATAAGAAAATAGAGGTTAATATAGCAATTTCAAACTAAGCCTTAAAAGTAACATATATGACATGGAGCGGGTGCAGCCTTGCGCCTGTTCCGGGAGCTTACAGAGTTTCGTCAGCGAAACTCTTTTTTCACTGTTTATTTTTATTTATTTGCTATTGGACAGATTGATTAATCCATAGAAATTAGATTATGAAAGGACTGCATATGAATATAGTATTGTTGGAACCGGAAATACCTGCAAATACGGGCAATATTGGCAGAACCTGCGTGGCAACAGGAAGCAGGCTGCATCTGATTAAACCATTGGGCTTTAGTCTGGATGAGAAGGAAATAAGAAGGGCAGGCCTTGATTACTGGCCTAAGCTGGATGTTACGGTATATGAAAACTATCAGGATTTTCTGGAGAAAAATCCAGGTGCCAAAATATATATGGCGTCAACCAAGGCCCGGCGTCCCTATACCCATGTAAAATATGAGCCGGACTGTTATATTATGTTTGGCAAAGAGAGCGCAGGGATTCCTGAAGAGCTGCTGCTCACCAATAAGGAAAATATTATTCGCATACCAATGATTGGAGACATCAGATCCCTGAATTTGGCCAACTCTGTGGCAATAGTATTATATGAAGCCCTCAGGCAGAATAATTTTGAAGGGTTGAGGCTTGAGGGAGAGCTGCATCGCCACAGCTGGGATGAAGCATAAGCCTTATTAAGGGTGTTATGGAATAGGAAAGGGGTGCTTACAAGCTGATTTGTGAAGCACCCCACTTTTCTTGTCAGATCAGGTATTATTTGATTTCAATCTTTTTCCCGGTAAAGTATGTCTTGTCCCCAAGGGTAAGGTATATATTATACACACCGGCTTCAATGCCGTATGTGGATATCCAACCGTCCACCGCAGCTGTTACCTTACCATCCGATTCACTAGCTGTCGGGGTAAGATTGTAAAGCAAGTTGCTGCCATCATCCCGGTTCAGTACCAGATAGCAATTTGGCAAATCATCAGCTGATTCGGCACTATAGCTGGCCTTTACCGTAAGCTTGATGGGATCAAGGGCCAGCTCTATATCCGGGTTTAGTTCGGCATTAGCCAGATCAACTGTGGCAGCTGCTTTCGGGCTGACTCCCAGATTGCCTAAAAAGCGGCCTTTTGCATTGACATCAAAGGCGCTGATATCCTTATATGGCTCTGCCCTTAAGGTCCTGTAAGTCAGATGTGGCAGGGTCAGCTTGAACGCCAGCCTGTCATCCTTTACCTGGACAATCTTTGTTGATTGTACCAGACCTTCGGTGAACATGTTGGTTGGGCCGTAATCGTAGTCATCTTTTTCCGGGTTATAAAGGTTTGCACCGAAGGTAATCCAGATGTTTTTAGGATCAGAATCAAGCCCTATGGCACCGCTTACCCATTCGGAATAAAACTCAGGGCCGACCTCCTTGCCATATTCCCAGATTTGTCTTATTGTCATCTTGTCGGTATCTATACGGTAGATAACCGCTCTGGAATAAACATCATCCCCGGTCACCTTACTTTCCGGCTTTGTGACCTTTGTACGGCCGGCACCATTGTCAAAACACATTATGTCACCGTTTGAGAGAATTGTTACCTGATGCTGGGCATATTGCCACTCAAAATTATCGCCCACGGGTGTAAAGAAATATTTTTTGTATTCCTCGCTCCAGCCCTCCGGATCTCCTAGAATCCATTTCAGGCTTTTATCAGTTTTATCAACTGCCACTATTGCATCTATATGCCTTGAGGACAATAAAACAAGATCGTTTGCCTCATCATACCAGATGCCGTTGTTGTGGAGCCAGTCCTCATCGCTTCTGTTAAGAGAGCCTCCCTCATTCGGATCTATTAATTCCTTCATATCCAGCTCCCATACAATTCTGCCTGTCTCTCTGTCCAATTCGACAACATAATCCTCAAGGGTTTCAAGGCTGGGCCGGTTTGCTGCCACCAGCAGGTTGCCGTTGGGCATTTCAAATATATCATGATGCATGCCTCCGGGGATGGCATATTCCCGGTAAACCTTGCCCAAAAGATCCATCTCGATAATACCTGACTGATAGTAGAGGGGATGGATGGTGTAATTTGACGGCAGGATCAGATGACCGTTTTTCAGGACCTTGATTCCCAGGGTTCCGTTCTTATTCATAAACCAGCGGACATCCCCCTTGCTGTCGACAGCATAGAAACAGCCATTTAGGCCCATTATAAAGGTAAGGTCTGAATAATTGTAATCTGCAGCCCTTTTCATTTCTGCTGTTATATCTTCGGTGTCCATATCTATGGCATCTGTGGTTACAGACAGGGTAGTGCTTCTGCCGTCCTCGAGGCTAAGAACAACCTCGGTGGTGCCGGCCGGATACAGGCCATATATGGGCACAATGTGATCCGTATTGGCAGGAAAGCTCCCCTTTATATCATCCTCCTTGGCTTTTCCCTTAACAGTTATACTGCCTCCAACAGGGCTATCGGTAGAAAAGACAGCGACAGCGGTCAAAGGTGAATTGCCGTAGGGATTTACTATTACCAGAGGCTCATCAAAGCCATATTTTTTTGCCACCTCAGCCAGAAGCCCGTCATCAATCTGACTTTGCTCATCAAAATAATTGTCGACTGTAAGGCTTACAGCCTGAATATCTGATGCATCATCCGGATTAACTGCTGGTGTTATGTTTGCCTGTGCCTGTCCGGTGGGTTTTGGCGAATCGGTGCTATCCTTCTTTTTTGAGCATCCGGGGATCAGCACGATAAGAGTTATTGCCAGGAATAGCAGCAAAATCTTTTTGTACATGAAGATTACCTTCCTTTCATAAAAATTATGCCTTTAATTATCCCAATATATCGAAATCTACTCTTTGATTGTTATGCTGTGACCTGTATCGTACCTGACTCCCTCATAGCTGATTACCAGCCGGTAGTCGTCCGGTGGCAGATTTGAAAAGGGAGCCAGCAGCTTATATTTTAATTTATAATATTTACTATCTCCCTTACCGGTATAGGACAAATCAAGGATGTATGCTCCCTTGCTTCCGATAAATTCTATATGGGAAACTGTGTGGTCATTAGTCTCAAGATACAGGATTTGCTGACTGATGGAGAGATTTATGCCCTCAGATAGGAGCTTATCCGGTACCGGCTGTGCCTTTTCATTAACTACTGCTGCCGGCAGGGTCCCTATAAAGAAATTATCAGCGGGCTGCATGGCAGAAGCACAACTGGAAAAATCAGGAACAAACTCATATGCCCTGTAGAAGGTGTTTTTTATGGAATATTGATTTATGACTTCTTCTGTTTCAAAGTCAAACTCATATATCATTCCATTTTCCTTGTCGGGTGTTTCCTCCGCAAGATAGCCGCCCATGAAGAATACCCGCCCGGCATCATAGGCTAAACGGTAATTACTTGTTATCTTGGACTTGATGCCCTCATAAATATGCGGCTGGGAAACGGTCATATCCTTTTCGTTGACGGTGAATATTGATACAAAGGATGATTGCCTTTTGTCGAAGAATTTAATTTTTCTTGTACCATGCCAGTGGTTGTCAAACATCATTATGTGAATCGTATCAGGATTATTGTCCAAATCCTCTGCAAGCTGATAAGCGGTATGCTGCTGGTAATTCCAGATAATATCACCTACAGGCTGGAGCACCTTATCCTCAAAGGCTGTGCCCTCCCAGAACCTGGGGTCGCAGATTATCCATTTCAGCTCATTGTTTGACCAGTCCACCTTTATAGCGGAATGAATATTCCTGGGAGATAATACTACGCTGTCATCCTCAGCTATATACTGGACTGAATTAACATGGGCCCAGTCTATCATATCAACATAAGTGTCACCGAATATCTCCCTCAAATCCAGTGATTTTACTATCGCCCCTGTTTTACGGTCAATTTCCTGGATCATATCCTCCACATGGCCGTTTATGGAATTGGTTGCAACCAGGAGATTGCCGCCGGGGGTTTTTTCTATAATTTCGTGATGGGCACCGTTTTTGACAAAATATATCTGATGAACCCGGCCAAGATAGTCCATTTCGTACAGCTGCTGGGCGTGAGGCTTTTCGTAGGTCTGAATCATTACATCCTTGTCCATTACTATAAAGCGGTTATTTGACAAAGGAAAATATCCGTAGCTGGCATATTCCTCATTCAGGTACCAGCGAATATTGCCCTCGGTATCAAAGGCAAAGGGACGGGGACAGCCAAAGCCTGAAACCTCCAGCATCCCATATGCGCTTGGCTTGGTGTATTTGATTACTTTCACCAGATTCTGCATGGATTTAGGCAGGGGATCTGTCTGGATAGAGAGGCTTTTTGATGCCACCACCTTGTTGCTGTTATCAATTAACTCCAGGACAACGGTGTTATTTTTATCGGGATAAAGGCCTATTACAGGAACACGATGATAGCTTGAGGCATCAATATTGCCTACAACGTCCGTTTCTTTACTGTTTCCTTTGACGGTAACCCGAACGCCGTATTCCTGGTCGGTTTTGAACAGGATAATAGCTGTCAGGGGCGAGTTGCCAAATGGATTTAAAATAATCATGGGGTCATCAATGCTGTAGTCCCCCTCCCTCAGCAGGCTTTCCAGCTGCTTGTCCAGCTGATAGCTTTGGGTTACCCGGTCATCTGCAAGCGGGATTGTGCTGGTGAAGCTGTAGGGACTATTGTTTGAGATTAAAACCGTGCCGCCTTCAACATCCGATTGATTTTTCTGATCAGGCTTAAGGCTGGCGCTGCTTTCCTCCTCATCGGGATCTTCCTCCGGCTCATTCCCTTCAGCTGTTATGTCCTGGTTTTGCTGCTGAGCTGGACTGGGATTATTTTGCTTATTGCTATTGGCCTTTTTGCTGCATCCGGTCATTAATCCCAGAGATATAGATGCAAGCAGGGCTACGATTATAATTTTTTCTGTAATCCTTTTTTTCATAATTCACCTCTTGTTAAACTGCCGGCTTTATTTCTATGGCTCATAATGCTCTTTGGCTTAATCTGCAAAGCCGTAGCTAAGATCCTCGTCTGCAAAATCATAGGCAAGAGTCAGGCCTTTTGCTTCCTTTTTTATCTCAAAGGCTATCCAGCCCTCGTTACTTCCGAAATTCAATGTGGTTCCCGGAAGTCGTTTCATACCCAAATCAGAGATGAAAATATCGTCAATTCTTTTATATACATTGCCTTCAGAGTCTGTAAGAGTCATTTTGTCCCATTCAATGTTTTCCTTGCTTTCTTTTTTGCTAAGCTTCATCTTCACAAGAAAATAATCATATCCATCCTGTGCCTTCACCTCGTATTCATTAGTGCTTGCATCCGTATATCCAAGTACGACACTGACATTGTTCATCGTGTCATCTCTCATGACATTCTGAATTGTAATCTCCCAGCCGCTGACTGACAGGGTCGTTTCTTTAAATTCGCCGGAAGCACCCTTCTGCCCGCTATCAGGCTCCTGTGCAGAATCGCTTTCATTGTCCGCCGGAGCGCTTATAGCAGCTGTTACTGTGGGTGTGTTTTTTGGGGTCTGGTCATTTGCAGCTTTATCCGATTTGCAGGAAATAAGTAAGGCTGCTGCAGCAAGCAGGGTTATTGGTAAAAATGTTTTTTTCATCTACATCCATCCTTTCATTCTAAATATATATTATTATTAATCAGTTCCCAGCATATCCGTTATGAAGCAAGATAAAATTTTTAAATAACATGGCACTTAGTGCCATGTTTTATCATATAACCTGATATGCTGCAAAACTGTATGTCCGGGATATCGTAAGCCGCCTAATTAAGTTATTGACATATTATGGAAATGTATACATTTATTATATTAGACGAAGATATTTTTTGGATGGATCCATCTGGCAAAGTGGCGTGTGTGATTGAGGGGATGGCTCGTCCATCTTTCACAGCTCCGCTTTTGGAAGAGAAAATGTAAATTCACTTCCGACACCTTCGGTACTGACTACGGTTATATTTTCATTGTGGGCCTGAATGATTTCCTTGGTTATGGACAGGCCAAGTCCGGTTCCTCTTTTGTCCTTGCCGCGGGAAGCGTCGGTTTTAAAGAAGCGCTCCCAAATCCGGTTGAGACTGTCCCTGGGAATGCCTATTCCGTAATCCTTTACGGAGATAAATACCTTTTCTCCCTTTTCCTCAGAGGATATTTTGATATTAGAGTTGTTATGACTGAATTTAATGGCATTGTCAATTAAATTATAAAGAACCTGCTGAATTTTATCCATATCTGCATTTACGTAGAGCTCCTTGGATGAGAAAAGAAGGTTAATGCTGATTTTTTTCTCTCGGCAGCTGCCTTCAAAGCTTGCAGCTGTTTTCTTTATTACACTGTTTATATCAAAGCTGGTGATATCAAGCAGGGCCGCCTTGGTTTCAAAGCGGTTCAGTTCAAGCAGATTGCTTGTCAGCTTGTTGAGCCGTTCGGTTTCAAACAAAATTATATCCAAATATTTGTCCTGCTGCTGGCGGGGAATGGTCCCATCCTTTATTGCCTCTGCAAAGCCTTTTATTGAAGTGAGCGGGGATCTGAAATCATGGGATATATTTGCTACGAATTTCTTCTGATAATCATCCAGCTTGCTGAGCTCCTTTGACATGTAGCTGATTGCTGCGCCAAGCTCCTTGTAGTCATTGAGCCCCTTCAATACCAGGGCATAATTGTAATTGCCCTGGCTGTATTCCCTGGCTGCCTTTGTCAGCCTTCTTAGCGGCACCAAGGTTATCAGATAGATATACAGAAATATCAGCAGCAGGATGGACAAAAATATCAGAAAGCAGGTATTGATTACTTCAAGATAAACGTCTGTCGAATTTTGAATGGCTTTATATGAGGTAAAAAGAATAATATATCCGTTTACATCATAATTGTAGCTGATGGGGCGGGTTAAGGCCAGCATCGGCTCCGTAAAGACCTCTGCAACGAAAACATTAGCGGTAAAGCCTGTATTCAGCAATCCCGGGTAAAGATCTGAAACATTCCTATCCCTGGCACTGGGCTTATCCGAGGAGTCAATTATTATCCTGCCGATATCGTTAACAATCCAGGTGCGGATGCCCAGAAACTTGCTGATGGAGTTCAGCTGCATCATGAGCTCATCAGTCGTCTTTGTGCTGTCTCCGAATATGGATAAATATTCTGATACAATAAAATCCGCTTCCTCGGCCAGCTTGCTTTTGCTTTCTTCAATAATTCTTTGCTCCAGAAGTGACCTTCCATATGTATTCACCAGCACAAAAACCAGGACAACTGCAGCCATATAGCATGTTATCAGCCTTAACCATAAGGTTTTTCTCACGGTATGCACCAACCCTTCTATTTCCTTGAGCCTTTTACCTCAAACTTATAACCGATACCCCATACCGTGGCCAGACTCCATTCCGGATGATCCTTTATCTTTTCCCTCAATCTTTTTATATGGACATCCACTGTTCTGGTGTCACCATAGTAATCATATCCCCATATATGGTCAAGTAGCTGTTCTCTGGTAAAAACCTGATTGGGATGGGAAGCCATAAAATACAGAAGCTCCAGCTCCTTTGGCGGCATATCCACGTTCTTGCCGTAATACTGAACCGAGTAATTGCTCAGATTAATTACCAAATCGGGATATACAACACATTCTGTTCCCTCCTGCTTTGAGTCTGGGCCTTTGTCAGCGGCAGCATTATAACGTCTCAGCACGGCTCTGACCCTGGCCACCAGCTCCTTTGAGTCAAAGGGCTTGATTATATAGTCGTCGGCTCCCAGCTCAAGCCCCAGGACCTTGTCAAACACCTCTCCCTTGGCACTAAGCATGATTATAGGAGTCGATGACTGTTTGCGAATCTCCCTGCATACCTCATAGCCGTCTATTCCCGGCAGCATTAAATCAAGAAGCACCAGGTTGGGTTTGTATATGGAAAATTGCTTAAGGGCCTCCTGACCGTCATATACGGTAAGTGTATCAAAGCATTCCTTGGTCAGATACAGTGAAATCAGCTCAGCAATATTGGTATCATCATCGACAATCAATATCTTTTGTTTGGCGGACATGACTTTCCCCCTTTACTTAAATTCTACAATAGTTACTCCATGGTCTCCCTCTCCAAAGCCTCCTATACGGAAGGATTTTACATAGCTTAGCTTTTTCAGGTGCGAATGGATAGCATTCTTCAAGGCACCGGTACCCCGGCCGTGTATAATAGTTACCTTGGGTAAATGCGCCAGATATGCGTCATCAAGGTATTTGTCCAGCTCCGGAATTGCTTCATCGACAGTTTTGCCGATAAGATTTATTTCCGGATGGATGGTTGACGACTTGGATATTCTGATTTTGCTGCTCTTGTTGCTGTCATAGCCAGGAGCAGTGTCCATCTCTTCCTTAAGAGGTTCGATGTCATTTATATTTACCAGTGATCTCAAAATGCCCATCTGGACATACAAATCCCCCTTGGCATTAGGAAGGGTGCTTACCGTACCCTTCAGGCCAAGACTGATTACATGGACGTAATCCCCTATTTTCAGACTTTTTGCAAGATCCTTGGGCTGCTTTGTGTGTTTTTTGGGAAGAGTGCTTTCAGTTTCACCCAGTCGCTGGCGAAGCTTTGAGCGTTCCTCCTCCATTTCCCTGATGCTGCCGCCCTCCTGAAGCCATTTGTTATAGCGTTTTATGCTTTGATCCGCATATTCCTTTGCTTCATTAAGAATTCTTGCAGCCTCCTCCTTTGCCTCTCTAAGCAGGCGTTCACGGCTGGCTTCGAGGCTTTCGTTCTTTTTAGCCAGCTTCTGCTTAAGCTGCTCAATTTCAGCCTTATACTGGGCAATTTCCTGCTGTTCCTGCTCGATTTTTTTGCGGCTGGCTTCCAGATCACTTATAACATCCTCAAAGCTTTTATCCATTTTACCAATACGGCTTCTTGCATCCTCTATGATAAAATCCGGCAGACCAAGCTTTGAGGAAATGGCAAAGGCATTGCTTTTGCCGGGAATTCCTATAAGCAGGCGGTAGGTTGGCCGCAGGGTTTCCACATCAAATTCACAGGAGGCATTGGATACCCCCTGGGTTGACAGGGCATAAATTTTTAGCTCACTGTAATGGGTTGTTGCAATTACGCGTATGTTTCTTCTGTGGAGGTAGGACAAAATAGACATGGCAAGAGCGGCTCCCTCGGTAGGGTCGGTACCTGCACCCAGCTCATCAAAGAGGACAAGGGAGTGCGCGTCCGCCTTATCAAGTATTTTGACGATATTGGTCATGTGTGATGAGAAGGTGCTGAGGCTTTGCTCAATGCTCTGCTCATCGCCTATGTCTGCATATACCTCCTCAAATATAGCCAGCTCCGAGCCGTCAAAGGCGGGAATATGCAAGCCGGCCTGGCCCATCAGGGTAAGCAGGCCTACTGTTTTGAGGGTAACGGTTTTTCCGCCCGTATTGGGACCGGTGACAATCAGCATGCTAAAGTCCCTGCCAAGTGTTATATCTATAGGAACAACCTTTTTTGCATCAATCAGAGGGTGACGTCCCTTCTTGATATTGATGTAGCCTTTGCTGTTAAAGACAGGCTCGGAGGCCTTCATGTTTCTTGACAGGTTGGCTCTGGCAAAGATGAAATCCAGCTGCGAGAGGGCATTATAATTAAATTCAATACTGTCCACACGCTCCGCAGCCATATTGCTTAAGCCTGCCAGAACCTTTTCGACTTCCTCCTGCTCCTTTATAGCCAGCTCCCTCAGCTCATTATTTAATCTGACAATAGCTATAGGCTCTATAAAGAGAGTGGAGCCTGTAGAGGACTGATCGTGTATCATCCCCTGGAACTGGCTTTTGTATTCAGCCTTGACAGGAAGACAATAACGGCCGTTCCTCATGGTTATTATATGGTCCTGCAGCATGCTCCGGGAGGAGTTAAGTATTGAGCCCAGCTCATTGTGAAGCTTTTCATTCACATTGCGGATAGCCCTGCGAACCGATTTCAGACCAGGGCTTGCATCATCAGCAATTTCCTCTTCGGAAATAATGCAGCGCTTTATTTCATTATTAAGCGGGCTTAAGGGCTCCAGGCCGGCAAAAAGCTCTGTCAGTGAATCTTCATAAGCCTCATCTGTGTCCTTGCCTGTATAGCCGCCGTATGCCTTTATCCTCAGGGTAGCATCAAGATTGGAGCTGATACGAAGAAGCTCCACAGCATTCAGTGAGGTACCCAGCTTCAGTCTGGCAATGGATTGCCTGATATCATGAATACCACCAAAGGAGACGCTGCCCTTTCTCAATAAACGGGTGAGGGCATCTGTGGTCTGCCTTTGCAACTCCTGAATTGCTTCAGGATCAGCAGACGGCAGCAAGCCGGCACACAGCTCCTTTCCCCGTCTGGTATGGGCAAGCTCACACAGCATGTCAATTATTTTATTATATTCCAGAGTTTTTAGCACTTTTTCATTCATAACAAACTGCCTTTCCGCTATCTGTAAGCATCTGTCATTATAATATCACAATAAATAAAAATATGTACACCAATACTATTTTAACTTATCCCTGACAAAATTAAAACATCAATTTAGTTATTTTGCCGGAGATGGACGCAACCAGCAATAAAAAATATAAGCACATATATGGCCTCTATTATTCACTGCAACTTGATGTAGCTTATATTTTTGCTTTATGATATAATTTAATATAAAATTTACATAAATTTGACATGAATTACATTTATAAGTTTCGTCGACTTAATCCTGATTTTCAAATATAATATCTAATCCAATTCTAAAGAAGGAGGTTAATATGAATACAAGAATAGTATATTGTGATGAAACCGGAGATGACGGTTTAAACACATGTTCAAGCAATGTTTTTATTTTAACTAGTCTATATATGCCCGTTGAGTCTTGGCGAGAAAATTATAATAGAATAGTAGAACTTAGAAGACATTTAAAAATTTTATATGGATTTCATGTTAAACAAGAAATGCATACTAAACACTTTTTAACTGATAAAAATCCCTACAGAGATTACAAATGGTCCGATGACCAAAAGAGAGATATATTAAATTTCTTTACCGAAATGATAGCATCTTTAGATATTTCGATTATAAATGTAATAATCGATAAAACCAACATCAAAACAAATGATTATCCAATATTAGCTAATGCTTTAAAATATAACATACAACGGATAGAAAATACCAGTAATAATGAATGGAATTATTTAATCATAACGGATAAAGGCAGAATAGGTCCTATGCGAAAAACAGCAAGAGCTATAAGAGTATATAATCCAATTCCTTCTAGATTTTCAGGACATTACAATAAACCAATTAAAAACCTAATAGAAGATATACTTGAAAAGGATTCAAGAGAATCCTATTTTATTCAAATATGCGATTTTGTTTCCTATTTAGTTCATTTATATTATAAAATACACCATAAAAAAGAAAACCTACCAACGCGCGTAGGCAAATTAATTAATAAAGAATTTATTGAAAATGTTTTAAGAACATTAAGTATAAATGGAGTATTAAACGAAAAAGCCAGTTCTCAAAATTATGGGCTTGTTATATACCCCAAATAAAACACCACCTACAACGCATTCGCATTTTCAGTGGTTCAAATATATTATCACATAAAGTGAGATTTTTGTCAATCCCAATATTATAGTGTAATTTTACTCTAAAATTTTTATATCATTTTAACAAATATAACTATGTCTGGCATTGATAAATGATGAGATAGTTTTATATTATATTACATTGTCTTTTTAAACAATACCAAATATAATTATCAGTATATAAAATAGCAAGACCAATAAAAATGCTCTGTAATTTTGCTTAGGCAGATGATATTGATTCTACAAAATAAAATGTACTCAAGCTACTTTGGGTACCAATAATAGAAAGGAGATTATTTCATGAGAAAAGCCAGACTGAAACTGGACAAGGATTATACCATAGCAAAGGTAGACAAGCGAATATTCAGTACCTTTATTGAACCTATCGGAGATATTGTGTATGGATCCATCTATGATCCGAAGCATCCGACCGCCGATGAGCAGGGCTTCCGCAAGGATGTAATGGAGATTATGAAGGACTTGAAATCAACCGCCATAAGATATCCCGGTGGCAATTTCGTATCCAATTATCACTGGATGGACGGAATAGGCCCGAAGGAAAAGAGGCCGGCCCGCTTTGACAAGGCATGGAAGCGCATTGAAACCAATGAAATGGGTATAGATGAATATACCGACTGGGTTAAGAAGGTAGGCTCCGAACCGATGCTGGCAGTTAATCTTGGTACCGGTACACCGGAGGAGGCAGCCTATGAAATAGAGTATACAAATGTTGAGGGCGGTACATATTTTAGTGAGCTTCGCAAACAGAATGGCTATGAGAAGCCCCATAACATTAAGATGTGGTGTCTCGGTAACGAGATGGACGGTACCTGGCAGATGGGCGAGAAGACTGCCTACGAATATGGCAGGGTGGCATATGAGGCAGCAAAACAGATGAGGGCGGTAGATCCTAATATAGAGCTGGTTGCCTGCGGCAGCTGCGCCAACGACAAGTCACATCCCACCTTCCCTGAATGGGACAGGGTGGTGCTGGAGCAGTGCTATGATAAGGTGGACTACCTTTCCCTGCACAGATATTACAGCTATGATCCTGAACGGGTTAAGGGAACTGTTTTTCCGGCACAGTTTACACCAGAGGATCTGCCATGCATTTCGCAGGATCTGGCATCCTTTATCGATACGGTATGTGCAGCAGCCGATTATGTAAAGGGGCTGAAATACTCCGACAAGACCATCAATATTTGCTTTGATGAATGGGGCGTATTAAGCAGCCATACCGCCAAGGCCGAAGGCTGCGAGTGGACCGAGCATTATGAGCCTGAAGGCAGGTTTATGTTCAGAATGAACCTGATAGATGCCGTATTGTTCGGCAGCATTTTGATTACCTTCATAAATAAATGTGATCGCGTAAAGATTGCCTGCCAGTCAATTGTTATAGGAAGTATGGTGGGAATTGAGAAGGATTGCGCCTTCAGGCAGACAACCTTCTATCCCTTCCAGCAGGCGGCTTCATATGCTAACGGAGTTGCGCTGCGTCCGGCTCTTGACAGCCCTACAAAAAAGACAGATGGCTATGGAGAGCAGCCGTTTATTCAGGCAGCAGGCGTATATGATGAAGAGGAGGGCATGGTTACGGTCTTTGCAGTAAATCTGGATGTAAGAGAAAGCGTAGAGCTGGATTGCCAGCTGCAGTTTGATAATGCAGAGCTTATTGAGCATATCCAGATGTACGATAAGCAGGCTCTGGCAGTTAATACCGCCAAGAACCCTGACCGCATAGTTCCCAAAAAGCTTGAAATAACTGACAAGATTGTGCTGCCGCCGCTTAGCTGGAATGTGCTGCGCTTTAAGGTTAAGTAGAATATGCCTGAGTCAGGCTGCCTCAGGAGGGAGAAATGAAGAAAAAAATCCTTATATTTTTCCTGTTTCTTATATCGATACTGGCTGCATGCAGCAAGGATACGGGCAGTAGTATAACAGCTAACAGGCAGTCAGGGCAAAATCAGCCGCAGACACAGGAGCAGACAGCAGACGAAAATGATGGCCTGGAAGCAGGATATAATGAGGAACAGGGAGAGGACAAAAAAACAGCCGGTGAGGGCAGCGATAGCCGGCCTACGGCCGATGAGGGCAGGTCTTATATGTCACCCAGCAATGCAAATCCCATGATATGGGCGGATGTGCCTGATATGGACATTATCAGAGTCGACAATTACTACTACATGGTAAGCACTACAATGCATATGACTCCCGGAGCTCCTATCATGCGTTCGGAAGATCTCCTCAACTGGGAAACGGTATCGTATGTTTATGACATACTGGAGGATGATCCGCTGCATAATCTGCAGACCGGCAACATGTACGGCAAGGGCCAGTGGGCGGCAAGCCTTAAATACCATGACGGAGTCTTTTATGTCTGCTTCGGAGCCCTTGAAACAGGCAAAACCTATATATTCAGAACTACAAATATAGAGGAAAGCTTCTGGGAGCGAACGGAGCTGCCTGCCTATTGTCACGATCCGGCCCTTTTCTTTGATGATGACGGAAGAGTTTACATAATATATGGCGCAGGACAGCTCTATATTCGGGAGCTTAAGGAGGATCTCAGCGATTTTAAACCGGACGGCATCAACCAGAAGTTTGTAGATACCAGAATGGAGGGCAAGACCGCCAATCCTGAAGGCTGCCATATGTATAAGATTAATGATAGATATTACTTCTTTGTGATCGACTGGGCAAATGTAGACACCTACAGGAGAAGGCAATGGTGCTTCAGAAGCCCAAGCCTTTTGGGGGAGTATGAGGCAAAGCTGGTGTTTGACGACAACTTCGGCTTCCAGAATAACGGTATCGCCCAGGGCGGTATTGTGGATACGCCGGAGGGTGACTGGTATGCCTTCCTCTTCCAGGATCATGGAGCGGTGGGCAGAATACCCATGCTGCTGCCGATGGTTTGGGAGGATGGCTGGCCGGTCATAGGAGTTGACGGCAGAACTCCCGAAACCCTGGATATAGAACCGAAGGCTGAAAAGGATAACATAGTGACTAGCGATGAGTTTGACTATACGGAGAATAAGCTGCACCTTGCCTGGCAGTGGAATCACAATCCTGACAACAGCAGCTGGTCTGTTACTGAAAGGCCGGGATATTTCAGAATTAGAAGCAATAGCGTGGTACCCAATATTTTCAGGGCAAGAAATACCTTGACCCAAAGAACCGAGGGACCTGTATTTGCGTCAATTACAAAGCTTGATACCAGGGGCTTAAATCCCGGCGATTATGCTGGAATTGCAGCATTTTCCTTCCATTATGGCATGCTGGCTGTAAAGGTGGAGGAGGATGGCAGCAAGAAGATCATAGTGGCATTCAATGAGGGAGAGTCGGGCAACCCGGTTGAGCAGGCAAGTTTTCCACTGGAGCAGGATGAGGTATATTTAAAAATTAAATATTTGTTTAATGCAGGCAAGGGCAACAAGCTTATGGCCATCGACAATGCCGACTTTGAATACTCCTATGACGGAGTAAGCTGGCAGAAGATGGATGCTACTCTTAAGATGCAGTATACCCTTGACCATTTCATGGGCTACAGGAGCGCTATGTTCTATTATTCAACCAAAAGCCCCGGAGGATATGCTGATTTTGACTTCTACCGCATTGCATATTCCCTGAAATGAAATGATTAAAAGCTGATGCTTACTATAATTGAAAGGAAGGGCTGTTATATGAAAAAACAAGGCTTTAATCCATATCTTCCGTCATGGGAGTATATTCCTGACGGGGAACCCTATGTGTTTGACGGACGGGTCTATGTCTATGGCTCCCATGACAGGTTTAACGGCTATGCCTACTGTCTTAATGATTATGTATGCTGGTCGGCGCCGGAGGATGACTTAAGCGACTGGAGATATGAGGGTGTTATATATAGAAGAAACGATGATCCGAAGAATCCGGATGGAGACATGTGCCTGTATGCTCCTGATGTGGCAAAGGGACCGGACGGAAGGTATTATCTGTATTATGTGCTGAACAGGCTTCCCATCGTTTCCGTGGCAGTTTGTGATACGCCTGCGGGTAAGTATGAATTTTACGGCTATGTTCATTACAAGGACGGCACCCTGCTGGGAGAAAGGCCGGGTGATGAGCCGCAGTTTGATCCTGGTGTATTGGTTGAAGGGGATAATGTATATCTTTATACCGGCTTTTGCATGTACAATGACAAAAGCAGAAAAGGCCCCATGGTGACGGTACTGGAGCCGGATATGCTGACAGTTAAGGAGGGACCGGTTCACATAGCTCCCAGTGCGCCTTACAGTAAGGGCTCAGGCTATGAGGGACATGAGTTTTTTGAGGCTCCTTCAATACGAAAGGTCAATGATAGCTATTACTTTATTTATTCATCAATCAAATTCCATGAGCTATGCTATGCCACCAGCAAATATCCTACTAAGGATTTTGTATACCGGGGAGTTATAGTCAGCAATAATGATATCGGTATCGACAGCTATAAGCCGGCAGGCAAGCCAATGTATTACGGCGGCAACAATCACGGCAGCATTGTGCAGATTAAGGATAAATGGTACATTTTCTATCACAGGCATACCAATGGAACCAATTTCAGCCGTCAGGCCTGCTTAGAGCCTATACAGATTCTTGATGACGGAAGCATCCCCCAGGTTGAGATGACCTCCTGCGGGCCAAATGGCGGTCCTCTGGAGGGCAGGGGTGAATATCCGGCTTATATTGCCTGCAACCTGTTCTGTGGGTTTGAGGAGGCCTATACTGCAGGACCGAATGACTGGATGGACTGTCGCTTCCCGAAGATTACTCAGGATGGCAAGGATGGAGATGAGGAGCCCGGCTACATTGCCAATATGAGAGACGGAGCATGCGCAGGCTTTAAATACTTTGACTGCAGGGGTGTTGGCAGGGTAACTGTTAAAACCCGTGGTGGCTGGGGAACTATGGAGCTTTTGACAGCCTGGGACGGCAAGCCCATAGGAAGCATACCGATTTACGGCTCCACCGAATGGAAGGAATACTCTGCAGATATAGCCATACCGGACGGTGTTCATGCATTGTACTTCAGATATCGCGGCAGAAGTCCGTTAAGCTTCGCCGCCTTCAGACTGGAAAAGGGGGATTAAATATGGAAGCATTGAGAGGAAGAAATGTAAAAATATTTGACGGTGAATTAAGACGCAGGCAAAGAGCCAACAGAGAATATCTGATGAGGCTGAAAAGCAGTAATCTGCTTATAAACTTTCTGCTTGAGGCAGGAAGGTACCCCGGAAGGGAGCTGCCACAGGATGCACATGGAGGCTGGGAATCACCGGTGTGCCAGTTAAGGGGTCATTTTCTGGGACACTGGCTGTCGGCCGCAGCCATGCATTATGCAGCAAGCAATGATCATGAGCTGAAGGCTAAGGCTGACGCAATAATTGATGAGCTTGCGGAATGCCAGAAGGACAACGGCGGAAGGTGGGTCGGCCCAATTCCGGAGAAATATCTTGACTGGATTGCCAAGGGAAAGCCTGTCTGGGCGCCCCAATATACCCTGCACAAGGTATTCATGGGCCTGGTGGATATGTATCTGTATGCCGGCAATACAAAGGCCCTTGAAATTGCCGATAAATTTGCCGACTGGTTCCTTGACTGGAGCGGGCAGTTTACGAGGGAGAAGTTCGATGATATACTGGATGCAGAAACAGGCGGTATGCTTGAGGTTTGGGCCGAGCTTTTGCATATTACAGGAAAGGAAAAATACAAGACCCTTCTTGAGCGGTATTACCGCAGCAGACTCTTTACTCCTTTACTGGAAGGCAAGGACCCGCTGACCAATATGCATGCCAATACCACCATACCTGAGATTTTGGGTTGCGCTCGTGCTTATGAGGTTACCGGAGAGCAAAAATGGCTTGATATTGTCAAGGCGTACTGGAGATGTGCGGTAACGGAAAGAGGCTGCCTGGCCACAGGCGGTCAGACCTCTGGTGAGGTATGGATGCCAAAGATGAAGATGAAGGCGCGGCTGGGGGATAAGAACCAGGAGCACTGCACAGTATATAATATGATACGGCTGGCGGATTTCCTCTTCAGGCACGATCCCAATCCGGCCTATGCCCAGTATATTGAATATAACCTTTATAACGGCATAATGGCGCAGGCCTACTATCAGGAATATTATCTGACAGGCAACAAGCATAATAACCCGTCTACAGGACTGCTTACTTATTTTCTGCCCATGAAGGCCGGGCTGCGCAAGGACTGGGCAGGTGAGACCGACAGCTTCTTCTGCTGCCACGGAACCATGGTTCAGGCCAATGCTTGCCTGAACAGAGGCATTTATTATCAGGAGAAGGATGAAATATATGTATGCCAGTATTTTGCCTCAGAGCTGAATACTGCAATAAACGGTGAGGAATTTAAGCTTGTTCAGATACAGGACAGCATGAGCGGCAGCCTAATGAATTCCTCCAACACAGCAGGCATGCAAAAGCTTAATGAACTAACCGCGCAGCATGAGAATATGCCGGGATACAGAAAATATGAATTCACAGTGCATACAGCAAAGCCGCTGACATTCACGCTTAGCTTACGTATTCCCGAATGGATAATGTCGGAAGCCTCAATTTATATAAATGGCTCACTTCATGGAAAGACATCAGACAGCAGCAGCTTTTACAGGTTAAGCCGGCAATGGCAGGATGGCGATAAGCTGGTGCTTATTCTGCCAATCGGTATCCGTTTCATTCCGCTGCCTGATGATGACAGCATCGGAGCCTTCCGCTATGGTCCTGAGATACTGGCGGGAATATGTGAGAAGGAAAGAATTCTTTATGTTGAGGATGATGACGTAGCCTCTGAAATTGAGATGGAAAATGAACGTGAATGGGGCAGCTGGCGTTATTTCTTCAAGACAAAGAATCAAAATCCGGTAATAGAGCTGAGAAGAATACGTGATATCGGCTATGAGCCGTTTCAGGTGTATTTTAAGGTGAAGAATCAAAAGGGTTAACCGTATTGCCTGCCGAAAGCAATCAATAGATTGCTTTTGCAGTCAACCGCTAATCATATTATCTGCTTTTGCAGTCAATCACTTATAATAAGCAGGGGTATGCTACTAAAAAGGGCGTACCCCTTTTAGCATGCAATACTGTCCATAGCTTGCAATATTATTTACCCCATTTTGCCGATGGGTATTTTTATTTATTATGATAAAATTTATATAGAATTTTGATTCTTAATGTGACCTTTCAAACCGGTGAATTGTCTTACCAGTGAAAGGAGGTAGAGTATGGAGATTGCTCAGTGCACTGATCAATGGATATCAGAAGAGCTTGTAATTGAAAAATATAATAAGTATAAAAATATGCTATTTAATATTGCCTATTCCTATGTAGGAAATAAACATGACTGTGAAGACATACTTCAGGAAGCCTTTATAAAGCTGTGCTATCATGCACCCGACTTTGAAAGTGAAGAAAATGAAAAGAGATGGATTATTAGAATTACTATTAACCTATGCAAAAACCACTTAGGAAAGTATTGGAACAGAAAAAAGGTTCCGATAGAAGAATTGGATGAGGTTTTTTATCAGGAAAATGTGAGGAATGTCATGTCCGATATAGTGCGCCTTCCCATTAAGTATAAAAGCTGCATATTGCTTTACTATATAGCCGGCTATAAAGTATCCGAAATATCAGATATTCTTCATATAAGCAAGTCTGCCGTAAAAATGCGCTTAAAAAGAGGCAAGGAATTATTAAAAATAGAAATGGAGGATTAGGAATGAAGGAGAAGGAATTTAAGGAGCTTCTGATGCAATCCAGGATGGATGATTTTATGGATAAAAAAATTATGAATAATCTATTATCCTATAATACTGATGATAATAGTCTGGAAGCAGAAGAGCAAAACAGCTATAAGTATAGGAAGCTTGTTAAATTTGCTACTAAAGCCGCCTCAGTAGTTCTTGTATTATTTGTTATAGGCGGCGCAACTGCATGGGCAGCAGGGTTATTGGTAAAGACCTATCCGGTTGACATAAAAACAGTAACTGAGAAAGAGCTGGAAAAACTAAATGAGGAAAAGAAAGTTAATATCGACGAATATCTTGCCAACAGAGAAATAAAACGCTTTGGCGATGGCAACAAAATGAAAGGGCCTGCCTATGATACGGAAGGTAATATATTAAAGAGAGATGAGTACGGAAATCTGTATTATACAGATGGCTCAATAATAGAAAGTGAACCGGACCAATGGGGATTAGGCAGGATAGAAAAGGACAAGAAAAATGGAGACGAAGCGTTTGCTGAGATTGGTCTTCCGAATTTGATACCCGATTATATATATGAAAATTACAAGGTTGCAGAGGGCGGCTTTGTTTATTCAGAGTCCAACATTGATGGAAAGCCCTATAAAAATGTAATGGTTTCCTTCTTCCCAGAATATACATCACCTGAATTTTCTAATTTAACTGGAAACGATCTGAGAACACTGTTGAAGAAGAGGATATGGTTTACAATAACTCCTGTAGATCGTCCGATTGAAAATACCTATGTATATTTAACTGTTGTTGGTGAGGACTCGGGTAAAACATACAGCTACACAACAAGCAGCGGAATTTTATGCAATATCAGAGAGGATGGTAATATAATTGTTTTCATTAATTACAGCAGTGAAATTTACGGTAACGGGCAAATCATGTTAGAATTTTCTCAATACACCATTGATGAGGTAAAGGCAATTTTGGATAAGCTGACTCTTATTGAGGATTTTTCACAGAATTAATCACGCAGATTCGATTCAGGCCTTCTTGACTGTCAGCAGCTCATGGTTGTCCCCCTCGGCAATACCTTTTCAGGCAGCTGCAATATTACGCTTTTCCTTGCGGATTCTTCGGAATCCGCATTTTTTAATTGAAGGTTTTACTTTTTTTAACGGTATATGATCATTCGGACAGGATACTAAAGAACAAATAAGGCTTACAGGTACTTAAAATATGGCCTTTAGAGACATATAGAATTTCATATAAATATATGGTAAATTTAGTATGAATTCAACTAATAGCCTGTTTTAAAAAATATATGAAAACTATAAAGTATTTGAAAATTTTTATTTCCTGTGACTTTTTGTGCTTGAGAGTTGTTTCTATTTATGATGGAGGATTATTATGGATAAATTGCATTCTGATGATAAATGGATTTTAGACAATTTGATGTTTGAAAAATACAACAGATATAAGTCTTTGCTGTTTCAGATTGCCTTCTCGTATTTGGGGAATAAGCATGACTGTGAGGACGTGCTGCAGGAGGCTTTTATCAGGCTGTATTATCAGGCTCCTAATTTTACTGATGATGAGGATGAAAGAAGATGGGTTATCAGAATTACAATCAATTTATGCAAAAATCAGCTGAAAAGCTTTTGGCGCAGAAAGAGAATTTCGATTGATGGTCTTGACGAATATGCTTATACACAGGAAGAGAAATCAATAATGTATGAAATAATACGTTTGCCTGATAAGTACAAAATTATTATACAGCTATATTATATTGCCGGTTACAAAATTTCAGAAATAGCGCAAATAATCAATTTGACTGAATCTGCGGTAAAAATGAGACTTAAGCGGGCAAGGGAATTATTAAAGGTGGAGTTGGACAATTCAGATTATTAAATTTGCAAAGTTCTTCTCATTTATAGAGAATATGCATGCTTAGGATACTTACAGGTCATTGAATTATTTAACCATTACTTTAAAGCTTAAAATATATATGAATGGAGTGTTTTCATGAAGGAAAATGAATTAAGAGGCATACTAAAAAGACCTCAGCCTGACAGCTCAATGGATCGCAGAATAGCTGAAAATATATTAAAGTATAATGTTAATCATGCAAATAACCGACAAAGAGCGGCTGTTATTTATAATAAATTCATAAAGAATTCATTTGTGGGCTTAACATGCGCAATTTCTGCAGCTGCAATAATCCTAGTATTGGCAGGCGGTATTATCTCCCGGTTTAGCCAGGTAAGACAAGATGATCGTGAAAATATACAGAAGAATGTACAGACATCACCGGCAAACGGGACAAAAGCAGGGGATGAAATATCCG
>JAAZDK010000254.1 GCA_012512855.1 Clostridiales bacterium
AATATAGACCAGTTGAAACGTGACAGGACATTATAAATTCCGTATTTCAACAGCCGCTTTATCCAATCGAAGCATGGAATAAGGTCAACTCTCCTTATCCCTTCTTTTAAAACCATGTGCTGTACTGCTTCAATAACATACTGATCATTTTCCCACAGCCCATGCTTGCTCCACATCCACTCAGTTAACTGCCTTTTTTTGAATTCTTCCGGATACGCGTTTTTTAGCACTTCCAGCACATCATTGTTGAATACTGTTTGTATCATTCCTGACAGGTGATTTCTGGCCAGCATATCCTTTATTTGCTTCAGATTTAATGTTGGCAGGGCTGTAAGCTGCACATTCTCAACAACTTCGAGGCAATAACGGGTTATAACCTGGCAATTCAAGCGAATTCCGCTAATGTTCTTTTCTTTTTGCCAAAAGTTCCTTGTAAAAAAACGACCAGTTTCAAGAACATCCCTGTATTCTGCTAAAGCCTTAAGTTGTTCCGTATCCATGTCAAATAATCTGAGCATATAAACACTATCCCTTTAACAGACATCTGAATAGATACGATATCTGTTGAATGCAGCCC
This sequence comes from Clostridiales bacterium, assembly GCA_012512855.1. Classification (GTDB taxonomy): domain Bacteria; phylum Bacillota; class Clostridia; order Lachnospirales; family Lachnospiraceae; genus Mobilitalea. The sequence goes on from JAAZDK010000254.1 coordinate 578, forward strand.
CTGAACAGTAACCAATTTCTCATATTATTACCTCAATAACCCGGGGACATTTTTGCAAACATAATGATTATATTATATAATATGTGATGAGAATAAGGCAATAACCTATATTTCGCAATATCTGATAGGGTGAGAAAAGCAACAAAAAAAATAAGAGTTACTGTTCAGACAAACATAAAAGGCAGCGGGTGGCTCGGGTGGTATAAAACCGGCAGGTGAAATTCGAATGGAGGCATAAAGGTTGTTATGGCAGTGGTATATTATTATATACCAAAAGGGAGATTAGAGGATGTTACCGAGTGCGGCTTAAAGCTTTCAGAATGGAGCGAAAGAACACAAGCTACGCCATGGAATAGACAGGCAAGACCCTGTATTTGTGCTTTTTTACATCCCCTTGACGACAAAAGAAGCCGGGATAATACCTTTAGCTGCATCACACTGGACGTTCCCGCCGAGGACTGTGTTGTAGCAGATGGTGATCTTTATCAGATGGGTTTGGAATACCCGGAGATCACAGACAAGTATGTTGACACCATGGTTTCTCTTAATGACTATACCTTTGGTTCTTTTCGAAAACCTGAATGCCTTGTTTTCAGGACCATTCTGCCTGAACAGATAGGCTTTTACGGAAAAGGGATGGGCGAACCGGTAATATATGAAAACTCGGAAATGCTTTATGTGAATATTATCCTTGAGCAGTACCGTGAACGCAATTATCATTTTAATCAGGTGCTGTTATATAGCTTTCTTGCACTTAAAGAGCAAAACTCGTGTATTGATGCTTTGTACAGCAAAGATAGAAAGACGGCTGTTTTTTTTGATAATAAGATAAACCGTTATATTACGATAGCTGTGCCAGATCTTAAGAGTTTGGGCGGGACCGAAACCGGACAGGTCTTTTAGCTGAAAGGCGGCATGAAATTTGAATACAAAAGATATGATTGTAAAAATATTGGCTTTGAACAAGGGAAATTTCATATCCGGTGAAGAGCTCAGCGATAAGCTTGGCATAACAAGAGCAGCTGTTTGGAAGCATATTATGAAGCTTAAACAGCAAGGTTACAAAATTGATGGGAGATCGGGAAAAGGCTACCGGCTGGACGATTATTCAGACAGTTATGACTGGGAAGCTATTATTAGCCGGCTGC
>JAAZDK010000255.1 GCA_012512855.1 Clostridiales bacterium
AACAGGTATAAAAATACCGGTGGCAAATCCCAAGGAGGTAGGGGCGGACAGAGTGGTAGACGCTGTAGCGGCATATGAGATATATGGTGGACCGGTACTGGTAATTGATTTCGGTACCGCGATAACCTATGACTTGATCAGCGCCGACGGCTCCTTTTTAGCGGCGGTAACAAGCCCCGGTTTGAGAATAGCTGCAAATGCGTTGTGGACACAGACAGCCAAGCTTCCTGAGATAGAGATAGCAATGCCTGATACGATACTTGCGAAGGATACGGTGACCAGTATGCAGGCAGGCCTGGTATTTGGCTGCATAGGACAGACCGAGTATATCGTAAAGAGGATGCTTAAGGAAGCAGGTATTGATAAATGCAGGGTTATAGCAACAGGCGGCCTGGGCAAGATAATTGCTGATGCCACTGATATAATTGAGGTCTATGATCCTAACCTGACGTTGAAGGGACTCAAGATTATACACGATAAAAACAGAAACAGATAGCAGAGGTATGGATAGTAAAATGAATTTACAGATAGGAAATGTAAGGCTTAATGGTAATATATTTCTTGGGCCAATGGCAGGAGTGACCGACCTGCCATTTCGTCTATTATGCAGAGGGAAGGGTGCCGCCCTTGTATACACTGAGATGGTAAGCGCCAAAGGGCTCAGATACAATAATAAAAACACCGAAAGCCTGATGCAGATACACGAAGCTGAAAGGCCCACGGCCCTTCAGCTTTTCGGCTCGGACCCTGATATCATCAGTGAAACTGCCCGTAAAATAGAGGAACGCAACTTTGACATACTTGATATTAATATGGGTTGCCCTGTTCCTAAAGTGGTCAACAGCGGTGAAGGCTCCGCCTTAATGAAGAATCCCAGGCTAATTGGCGAAATAGTAAGGAAGGTGTCTGCCGGATACAGCAAGCCGGTAACGGTCAAGATACGAAAGGGCTTTGATGACAGCTGCATTAATGCCGTAGAGGTAGCCAATATTGCTGAGGATAATGGGGCAGCAGCTATAGCCGTACATGCCAGGACCAGGGATCAGTTTTACAGTGGCAAGGCTGACTGGGACATTATACGTGCGGTGAAAGAGGCCGTCTGTATACCTGTCATCGGAAGCGGTGATGTCTTTACCCCACAGGATGCAAAAAGAATGCTGGAACAAACCGGTTGTGATGCTGTCATGATTGCCAGGGCCTCCAGAGGCAACCCCTGGATATTTGAGCAATGCAAGGCTTATATTGAACAGGGTATTGTATTACCCAGGCCGGACTTTAGCGAGGTCAGAGAAATGATTATCAGGCATGCCATGCTGGAGGTTGAGTATAAGGGCGAATATATCGCTCTTCTTGAAATGCGTAAGCATGTTGCCTGGTATACAGCAGGTTATCCAAATTCATCCCGGCTGAGGACAAAAATCAATGAACTTGACTGCATGGAGGATTTGCTCAGACTGCTGGAGGAATATGAAAAAAGTCTGTTGTGAGCAATGATATACTTTTGGTGATAATAACTAAATAAGTGCGCCTGAAGGCTTTATTATTGATATTGTTCACAAACTTTATTTAATTTTTCTAAAATAGTTGATTTTTCTGACTTTGGTATATAGTATATTTACTATAAAGACAAATGTTTGCGCCAGGCAAACAAATAGGAGGTTGCAGTATGAATAAACTGAGAGTTGGTATTCTAGGGGGAACCGGTATGGTAGGACAGCGCTTCATTTCCCTGCTGGATAACCATCCGTGGTTTGAGGTGGTTAGCGTAGCAGCAAGCCCCAGAAGCGCAGGCAAAAGCTATGAAGAGGCAGTTGGCGACCGCTGGAAGATGTCGTCTCCCATACCGGAGAGTGTAAAAAAGCTTGTAGTCAAGAATGTTAATGATGTTGCCCAGGTGAGTGAGGATGTAGACTTCGTTTTTAGTGCTGTGGATATGACCAAGGAAGAAATTAAGGCGATCGAAGAGGCTTATGCTAAGGCTGAGACACCTGTTGTGTCCAATAACAGCGCCCATAGATGGACACCTGATGTTCCCATGGTTATACCTGAGCTTAATCCTGAGCATCTGGATGTTATAGAATACCAGAGGAAGAGACTGGGCACCAGCAGAGGCTTCGTAACAGTAAAGCCCAACTGCTCCATTCAGAGCTATGTACCGGCTTTGCATCCTCTTAGGAAATACGGCATTAAGCTGGTGGTGGCAACAACCTATCAGGCAATCAGCGGTGCAGGCAAGACCTTTGCCGATTGGCCGGAAATGGTTGACAATGTTATACCATACATTGGCGGAGAGGAAGAAAAGAGCGAGCAGGAACCGCTTCGCATATGGGGCAGGATTGAGGACGGACAGATTGTAAAAGCCGACAGCCCTATCATTACTACACAGTGCATAAGGGTGCCGGTAACAGATGGTCATACCGCTGCGATATTTATAAATTTTGAGAATAAGCCCTCAAAGGAAGAGATACTTAAGGCATGGGCTGAGTTTTCGGGCTTGCCTCAGGAGCTTAAGCTGCCAAGTGCTCCAAAGCAGTTTATCAAATACTTTGAGGAGGATAACCGTCCGCAGGCCAAGCTTGACAGGGACTATGAAAACGGAATGGGTGTATGCTTTGGCAGGCTGAGGGAGGATAAGGTATTTGATTATAAATTTGTCGGCCTGTCACATAATACTATCCGTGGTGCGGCCGGTGGAGCCCTGTTGACGGCGGAGCTGTTAAAGGCACAAGGTTATATTAGCGCAAAATAGGAATGCGGCAGATAAGAAATTCTCCAAAAGAAGCGAAAAGCAGCAAGGAGACTTAAACCAGAGGATGCTGCATAAAATAAGAACAGAATAAAGCAAAGGATTTTTAGTAAAATTGTAAAAGAAAAGGGTGCCAACTTCGCACCCTTATTTCTTTTCAAAAAGATATTTTATAAATTCTACAGTACTATCCGGATGAGGGCTGTTGGCCACTATTCCCAGGACATAGCTGTCATACTTGTATTTTACGCCTCCAAATAAGTTGGATTTGTCAAGATATATTCCATAAGGGCTCTTTTCGGGGTCGTCCTCCTGCTCGGATATGAAGAAATAATCTGCCAGGGAGCTGTATACATCTGTGGGAAGGGCATCCGACAGCTTTTTAAAATAGCCATAGTAGGCATATTGCTTGAAATTCGTCTCAGGAGCGATAATAACATCTATTTCCGCACCTGATATATATGCTGCCAATGTCTGGAGTGAGCTGCTGGCCAAGGCAATATCATCTGTATAAAAATTATCATTGAGTACAACATTTTCCCTGACAGGATCCAGCTGCAGCCTTTCTGCAAAGGAATTTGCATATTCCTCCAGCATGACGGAATTAATGGGACTATTTATTATAGCGGCATTAAATCTTGGCTTTACATCAGGAGTGATGATTTCCTTGATAATATATATTATAAGAGCGATAGCCAGCACTATTATGCCGGCATGTACCTTATAGTATTCCCACAGAAATGCAAGCTTTTCCTGCATATTCATTTCTTTTAGCTGTTCTTTTATTGTTTTTTCAGTACGTGGCTGATATATATCCGCGCTGTCATCCAAACGTGTCTTTTCCGGTATTCTTGGCATAAGAATTCCCCACTTCTATGTTAATATTTTTAGTATAGTTAATCAGGTCATAAGAAATTCACAGACAGCATCCTGCCCCCAAGGAAGGCATAAGAATGCATATGGTTCCTGTTAAGCTCATCGATAAGTTTATCATAATTTTTAACAGTTGAAAATGTTCTAATTATAAAATAAGTCTTAAAATATTAAGTTCTTCTTTACAAATTTTTCAATAATGTCTATGGCATTTTTTTCATAATTATATTATAATTATTTCAGATTGCCCGATAGTAATATGATTAGTCAAAGGACTGCAGTCTGTTACGAGCAGAGCCGGGTTTTTAAGAAGCTAATCATATATTATATAATCTACTAGCAAAGAAAGGTTGGATGAAGGACATGAAAAAAAGAATTTTAAGCTTCATATTAATGCTTGCTATGTCTATAGCGGTATTAACACCAATTCAGACCAGAGAGGTAAAGGCGCAGGAGACAAATTTTAGCGAATGGGCTTTTCCGTATTTAATGTTTGGTGATACGTATGGAATATATCCTTTAGACTGGTATGAGCAGGATCTTACCAAAAATATCAGGAAGGATCAATTCAGAGTACTCTTATACGGAGTTCGCAGAAAAATTGTAGAAACAAACTGTGCCACTGAAGCAAGAACAGAAAAACCGGTTATTGATGATTCAATAACAGTTCAGGAAGCTATAGATGCTTTATATACAATGCTCTCCAATTTTGATTATTCGGCAGATGTGGGCTTGGGATACGGACTGGATGCAGTCAGCTATATGACACAGCTTGGTATCTATACCGGAGCCGATGGCGAGCAGGGGCTTCAGGATTTGTGCAGCGTGGAGCAGGCCATGGTTTTGGCTACAAGAATAGTTTCAATATACTATGAATTACTGGGGGCTTCAAGCAAGGGCTTTTTATGGCAAATAAAATCAGGCGGCAATACCGTATACCTGCTGGGCTCAATTCATCTGGCAAGTGCTGATTTATATCCGTTAAGCATCAACATATGGAATGCTTTTTTAGATTCCGATGCGCTTGTAGTTGAGGCCAATTTGCTTGATACTAATGATCTTTTAGCCTTTCAAACAATGATGTTCTATACTGACGGGAGCAGCTTAAAGGATCATCTGTCCGCAGAGACATACCAAAAGCTTGTTGAGATGGGTACCCTGTTAGGAATCCCTGAAGAAATGGTTGTTATGTATAAGCCTTGGGCAATATATTTGATCTTATCCAATTATACATTATTAAGTACACCGACCGGAGATATGGCTAACACCCAATTGGGTATTGACACAAACCTTATGCTGAATGCTTACATTCATCAGAAGCCTATACTTACTGTCGAAAGCTTACAGAAGCAGGCTGAGATTTTGGAAAGCTTTTCACCTGAGCTTATGGAGTACCTGATAAATACCGGCTGTGATAATTTAATGGCTGCGCTAACAGGGGAAGACAGGGCTGCAGCAAGTGTGAATAATGCATATTATAAGGCATTATATAAGAGCTGGAGAGAAGGAGATGAGGAAGCCTTAGCCAAGTTACTAGCCGTCAGCAGTTCAAGTGAGCTTGGTGAGGTTCCTGAAGAGTACAAGGCTATTGTTGATGAATACACCGCAAAATTCTTTACCCAAAGAGATGACGGAATGGCTCAATATATTGATCAGCTACTGAAGGCGGAAGGTAATAATACTTATTTGGTTGTGCTGGGTGCTGCTCATTTTGTAAGTGATTATGATGTAATTGACAGACTAGAAAAGGCAGGATATGTAGTTGAGCAGATAAAGTAATGTGAGCAGATAAAGTAATATTTGTATAATGGTTATATTAAAGAAAAATATCGTCAAAATGAAGCGAGGCAAAACTCGCTTCATTTTGCATTTTAATCATTTTTATATTACAATAAACAGGTATTATTAATTGGATACGGTTGAAAATTAGCATATCGGCAAAAGTGGTATGCTTCAATGAAAGGTATCAGGACTATGAAGCAATTACAAAAAATAATCTATATATTGATTCCATATGCAGCTGTTGAACTGCTGCAGTATTTTCTCCTGACGCTTGTTATCCTTGTAAAGGGCATTATAAATATACCTGATGACATGCTTTATATCTTGTCGGCATCTATTTCAGCCATATGCGGCATGGTTTTTTTTATCTGGTACCGGTATGAGGTTTCAGGAAAGAACACAGGAAGCGTTAGAGCTTTTCTTACGGTAAAATATATCCCTCTGCTGCTTTTATTAGGGGTTGGCTGCCAGTTTTTCTTCAGTGGCTTTATGGCGCTGATAAGACCCTTTTTTTCTAGAGTCTTTGATGAATATTCAAAGCTTTTGCAGCAGCTGACGGACGCCAATTTTGCAGTGGTTTTATTATTTATGATTATTATAGCCCCTCTTTCAGAGGAGTTGATTTTCAGAGCTGTAATACTTGGCAGGGCTAAAAGGCTTTATGGCTTTAAATATGCAAATATTCTGCAGGCTATTCTTTTCGGGGTCTACCATGGGAATTTAGTACAGGGGATCTATGCCGCCTTAATCGGACTAATACTCGGGGCGGTATCTTTTAGGTTTCAGACTGTTTATGCATCCATAGCCCTTCATATGATAATTAATGCCAGCTCCCTGCTGATGGCTCTGATACCTGATAAGCTGATAAGCTATATTGCTGTTACTATATCGGGAGCTATCCTAATGGTTGCATCTATGAATATGATTATGCCGGGAAAAGAACAGGGACAGGAGTAGTCGGTATCAGCCAGGCTAATGGATGATAGCCCGCTGGATTGTGCAAAAAAGGCTGAATAAAAATTCTTGCAATAATCTGCATTATAATGTATTATGATATATACAACTGAATATTATATTTATTCATACAGCTCCTATTGCATCAGTGTAGGGATATGCCTTTAACTGCTGCACTGTCGCACTTTGCATATGCAGAGGCGGAAAGAGGCTAGCAGTCGGAAGGGGGTTTGTATGAATAAATCTCCGTAAAGTCTTGACCATTATATAAGCTGCGGCAGGAACTTTATTGTTTTACCGGTATCACTTGCAGGTATGCAGGTGAAAATAAAGCTTGTTCATTGCGTCTTATGTGGGGACTTGTATATGGTCTTGCATATAAGCGCTTTTTTTTACTCTAAGGTAAGCTACATACAGGCTATCATGCTAAAATAAATGCTATACCGGTATATGATTGCGGCTTTATAAAGGCTAAGTAAAAAGGAGAATATATTCAGGTGTGAGTTAAAAAGTAGTGAGTTGTAAAAAACAAGCCATATAAGCATGGTGTAAAATCTGACATCATGTGAAGGCGGAATGGAGGAATAGGATGAAAACAACAACTAACTTTAGCACCTACAAGATGGTGCAGCTTGCACTTTTTATTGCAATCATTGTATTAATGGATGTGACAAAACTGGGTTATATAATTAAACCCGGCATGTCAATAACCTTGCTGGTTATACCGGTCACGGTCGGTGCAATTGTGCTGGGACCGTTGCAGGGAGCCGCACTTGGGGCTGTATTCGGACTGACCAGCTTTGCCCAATGCTTTGGAGCTGATCCCGTAGGAGTGGCGCTTTTGGCATATAATCCAATTGGCACTTTTATCATGACTATGGTGCCAAGAATTTTGATGGGCTTTTTCACCGGCCTTATATTCAAGGCATTAAAAAGAATTGATAAAACAAAGGGAATATCGTATGCAGTTGCATGTCTGGCAGGACCTGCCCTTAACACGGTGCTGTTTTTGACAACAATGATATTGCTGTTTTATAATACCGAGATAATACAAGGTGTGGCGTCGGCATTGGGTGCTGCAAATCCCTTTGCATTTATTATAGCGGCAGCAGGTGTGAATGCCCTGGCCGAAATAGGCGTCTGTTTTGTAGTAGGTACCGCTCTGGCTAAAACCATCGATATATTTGCCAGCAGAAGCGGATATAAAATATAATGCAGATGAAAATGTTAGAATAAAAAGATATAAAATAGCAAAAAATCAGATTAAAATATCTGGAAGCGGATAATTAGCTATTGACACAGCTATATATGATATGTTATAGTATAGTGGCTGTGAGCAATTTCAAAACATATAATATTGGTAGCAAAGTAGAGAATCCATCTCTCACCCCTAACGTTAAGTCAGTGAAAGGGTTAAGGCTGTGTGATTATAGTTATCCGTATTACGGAGAATTATTCTGTATAGAGGATATTTATCGGGGCTATAAGGTGGATTATCTATATCCACCTTTTTGTTTTGCTTATTGCTTTCTAACTCGGAGGAAGGTCAGAACACAGCGGCTGCTTTGGGCAGCTAATTAAATTATATTTTAAAGCCTTATGGAGGTGCAGTACTATTAGCGATTTAATGATTAATGAACAAATCAGGGACAAGGAAGTCCGCGTGATTGGTGAAAACGGAGAGCAGTTAGGTATTATGTCGGCAAAGGAAGCGTTGAAACTTTCCAGAGAAGCCAATCTGGATCTGGTTAAGATTGCTCCGACAGCAAAACCGCCGGTATGCAAGATTATCGATTACGGCAAGTACAAGTATGAACAGTCAAGAAAAGAGAAGGAAGCCAGGAAAAAGCAGAAGATTACTGAGGTAAAGGAAATCAGACTGACACCAAATATTGATGACAATGATTTGAATACCAAGGCTAATCAAGCCCGCAAGTTTATCGCTCATGGCGACAAGGTAAAGGTTACGATGCGTTTTCGTGGCAGGGAAATGGCTCATTCGGCAGCTGCCAAGGTTATCCTGGACAACTTCTATGCAAAGCTGGAGGATGTTTCAATTATCGAAAAGCCGGCAAAGCTCGAAGGAAGAAATATGATTATGTTCTTATCAGAGAAACGTTAAAATACTATAAATCAGCATTTTGACGGGCGGGGGTGCCTGGCCCTCATGCTGGACTAATTATTAAGGAGGAAATATCATGCCAAAATTAAAAACTAGCAGAGCAGCAGCGAAGCGTTTTAAAGCTACAGCAACCGGAAAGCTTAAGAGAATGAAGGCATTCAAGAGCCATATTCTGACCAAGAAAACAACTAAGAGAAAGAGAAATCTTAGAAAAGCAGCTATGACAGATTCAACTAATATCAAGAACATGAAGAAGATCTTACCATATCTGTAGGATTAATATAAGGAGGAATAGAAAATGGCAAGAGTTAAAGGCGGATTGAATGCCAAGAAAAAGCATAAGAAAGTACTTAAGCTGGCTAAAGGCTACAGAGGAGCCAGATCAAAGCAATATAGAGTAGCGAAGCAGTCCGTAATGAGAGCATTGGCTACATCCTATGCCGGCAGAAAGCAGAGAAAGAGACAGTTCAGACAGCTGTGGATTGCAAGAATTAATGCTGCAGCAAGGATGAATGGCTTGTCATACAGCAAATTTATGCATGGATTAAAGCTTGCTAATATTGAAATCAACAGAAAGATGCTTTCTGATATGGCAATAAATGATGCCAAGGGCTTTGCTGAGCTTGCTCAGATAGCTAAAGCCAAGCTGGCTTAATAATGTCAGTTGTCAGGAACTAACACCTGCCTAATTTGATTAAAAAGGCAGGTGTTTTTGATCTAAAAAAGATTTTGCAATGTAAAAAGGAATTATGCTGTAAAAGAATAGTAAAGGCATATAGAGGATAGCTGTTAAATATCCTGATGACCTTTTCCCTGCTTAATATGGCAGGGAATTTTTTGCTCTGAAGTGTTTGTATTAAACAGCAATTAATAGTCATAACAGCAGGCTTTGTGTGCATATAAGATTATATAATAGCGCTTATGCAGTTTATTGCATATAGGAGGATATATGACCGCTGAAGAAAGAAGCAGGATGACGAGCGAGGATTATGCTGATCTGTTTATTACTTATAATGGGAACATGAGAGTGTTTGATGCTTTTGAAAATGCCACTGTGCATATTATAAACTTTTTTCATGCAGTGGTACATGTTCCGGTGTCACAGGTTACCAATGAAATAATATACAGATATGGCTATTCCGTTATGCCGGCATTATATGGCCTTGTAAGTCAGTCAAGCCAGGAGGCTTCAGGAATCTTTCGCCTTCGCAGCATACCTACCTTCAATCTTCGCGGACAGGGCGTACTTATTGGTATTATTGATACAGTAATAGATTATACCAATCCTGCTTTCCGGAATGCGGATGGTACCACCAGAATAGCAGCAATATGGGATCAAACGATAGAAAGTGATAATTTTCCTTCCTTTACCCTTTACGGGACAGAATATACGAGGGAACAGATTAATGAGGCATTAAGAAGTGAAGAACCGTTAAGTATTGTCCCTACTACGGATGAAATCGGGCATGGCACAATGGTTGCGGGTATTGCTGCAGGAAATGAGATTCCCGGCAGCAATTTTGTAGGGGTTGCGCCTGATGCCGAGCTGGTTGTGGTGAAACTGAAGCAGGCCAAAAGATATCTGAGGGATTTTTTTCTGATAAGGGAGGGGACTCCCTGTTATGAATCTAATGATATTTTATTTGCTCTGGAGTATTTGAGGCTGACTGCTATAGCTTTAAACCGGCCGATAGCAGTATGCATATCTGTAAATACATCATTTGGACCCCATGACGGAAGGGATGCGCTTACCAGCTATTTGTCCCTTATATCTCGGAAGGCAGGCTTTGGGGTCGTGATTGCAGCCGGCAATGAAGGAAATGCAAGAAGGCATTATTTTGGCAGAATTAACGATAACACAGGTTATGATATGGTTGAGCTGTACGTTGGAGAAAATGAAACCGGCTTTACGATGGAGCTATGGGGTAATCCGCCGGGGTTGTATTCTGTAGATATTCAATCTCCATCGGGTGAATATATTCCCAGGATAATACCAAGGTTGGATGAAGTTCAGGAAATTTCTTTTATCTTCGAGCAGACGGTGATTTATCTGGATTATCAGATGATAGAGGACCAAAGCGGTGATGAGCTTATTCTTTTTCGCTTTGTAAATCCGGCGGCCGGAATATGGCGTATTAAGGTGTATGGCGTAATTCAGGTAGATTCCAGCTTTCATATATGGCTTCCTATGGAAGGTTTTATATCGGATAATACATTCTTTATCAGATCCGATCCCTATACTACGATATTAAATCTGGGAAACGGGCGTTATCCCATTACAGTAACAGCATATAATGACGCGGATGACAGTCTGTATCCGGATGCCAGCAGAGGATTTACCAGAACAGGGGTAATCAAGCCTGAAATTGCTGCTCCCGGTGTCAATATAGTTGCTCCTTCAATAAATAACAGCTTTGTTGAGGTTACCGGAACCAGCGCCGCTGCGGCGCATACGGCTGGTGTAGCTGCGCTTTTATTTGAATGGGCTATTGTAAGAGGCAACCAGCCCTTGCTTAATACATTGGATATGAAAATTCTGATGATAAGAGGAGCAAGAAGACAGATGGATCTTGCATATCCCAACAGGGATTGGGGATATGGAATATTGGATGTATACAATATATTTGACAGTTTAAGAAGGAACATATAGGGGGGAGCAAGGCTGTTATGACAGGAGAAGAGCGAGCCAGAATAACAAGTAATGATTATATGGATCTGATAGTAGAATGGAATAACGACCTGCGGGTATTTGACAGATATCAGGATGCCATACCGCATATTATGAATGAAAGGTATGCTATAGTGTATGTTCCTTCGTCGCAAATAAGCCAAATAAGTATAAGTCAGCTGGGATATCGGGCATTTCCTGCCTGTTTTTCCCTGGAAAGTGCAAGGGGTATTGAGGCATCGGGGGTAACAAGGCTCAGGCGCCTGCCTGCCTTTAACCTGAGAGGCCAGGGGGTGTTGGTGGGTATAATAGACACCGGTATAGACTATACCAATCCCGCATTTTTAAGGACGGATGGAAGTACAAGGATATATTCCATATGGGATCAGACAATAGAAGGAGATAATTATCCTGAGGCTCCTGCCTATGGAAGCCAATTTTTTGCCCAGGATATAAACCGCGCCTTAAGCAGTGATAATCCCTTCAGTATTGTGCCCAGCAGGGATGAAATCGGTCATGGTACAATGCTGGCAGGCATTGCAGCCGGTTCGGAGATTGCAGGCGGCGATTTTTCCGGTGTTGCCCCGGAAGCGGAGCTGATTATTGTAAAGCTGAAGCAGGCCAAGGAAAATTTAAGAAATCTTTTTTTCATTCCTGAGGATGTGCCCTGCTATCAGGAGAATGATATTATGTGGGCCTTTCAGTACATTGTAGATACTGCCGCAAGCCTGAGAAGGCCGGTGGCGATATGCATAGGTCTTGGCTCTTCCCAGGGCTCCCATGATGGACTGGGGCCCCTAAGCAGCCTTGTGAATGTTGGAGGGGACTTTTCGGGTGTGGTTGCTACAATCAGCGCAGGCAATGAGGGAAACTCCAGAAGGCATTTTTACAGCGAGATAGACAGGACGGTTGGCAGCACTATTATGGAAATTAATGTTGCTGATGATGAAAATGGATTTATTCTGGAGATATGGGGGCAGGCGCCTAATACCTATTCGGTTGATATTCTGTCACCAAATGGGGAATATATACCCAGGATTCCTGAAGGTCTGAGAGTCAGCCGTGATATAGGTTTTGTTTTTGAAAGGACCCGTATAAATATCTATTATAATATGGTGGATTCATCAGCAGGAGATCAGTTGATTTTAATGAGATTTGATGCGCCTACACCCGGGATATGGACTATCAGAATATATACAAGGGGAGATTTGAAGGGGGTCGTCCATTCATGGCTGCCCAGCGGAGATTTTATATCCCCCAATACCTATTTTGTTCAATCCAATCCATACACCACTATAACAAGGCCGGGCGATGCCGAGGTGCCGATAACGGTGACAGCATATAACCCCGACAATAATAATCTGTATCAGAGGGCCAGCAGGGGTTATACAAGAATTGGAGTAATCAAGCCGGATATTGCCGCTCCCGGCGTTAATATCAGGGCTCCGGATCTGAATCAGGGCTTTGGATTTATGACAGGTACAGGTGCCGCTACCGCCCATACAGCCGGAATTGCAGCCTTAATTCTGGAATGGGGTATAGTAAGAAATAACTATCCGGGGCTTGATTCTGTTGCGGTAAAAAAATTTCTTATCAGAGGAGCGCAGACCAATCCCAATCTGCTTTATCCCAACAGAGACTGGGGCTATGGCATACTGGACATATATAATGTTTTTAATATACTCCGATCAGGGTAGACTATGTAGATGACTGAGCAGAGCAGGGATGGCAGATTATGGGAGGATTTGTGGACAAGAAAAATATTGCATTATAAGAATATAAATATTAAAATTATGGATAATAAAATGGGAAGAAGTATTATCCCATATGCGTTAAGGCACAATAAAGACAACAGGCAGAGGTAGTTATAAATGAACAGGAGACGCTTAACTGGATTAATTATTTTTGCCGTTCTGGTAACGGCATTTCTATTTGCGGGTGC
>JAAZDK010000256.1 GCA_012512855.1 Clostridiales bacterium
GATGTTATGTATATCTAATCATATTATTTCTATACGCTCCCATATTGATCCTGATTGCCCTGTCCTTTAACCGGTCTAAATCCAGAGCAAAATGGGGCGGCTTTACGCTTCACTGGTATCGCGAGCTGTTTAAGAACGAAGACATCATGAATGCGTTAACCACTACACTAATTATTGCATTGTTATCCGCCCTCATAGCAACGCTCATCGGAACAGCTGCTTCCCTTGCAATCAACAGCATGAAAAAAACTCCAAGGCTGATTATGATGGGCATTACCAATATACCAATGCTGAATGCGGACATTGTAACCGGTATTTCACTTATGCTGTTATTTGTGGCACTTAATTTTACTCTGGGATTTACCAGTGTTTTACTTTCACATATTACCTTTAATATACCCTATGTAATTTTAAGTGTTATGCCAAAGCTAAAGCAGCTAAATCCCAATACCTTTGAAGCAGCACTGGATCTGGGTGCATCAAAGCTTTACGCATTTTTTAAGGTTATACTGCCGGATATTTTTCCGGGTATCCTGTCCGGCTTCTTTTTGGCCTTTACCATGTCACTGGATGATTTCGTAATCACCCATTTTACAAAGGGACCGGATATCAATACACTTTCTACCAAGATATATACAGAGGTAAGAAAAGGTATAAAGCCTGAAATTTATGCTCTTTCAACCCTGATGTTTGTCACAGTTTTGTTGCTGTTAATTTTCGTGAATCGAAAAAGTGCCGAAAAGAAGGTACCTGCTACCCGTGTATAACAAGTATATACCATAAAAAGTAAGGAGAATTGAAGAAATGAGAAAAGTGGCAATATTCTTATCTGTGATGTTACTTTCCATTGGATTATTCACCGGCTGCAGCAAAAGCGACAGTGGTGAAAAGGTATATGTCTATAACTGGGGCGAATATATCGATCCCGAGGTTCTTGATTTGTTTGAAGAAGAAACCGGTATCAAAGTGGTATACGAAGAGTTTGAAACAAATGAGGATATGTATCCAAAGGTTAAAACCGGAGCTGTGCAATATGATGTTTTATGTCCTTCCGATTATACGATACAAAAAATGATTGATGAGGGTTTACTCGCTGAAATCGACTTTAATAATGTTCCCAATATCAAATATATCGATCCTGCCTATTTAAACAGTGCCCAATCCTTTGACCCGGGAAATAAGTACAGTGTGCCTTACTGTTGGGGTACTGTTGGCATTCTGTATAATAAAACAATGGTAGATGAGCCCATAGACAGCTGGGCTGCCATCTTCGATGAAAAATATGCCGGAGAAATCCTAATGATGGACAGTGTCCGTGACGCCTTCGGTATTGCCCTTACCTATCTGGGATATAGCTTAAACTCCACCAATGAGGCAGAGCTGGAGGAAGCAAAGGCTTTACTGCAGAAGCAGTATCCTCTGGTTCAGGCTTATGTAGTGGATCAGGTTCGTGATAAGATGATTGGTGGTGAGGCCGCTATTGGTGTAATCTATTCCGGCGAAGCAATTTATACCCAAAGGGAGAATCCTGATCTTGAATACGTGGTACCCAAGGAAGGCTCCAATGTATGGATTGATGGATGGGTAATTCCGAAAAACTGCCGTAATAAGAAAAACGCAGAAGCCTTCATCAACTTTATGTGCAAGCCCGAAATTGCCTTGAAGAATTTTGAATATATTACTTATTCCACACC
>JAAZDK010000257.1 GCA_012512855.1 Clostridiales bacterium
CACCCGGCTTCTGGCACGTTCAGCATCAACATCATAATGTATATTCAAATCATGCAGCATTCTGGCTACATTCAGCTCCATATAATAATATACGGAAGAGTAAATCAGCTTTTCCTCTCCCTCATCATTGATAATAGTCTTTTTCTCCAGACTTAAGCTTGTCAGCTCTCTTCTTATGTCCTCCTCATCTACCATCAAGAGCTGCTTTGCCCTTTGAATTAGCTCGTACTCAGGAAGATATACATGACCGTCTGTGCTTGCCTGCATCAGAACATACAAAATTCCTGCCTTTATCCGGTATTCGGAATTCAGGTTAATACCGACCCGCCTGGCAATCTCATCCGATGTCTTAAAGCCTACCCCGGATATATCCTCAGCCAGCCTATATGGATTGTCCCTGATAATATCGTACATGCGGTTGCCATATTCCGTATAAATCTTGACGGCAAGATTTCCTGTTATATTGTACTGCTGTAAAAAAATCATGGCATTTCGCATGTCCTTTTTCTCTTCAAATTGCCTGTATATCTCTTTTGCTATCCGTTCACTGATGCCTTTAACCTCAACAAGCCGCTCCGGTTCCTCCTCGATAATGCGAAAGGTATCCTCTTTAAAGCGCTTTACTATCCTGGCTGCCAGCACCTCACCTATACCCTTTATCGCTCCTGAGCTTAAGTAGCGTTCTATGGAATGAATATCACTGGGCTGCTTAAGCTCATAGCTGCTTATCAAAAACTGCTGCCCGTATACCATATGGTCGGTATAGCTTCCCTGAGCACTGATGAATTCACCCTCACTTATAAAGGCGAAGGTACCAACACAGGTTATCTCATCATCATCGGTATGAAGGCTCAGAACAGTATAGCCGTTATCATCGTTTCTGTATATGATATGATCAATATATCCCTCAACAAATTCAGCCATCGCACCCTCCCAGGTGTCTGTAATATGATGCATATATGCAAAATAAGTCATTTTAGCCAAAGCCCCATAGGTGAGGACTTTGGATAAAATGACAAATTAATGGTTTTATGAATATGAATTTATTATGAATTCCGTTTCATTGCTTCAAACAGCATCTGTGCCAGTCCTATTCCCTGTCCCTTGGTTGCTTCCTTTGCATATTCCTCATAAAGCTTATCCGAGAAATGCATCAGATAATCATTCTCTTCCTCATCCTCATCCTTAAGCACGGTCTTTTCCATACCCTTAAAGACCTGCTCCAAAAGATAAGCTTCAAAGCTTTTGCAGGCCTCCATAAGCTCTTCGTCCGAAGCATCGCTTTTATTCAAGGCAGCTTTTATATTCTCCGCCTTTCCACTGTCATACAATATATTATTAGTCCTGTTGTACCCAAGGCCGGAGCCTATAGAAAAATCCATATGTACCTCCCTTAATATATAAGACGGCTATATGCCAATCGACAAGTGACCGCTTCAGTGCTATTATAGCTGCTTAAATTAATATCTACTCAAAATTATTATATATTATAATTCTTTAC
>JAAZDK010000258.1 GCA_012512855.1 Clostridiales bacterium
ATCAGCATACCCCAAATAAATTTCTTCTGCTCAATCTTTTTTCCTGCAAAAAAGCCGCCGACAAAAGCAGAAGCAATATAAGCAAAATTAATTCCCCCGCTAATTACTATACTGGGCGTATCCAGCTTAAGCATGATAAATGCGAGTAAAAGCAGCATAAATGCGGTAATAATATACGATATTAACAGGCCCTTCAACAGAACAAGCGCTTTTGCATTCTGATGAATTATCTTATTCATTGGGCACCTCCAGATAACTTATACTAGATATATATTATCCATGCCCATAAATTATTCAAATTATTTAGCAATTCGCCAGGATAAGCCTTATATTGGATTTTAATTTGTGCAATCGCTGCAATTTTTCCGTGCTATATGCTTGTAGCTATGAGCTTAGCGCCTTATTGACACAATTATTTTAACAGTCGTATAATAATTTTGTAACAAATTTCTAATTATTTTAAATTTGCAGGGAATGATAATATGAAATTCAATAACGATTGCGTCAATTAAGGTATAAAAATAATTTAACGCAGGAAGAGCTGGCCAGGGTAATTGGTTTAAAGCCCACTGCAATCTCCAATTATGAATCTGAAAGAAATGAGCCCTCTCTTGAAAAGCTCATCGCCTTATCTAAATTTTTCGATGTCTCCTGCGACTATTTACTTGGTGTTAGCGATATTCAGAAACCAGCGGACGCAGAAATCTTTGATAAGGATACTCTGGAATTTATAAAATTATATAAGCAATTGACTCCCAGCGTATCTGAGATAAAAAGCTACATGCAATATCTTATCTATAAAGAAAAAACAAGCAATAACCCGGATACATAAATAATGCCCGCTGCTGTCAATCACTCCAGTGATTTACAGAAGCCGGCATTGATTATGCTGTCAGAATAGTTCATATTGGTATTTTCTTATTTACCGCAGCACTGCTTGTATTTTTTACCTGAACCACATGGACACGGATCATTTCTGCCTATTTTCTTCTCTTTTACAATCGTAGTCGAGATCTTTTGAGCCTTATATAATTCCTTCCTGCGTTCAGGGGTCAATAATGCATCCCACTCCTCCAGCTCATACAGCCAGTCAGCTCTTGCAGCTACCATATTATAGTACAGCTTTTCCTTGTCGAAATCCAGACTGACATGTGTATCCTTGTCCATTTCCTCAATCGGATTGGGAGTCTTAAGGCTGTCGTTAATGCCATCCAGGAAACCGGCCATATACTTCAGATCAAGGCCAAATTCCTCAGCAAGGGAAGCGACGGTTCCCTCATATACCTTGTCAGCATTAGCCAGCAGCTTCTTATATACTTCCTTTTCCTTATTAAAATAATCCGCCCAGAACAGCTGTCCTGCACGATCATTGGTATTTTTGGAGTATGCAAAATCTCTCCACTCCTGCAATAAACCCATGGTATTCTTCCTTCCTAGTTGCATATTTATTTCTGCTTTAGCAAAACATTTTCTTACAAACTAAAGCCCGCTACGATTATAACATGTAATATTTTATATTTCCATTAAAAATTTTACTAATGATACATTGTTACACTGTCCAATAGCATTTAATGCAGGAATTCAACCAAACACAATGTTTGGATAGAGATTTGCTATGTTATGGCGAGAAAAATGATACCAGCATTTGCTCCAGTCTGGTCCGAAAACAATTTTATAAAAGATTATCTTTTATGTATAAATTATCTAAATCAGTATCATAATAGTAATATCCTAAAGGAACGGTAG
>JAAZDK010000025.1 GCA_012512855.1 Clostridiales bacterium
AAAAATACGCTCATTAAAGGCATTACAACATTCATTGAATTTACAGCAGATGCTGTCGGATTATCCTTGTTGTCCTGATTCTTTACCTGAAGCTGCTTACCCTGTATAAACTGAAGCAGACCGGCCAGAATAGGAATAAGAATTGCAGGGAAATTAAATCCCGGATTATCAGCTATATTCAATCCGAAAAATCCGTTTATTCTCTGAATCTCACCTATTGTTCCTGCTACGGTAAGACTTTGGCCGCCTTTAAGTGTAATAGCTGAAGCGTTCAATATACTTGCAAATGATGTCCTGAATGCTTCCCAGTTGCTACTGTTAAATTTCTTAAGAACATCAATAATGGTTCTTTCGGTATACACCTCTGGAACAGCCAGTCCCTTTATAGAATTGGCCAATTCATTCAGGCTTGTTTCAAATCCGTTAACCTCCTGAATCCTTGAGGCAATACCGGCATACAAATCATATACCTGATCAACATAAGCCGGAATATTATATATTACCTGTATCAAAGCAAACATTATTGGCAGGGTAATTAACAAGGGAAGGCATCCTGCTACAGGACTGACGCCGTACTTTTGATAAACTGCGGCATTTTCCGCCTGCATCTTTCTGAGTGAGGCCTCATCCTTTTTTCCCTTGTACTTTGCCTGAATTTTTTGCAATTCGGGATTCATTTTTGATGAAAGCTTTGAAAATTTCTGCTGTCTAATTGTTAACGGAAGCATTAATGCTCTTGTTATAAATGTAAATATAATAATGGTAAGCGCAATGTTGTGAATTCCAAACAGACTAAAAAAGTTATAAATCCCATTCATGATTAAGCCGAAAAGGCTCGCAATAGGACCTAAAATACCACCTGATTTAGTTAATATCGTAAACACAATTATTTTCCTCCTTAGAGTTGCTGTACTGCTAACAGCATATGTTACGGAACAGGATCATAGCCTCCCTTATGGAAGGGATGGCATCTTAATATTCTTCTTACAGCCAGGTATGTTCCTTTTATAGCTCCATATCTTTCCAGTGCTTCAATAGCATATAAAGAGCAGGTAGGTGTATAGATGCAACTTTGTGTCCTTTTCAGCGGAGAAATGTATTTACGATACGCTTTTATCAATGCTATCAATATCTTTTTCAAACTCATTTCAATCTCCCGCTTATATCCTCCAAAATTATGAAAGTTGTTATACCTACCTTATATCAACACTTATTACTCCATACTCCTACTTGTTCTCTATATATTCATTCGAATTTTTACCGATTTTATGAAGTCTTATCAAATGTAACAATGCACTCTCAATTTCGCTGAAGCTTTTTCCCTTGGCATCCGCCCTTGCTACAATTATTATATCATGACCTGCCAAGATACCTTCCCTGGATAAACGATAGCTTTCCCTGATTAATCTTGTTATCCTATGTCTTACAACACTGTTTCCGACTTTTTTACTGACAGATATTCCAATGCGGTTAAAATTATTATTATTTTTTTTTACATACATTATAAGATATTTATTCGCATACGATTTGCCGGTACGATATATTTCTCTGAATTCTTCGTTCTTTCTTATAACTTCGGACTTATTCATGCAATCCTTTTTTCTTTCCCCTCTAAAGAATGCATTCGTCAACCGCATCCATAAAAATAAAATTAGTTATACTGCTCTGATATCAATGCATTTCAACAAGCGAAAAAATAGAAGAAAAAGGTCACATAATTGCGACCTATGCAGATAATCTTTTTCTTCCTTTTGCTCTTCTGGCAGCTAATACCTTTCTTCCACCTTTTGTGGCCATTCTGGCTCTGAAACCATGAACTCTTTTATGAGATTTCTTCTTGGGTTGGAATGTCATTTTCATAATCTTCGCACCTCCTTTTTGCGTACCCGGAAAGTTAGGCGAATAAAAGAATTGGCAAGCCAATTCTTTCCCGGACAATTTGGAATATCACGTTTATTATATTCGTATTACCGTTTTCCGTCAAGTGAATCTTTTTTATCCCAGCTTCTGAACAGGCATTTTGAGGCCCATATAACAGTATTCAGAATCGTCACTCTTGATCTTGCCTAAAATTATTTTACTTGCTATTATTAATCGTAATTCTTCCTATTTTATATACGCGATATTCACAAAAGTTGATAACTTTGATGATTTTGTGGATAACCCTGTGATTTTTTATCCTATTTGTTCGTTTTTCGGAAGCTTTATCAACAATATAACATGCATCCGGATTTTTTATCCAGATTAATCAGGCTCGCATTTTTTCTGATCTTTTTTTCTGCAGCCTGTATTCATTGACTATAATATGTGAATAAAATCGCCCTTATTTTTTTGATGTTATTAATGTATTTATTTTATCCACTCATTCAACAATTTTGGATGATCAAGACTGTCATATTAACCATTGAAAATTTATTAAAATTGTTATAATATATAGCTATGTGAGTGTTATTGGAGGCAGAGATGAAGAATTTAATTCAATCTAAATGGGATGAAATAATTCAATATATGATTACGGAATATGGCATCACAAATATATCTTATACCACCTGGCTTAAGCCACTTAAGGTATATGACGTGGATGACCATGTTATTACTATATTGATTAACGACGAGCTGATAGGACCCCCCAGTCTCTCTGTTATCCGCAATAAATACGAATTGCTTTTGAAGGTTTCGATTGAAGAAATTCTCAATGAACCCTATGAGCTGCGATTTATTCTGAAAAGCCAGCTGGATGCAGAAAAAAAGCCCGAACCGGTCACTGTCAAGAAAACAGATAACGTACCGCCGTTTTTGAATGCCAGATATACCTTCGACACCTTTGTTGTGGGCGGCAATAATGAGTTTGCCAGAGCTGCCGCGTTAGCTGTTGCTGAAAATCCGGGGGAAATATATAACCCTCTTTTTATTTATGGGGGCGTAGGACTTGGCAAAACCCATCTGATGCACTCTATAGCTCATTTTGTGCTTAGCCAGAATCCGGATACCAAGGTTCTTTATGTTACCAGTGAGAAGTTTACCAACGAATTGATCGATGCTATTCAGAAAAAGACAACAACCCAGTTCAGGGAAAAGTATCGCAGCATTGACATACTTTTAATTGACGATATACAGTTTATTATAGGTAAGGAAAGTACTCAGGAGGAGTTCTTCCATACCTTTAATACTCTTCATGAAGCCAAAAAGCAAATAATCATTTCAAGTGACAGGCCTCCAAAGGAAATGCTTACTCTGGAGGACAGGCTCCGTTCCCGCTTTGAGCATGGTCTGATGGCTGACATACAGCCTCCTGATTATGAAACCAGAATGGCCATTCTTAAAAAGAAGGAGGAGCTTGACGGCTATAAGATAGACGAAGAGGTTCTGCGCTATATTGCTGACAATATAAAATCAAATATCCGTGAGCTTGAGGGTGCCCTTACCAAGATTGTGGCATTTTCAAGGCTGAAAAAGCGTGAGCTTAATCTGCAGCTTGCACAGGAGGCGTTGAAGGATATTATTTCTCCCGACGAAAAGAAAATTATTACTCCTGAATTAATAGTGGATGTGGTTGCAGAGCATTATAATATATCTCCTTCCGATATTTTTTCAAAGGATAAGAGCAGAAATATATCATATCCCAGACAGATAGTTATGTATCTGTGCCGTCGCTTGACGGATTTGTCGGTGACCGAAATTGGTAAAATTCTTGGAAACCGCGATCACTCAACTGTTTTGCACGGATTTGACAAGGTGGCTAATGATATTAAAAAGGATCCTTCCTTAAATAATACAATTGACGTATTGATTAAAAAGATTAATCCCGATTAATTCTTTTATCCAGCAAGACAATACATATCAGA
Organism: Clostridiales bacterium; assembly: GCA_012512855.1. Taxonomy (GTDB): domain Bacteria; phylum Bacillota; class Clostridia; order Lachnospirales; family Lachnospiraceae; genus Mobilitalea. Next base: position 3,846 of record JAAZDK010000025.1, read on the forward strand.
CCGCTTAATGAATTAAGTGCGCATCCAAAAGTGAACATGCGCAAAAGTTCGCTTATGGAGCGCTTTTCATGTATATTCATGTTGTATTTTAATGACCGGAGGGTATCTGCTTTTTACAGCAGATGTCACTGACGGGCTTTAGAATGAGCAGTTATTTTCGTTGATATGCAGGTTGATATATGGTTGATAAAAGGTTGATATCCTGTTAATATATAATTTGACACTTTTTGTAAAAAAATCTAATCCGGCTTTATTCCACATTTATATACTGCGCTTAAAGACAGGTTATCATATGCTGAAAGCCTTGATTTTTAAGTTAAAAGTAAAGATTTTAACATATTCACATCCCTTATTAATACGAAGACTAAATAATCTATTTATATATTTATATATTCAGTGAGTTCACCCCTATAGCTGAGGTCTTTTGGGATATTATATTTATTGTGGATTAGATCCGGCAAAAAACTCTGTTACATAGGCCGGATAAGATAATAGAAGGGAGATTATAAGGATGAAGATACTTTGCCCTAAGGAAGAGTTAGCCAGTGGTGTTAATATTGCACTAAAGGCCGTACCTGTCAGAACAACCATGCCCATATTGGAGTGTCTTGTTATAGAGGCCAGTGACAACGGTATAAAAATATCGGCCAATGACATGGAGCTAGGTATTGAAACATATATTCAGGGAACAATTATAGAAAACGGGACAGTTGCATTAAATGCAAAGATCTTTTCTGAGATTATCAGAAAGCTTCCTGACAGTGAAGTCAGCATCAGCTCTGATTCATCATATATGACTGAAATAATATGTGAAAAATCCAGATTTGCAATAGCAGGAAGATCAGCTGAGGAATTTCCGAATCTTCCGGTTATAAATAAAGAGAATCCTGTGGTATTGTCACAGTTTACATTGAAGGAGGTTATCAGACAGACAGTATTCTCCATTTCCGACAATGATAATGTAAGGATAATGACTGGTGAGCTGTTTGAGATAAAGGGAGATGCACTTAGGGTTATTTCCCTTGACGGTTACAGAGTATCAATCCGCAGGGTAATAATGAATGATTCATATGATGATCGAAAGGTTATAATACCAGGAAAGACTCTGAATGAAATCAGCAAGATACTATCCGGTGAGGTATCATCTCTGGTTAACATCTATTTTACAGACAAGCATGCTTTGTTTGAGTTCGACAGCACCATAGTCTTAACCAGGCTGATCGAGGGAGAATACTACAGAATAGATTCCATGCTATCAAGCGACTATGAAACTAAGGTATCAATTAATAAAAAGGAGTTTCAAAGCAGTATTGAAAGAGCCTCGCTGCTGGTACGGGAAACGGATAAAAGCCCGGTTATCATAGAAATCAAGGATAATAACTTCGAATTAAGAATTAATACCCAACTGGGATCAATGAATGAAGAGATAGATATAAGCCATGAAGGAAAAAATATAACCATAGGCTTTAATCCGAGATTTTTACTGGATGCATTGAGGGTAATTGATGACGAAACGGTTGATATTTACTTTATCAATGCAAAGGCTCCATGCTTTATTAAGGATAAGGAGCAGTCATACATTTATCTGATAGTACCTGTAAGTATTAATGTTCAAGAATAAATTCGGTTATCTGATAGAAGGGACTTATATGCGTCAAATAAAGCTAAGAGAAGATTATATCAAGCTGGGACAGGCACTTAAGGCGACAGGTCTGGCCGCAACAGGAGTTGAGGCGAAGAATGTCATTCTTGAGGGCAAGGTAAAGGTGAACGGAGAGGTAGTATATCAAAGGGGTAAAAAGCTCTATGACGGGGATATTGTAGAGTATAATTCTGAACAGATTCAAATTATGAAATAGTATACCCGCTGTTAGTGTGCAGCAGGATACGTCGGAGCAGATATGGTTGTAAAGACATTGGAGCTTATGGATTACCGCAATTATCTCAGTCTTAATATAAGCTTTAGCAGCGGTATAAATATATTGTATGGTGAAAATGCCCAGGGAAAAACGAATATTCTCGAAGCTATATACCTCTGCGGTACAACCAGATCCCATAGGGGAAGCAAGGACAAGGAAATTATCAGATTTGGCCGGGAGGAAGCGCATATCAGGGCTATAATTGAGAAAAAGCAAATACCACACAGGATTGATCTGCATTTAAAGAAAAGCAAAACAAAGGGAGTTGCTATAGATGGTCTTCCCATAAAAAAGCAGAGCGAGCTGTTTGGCATGCTTAATCTTGTTTTTTTCTCACCTGAGGATCTTTATATTATAAAAAACGGTCCTGCAGAAAGAAGAAGATTTATTGATATGGAGCTATGCCAGCTGGACAAAATCTATATGAGCAACCTAAGCAACTACAACAAGGTTCTGCAGCAGAGAAATAATTTGCTCAAGCAAATCACAACTGATAAATCTCTGGCCGATACCCTGCAGATATGGGATATAAAGCTGGTGGAATACGGCAGGAGCATTATTGAGACAAGGGAAAAATTTATTTTGAGGCTTAATGAGCTGGTTGGAGATATACATAAGAAGCTTACAGGCGGAATCGAACAGTTAAAACTCAGGTATGAGCCGAATATAAATGCATCTGATTTTGAGGATGCCCTGAAAAGATCAAATGACAAGGATCTGATAACAAAGACGACCAATGTTGGACCTCACAGGGATGATCTGAATTTTCTGTTAGGTGACATTGATATTCGCAAATACGGGTCACAGGGTCAGCAAAGAACAGCCGCTCTTAGCTGCAAGCTGGCAGAGATAGAGCTTGTAAAATCCATTATAAATGACAATCCTGTCCTTTTACTGGACGATGTTCTATCCGAGCTGGACAGGCAGCGACAGAATTACCTTCTTGGCAGCATTGGCCAGTTGCAAACAATTATGACCTGTACTGGTCTTGAAGAGTTTGTTAATCATAGATTTGCATATGATAAGATATTTCATGTTGTTAATGGCAAGGTATCCAGTTAACTTCATATAAACCGGAGGTTTTTACCTTTACAGGAGGAATGCAATAATGAGTCAGGAGTATGGTGCGGATCAAATTCAAATACTTGAAGGATTGGAAGCGGTCAGAAAAAGACCCGGAATGTATATAGGATCTACATCCAGCAAGGGATTACACCATCTTGTGTATGAGATAGTTGATAATGCTGTCGATGAGGCTTTAGCCGGATATTGTGATACTATATTGGTTACATTAAACCCCGACAATTCGGTAACCGTTTTGGACAATGGCCGCGGAATACCGGTCGGAATTAATCAGAAGGCCGGAATACCGGCTGTTGAAGTGGTGTTTACTATTTTGCATGCCGGAGGCAAATTCGGTGGCGGAGGATATAAGGTAAGCGGAGGCCTTCATGGTGTTGGTGCATCGGTTGTAAATGCCCTGTCACAATGGCTGGAGGTTGAGATCTATATTGACGGGAAGATATATAAGCAAAGATACGAGAGAGGAAATGTAATGTATCCTCTCAAGGAGATAGGCACGACCGACAGGAATGGAACAAAGGTAACCTTCCTGCCTGATCCGGAAATATTTGAAGAAACCATATTTGACTTTGAGGTACTTAAGCAACGGCTCAGGGAGATGGCCTTTCTTACAAAAAATATAAAAATAATACTCCGTGATGAAAGGCCGGAGGAGCCGTTGGAAAAGGTGTTCCATTATGAAGGCGGCATCAAGGAATACGTCCAGTATCTTAACAAGCACAAGGACCCCTTATATCAGGAGATAATCTACTGTGAAGGGCAACGGGACGAGATCTATGTAGAGGTTGCAATGCAGCACAACAGTACCTATACCGAGGGTATATACAGCTTTGTCAATAATATAACAACCCCTGAGGGTGGAACTCATCTTATAGGCTTTAAGAACGCCCTTACCAAAACCTTTAACGACTATGCAAGATCACAGAAATATTTGAAGGAAAATGAGCCTAATCTTTCCGGTGAAGACATAAGAGAAGGCCTTACTGCAATTATTAGCATAAAAATACCTGAGCCCCAGTTCGAGGGCCAGACCAAGCAAAAGCTTGGCAACAGCGAAGCCAGGGGAGCGGTCGAAAGTGTGGTAAGCGAGCAGCTGACATATTTTCTTGAGCTGAACCCTCAGGTAGCAAAAATGATGGTGGAGAAGGCCATCCTTGCCCAAAGGGCAAGGGAAGCCGCCAGAAAGGCAAGGGATCTTACAAGAAGAAAGACGGCACTGGATTCCATGAGCCTGCCCGGCAAGCTGGCAGACTGCTCTGAAAAAGATCCGGCAAAATGCGAGATATATATTGTTGAGGGAGACAGTGCGGGTGGTTCGGCTAAAACAGCAAGATCAAGAGCAACCCAGGCTATACTTCCTTTAAGAGGCAAGATCCTTAATGTGGAAAAATCAAGGCTCGACAAAATACTGGTAAATAACGAAATCAAGGCTATGATTACCGCCTTTGGAACGGGAATATCGGATGATTTTGATATCAGCAAGCTGCGTTATCATAAAATAATAATTATGACCGATGCCGATGTGGACGGAGCCCATATAAGTACGCTTCTTCTAACCTTCTTTTATCGTTTTATGCCGGAGCTGATAAAGCAGGGCTATGTATACCTTGCCAAACCTCCGCTGTACAAGATAGAAAGAAACAAGATGGTGCGCTATGCCTATAGTGATGAGGAGCTTAATCAGATTCTGAAGGAAATCGGCCGTGACGGCAACAATAAAATTCAGCGCTACAAAGGTCTTGGTGAGATGGATGCAGATCAGCTTTGGGAAACCACTATGGATCCGGAGAGGAGAATCCTTCTTCGGGTAACAATGGATGAGGATCAGTCATCTGAAATTGATCTTACCTTTACTACCCTGATGGGAGACAAGGTGGAGCCAAGACGGGAGTTTATTGAGAAAAACGCTAAGTTTGCAAGCAATTTGGATATATAATGCCATAAGCTGTATAGTTTAGTTAAGGATGCTGCATGGGCATCGTAAATGGATCTTTTGAACGGAGGAAAAATAATGGAAGATAATGTCTTCGACAAGGTGCATGAGGTAGACCTGAAAAAGACGATGGAAACCTCATACATTAATTATGCCATGTCTGTAATAGCGGCACGGGCCCTGCCTGATGTCAGGGACGGCTTAAAGCCGGTGCAGAGAAGAATTTTATATGCAATGATAGAATTGAACAACGGACCTGACAAGCCACATCGTAAATGTGCGCGTATTGTCGGTGATACCATGGGAAAATTCCATCCTCATGGAGACAGTTCTATTTACGATGCATTAGTTAAGCTGGCGCAGGATTTTTCCACCCGTTATCCATTGATAGACGGTCATGGCAACTTTGGTTCAGTTGACGGTGACGGGGCGGCGGCAATGCGTTATACCGAGGCAAGGCTTTCAAAGATTGCCATGGAGATGCTGTCGGACATCAATAAGGATACCGTTGACTTCATTCCAAACTTTGACGAAACAGAAAAGGAACCGGTTGTATTACCCTCCAGGTTTCCTAATCTGCTGGTAAACGGAACATCAGGAATAGCCGTTGGTATGGCTACCAATATTCCTCCTCACAATTTACGTGAGGTTATTGATGGTGTAATAAAGATAATTGACAATCAGGTAATGGAAGAC
>JAAZDK010000259.1 GCA_012512855.1 Clostridiales bacterium
GATGAGATGGGCTTTAGAATATATTCAAACACATTCATTTTAATTGCTTGTTGGGCGTACTCAAAATCGTCATATCCTGAAAAAATAACAAGCTTGCATGAAGGTAATTTCTCAGACAATCTTTGGCATAACTCTAGACCGCTCATAAAAGGCATCCTTATATCTGTAAGCACAACATCAGGACACAATGTTTCGGCCATTTCCAAAGCGTCTTCCCCATTGTTAGCATCACCGATAAGCTTAAAACCGTTTCTTTCCCATTCAATCTTAGTTATAATTCCAGACCTTATCTCATCTTCATCATCCACAAGCAATACGCGGTAAAGCCTCATACCTGATTACCTCCATCATTGCCTATACTTTTATACCGGTTGACCTGCCCGGAGCATTTGCGTCAGGTAAAAAACTGCAGCAGTGACATATGTAATTATCTGGTCAGTATTGAATAAACAAATAAAACAATAATCAGACATATCAACGCCTGGATAAAAATATCCAGACCCTTTTTAGATATTTTGATGTTTGCATATAAATTGTTTTGGTTTATAAGATTGATATTGGCTGTTGGTATAGAATTAACACTTTTGCGGCCTTCAGTGTTTCTATATTTGGAACAACTGCTCACATCGCACCCTTCTTTCCGTACCCGGCATGCTTCGGATCTCTTATTTTCTTTCCAGATACTTCCTTACATCTATTGATACTGCCAGTATAATAATCAATCCCTTGATAATATACTGTAAATAGGCATTAACCCCTAAATAATACAGACTGTAGTTAATAACCTGCAAAATTACCACCCCGATTAAAACACCGGGGATGGTTCCAATACCCCCGGAAAATGAAACGCAGCCAATTACGCACGCTGAAATCGCGTCAAGCTCATAATTGAGCCCGGTGCTGGTAGTAACCGACTGAATACGTCCGGCCTCCAGGTATGCGGCAATACCATAAAGCACGCCTGCAATTAAATATACCCCCATAATGTTTTTGGTAATATTAACCCCGGATACGGCAGCAGCCTCTTTGTTGCCCCCTATGGCAAACATATTCTTGCCAAGTGTTGTTTTATTCCACACGATATACATAATTACCGCACATATAATCAAAAAACAAATAAGATTGGGGATTTTAACAGGACCGATATCAATTGTGCCATTCACCAGTTTTATGTACCGGTCATCAAGGCTTGCCAGAGGCTGTGCTCCGCCCTCCTGACTGTCGATATAGATACAGGTTGAGCCATAGGCGATAAGGGATGTCCCAAGTGAAATAATAAACGCGTGAAGATTTAGCTTTGCCACACCAAACCCGTTAAGCGCTGACAAAGAAACTGCCACCAATATGGATAAAATAAGGGGTATCCATAATGGGATTGGCTCGGTGATTTGTTTATACATCCTTGAACCATATGTAACCGACTGTAACAATGATGCCGAAATGGCACCTCCCAGCCCCACTATCCTTCCCACTGAAAGATCTGTTCCGGCCAGCACAATAAGCCCGGCTACCCCAAGGGCAAGGATGCCCCTTGTAGAGGCTTGTACTAAAATTTTAGTCAGGTTTGTTACAGATAAAAACCGGGGCTCTATAATAACAACTACTATAATCATAGTGCCAAGGATTATATATAATCCATAATTAATCAGTTTTTCACCAATGGATTTTGCAACTAAATTTATGTTCAGGTTTTTCATGAATACTCCCCTCATTTTAAATATATTTTGCAGCCAGTTTTAAGATCTCCTCCTGTGTAGCGTCTTTAATATCCAGTATGCCTGCCGCATAACCATTACTCATAACAAGTATCCGATCACAGATGCCTAACAGCTCGGTCATTTCCGAAGAAACCATTATTATACCTTTACCTTTATTTGCAAGGTCAATGATGAGCTGATAAATTTCATATTTAGCCCCGACATCAATGCCTCGTGTAGGTTCGTCCAGCAGCAGTATTTCAGCATTGGTCAGCAGCCATCGCCCAAGTATTACTTTTTGTTGATTACCACCTGATAAGGATTTAACCTGAGTTTTTTGGCTTGGTGTTTTTACAGACAAGGTATCTATTACCCATTGGGTGTCTTTAGCCATATGCTTATTGGAAAGGAACCCATACCTTGTGTAGGAACCTATATTGGCAATAACTGAGTTAAACTGTACACTCATTCCGCCAAAAATACCTGTTGCGCGTCGTTCTTCTGTAAGGAGCGCAAACCCATTATCTATGGCATTTCTGGAGTTTTTATTGATAATTTTTTTGTCATGAAATACTATTTCTCCTCCTTTGCGGCGGGCAGTTCCAAATATGGTTTCGAGAAGTTCTGTACGTCTGGAGCCAAC
>JAAZDK010000026.1 GCA_012512855.1 Clostridiales bacterium
AACAAGGCTCCGGAATTGCTCATCTTCTCAAGTGAAAATGGGAAATCAAGATATGATTTTTTTGGATTCTGCAGCCTCCATTCCTCATAATTGGAGTTCAAAATTGTCAGCAAATAATTCCACATTGCTTCTGCTGTATAACCCTCTTTCCGGTAATAGGACAAGGCCAGCTCCGGATCCCTTCTTTTTGACAGCTTACGCTTTGAATTACCATCCTTTTTCATAAGCGTTGCAGTATGGCAATAAACAGGCTTTTCCCAACCAAATGCATCAAATAACTGAATATGCATCGGAAGGGATGACAGCCATTCTTCTCCAGATAATATATACAACAAATTTATGAGTATTTGTGTGTCCCTTCTGGATAGTGCGCACTAAAAAAACCCTAAGTTGACCAAGATCAACTTAGGGCGAACATAGTCCGTGGTGCCACCTAACTTCAAGGAGTAATCCTTGCACTCAGCCGGTACAAAATATACCGCTTTCCTTTTAACGGTGGAAACTCCGGTGCAACCTACTAAGAATTATCTGTTCAGTCCACGGCTCAGAGGCCTCTTCAATATTGCTTATGTAAAGACTTTCACCATGAGTAATCCTCCGTCTTCTCTCTGTGAACATAAATCAATATCTACTCGCTCCTCATCAACGCCTCTATCTTATTTTTCCATATATTATCATGGCCCTATTCACCCGTCAAGATTTTTTCAAAAAAACTCACTGCCTGCTCCATATCCTCCTTTGACGGCCGGCCTTTATTAATTCCACCAATTAATTTGAAGGGCCCAAAGGTGTTATAGCCCCGGCAATGAAAGCTGCCCAAAAAGTTCATACCGCCATCCTCCAGAAATTGACGGAAGTGCTGCACATACCTTTCGTTTTTGCTTCCGCTGGTGCAAATTATAAATGAACTTTTGCCTTCCAGCTCTCCTCTGTTTTTATTTGCAAAATCCAAAAGCGACTGATGCAGCCGGCCCTTATACACTCCGGAAGCAAAGCCTATTAGCTTATATTGTGATAAATCCGGCTTTTTGCCTTCCGCAAGCGAAAGCAAATCTACAGGATATTTTTCCTTTATGGCATCCAGCAGCTTTTTGGTATTTTGATGATGTTCGGAATGATAAATGATTGCAACAGGGCCACCAACCATCTTTCATTTCCCCTTTCCCAATGCATTTTCTATTGCCTTCATAATTACCAGACTTGAATTTGTTGCACCGGTTACGGCATCTACCCTGGTGCTTTGCTGCTCTATAATTCTTTCTATTATCGCCTCCGCAGCTTTTCCTCTTTCATGATCATGCTCAAGGATTTTGATATCCCTAATCCGTCCATTTTCAACAACCACACTAACCTTAGCATAGATATATCCGGCGTCATATTCCCCCTCATACACTCCGTCCTTCAGCCTGTCTGCATCCATCCCGGCTATCTCAATAGCCGATATGCTTTTCTTGTAGGATGCAAAATCGGCAGCAAATAAAGCAATATGACCTGCAACAAGCAAGACCATAAGAAGGGCGCCCCTCCTGTCCAATAGATTCCATCTGTCCCTGAGTCTTGCTTTCAGGAAGTATCCTGCCGTCAGAACTATAATCATGCCTGCTGCCAGAAAGCCGCTAACTAATACCATGACATTTCTTGTATCCCATACCTTTATTGTAGTAATACAGTGTATAACAATTACCACGATCAGTAAAATGCTACAGGGAATATCTATTTTGTCAAATACTCTTTCCGCAGCATTTATTTTCAGCTTGCCTGATATTGCCTTCAATAAGAGAAGGACACAAAGAACCAGCGCTATAATACCCCACATCTTACATTCTCCTTATCTGCTTATTGATTTAAGAAGCATTTCAAATCCATACTCCATATACTCCATCGCTTCCATATTCAGCCTTATCTTGATATATTCCCGTTTCCTGTTGGCAAAACGAATGCTTTCACTAATTCCCGACCAAAGAAAGAGTACTGTAGGAACCAGCTCTATGTCTTCCCTGATGAAGCCTCCGTCTATGCCCTTTTGCAGCATTTCCTTCACGATGTCATTAATACTTTCGCCTACCTCGTAGATATCATATAAAATATTCTGTTCCTTAATATCCTCCATAGTAATTTTAATTTCATCCAGCATTCGTTCATAATAAAAGGGATAGCTCTGTTGATACTTAACCAGCTGTCTGCAAACAGACAAGAAGCAGTCTCTAAAATCCTTAAAATCCCTGATACAATCCTCAAGCAATTTCTTCAGCATAATCATGTGCTCCAACAAAATTGTATACAGGATCTCATCCTTGCTTTTAAAATAAACGTAGAGAGTGGACTTGCTGCAGTCAGCCTCTTTTGCAATATCATCCACTGTCGTAGCCTCTATTCCCTTTTCCTCAAAGAGCTTCCGTGCCGCTGCAATCACATTGTCCCTGTTGAATTTTATCAGTGCTTCTTTTCTTTTGTTGCCCAAAACCACACCTCATTTCATCGTACTATTATTACAAATATTGTACTATGAGTTCGATTTTGTGTCAATTATTTTTAACTATTTACGGTAAAAACACCCGGGCAATTTTTCTGCCAGGGCGCCTGCTTTTTCAATATATCTGAAATATGCTATAATAATAAAAAATTTTTGGCTCTCATTTATCTTCAATCCAGTATTATTATTTCGCAAATTTTCTCACAGCTTAGGTATAATCATCTGCATTAATAGCCCGGTATCATCATACATGGGATTTTCCGGAATAACCTCATAAAAACCCTGGCATGCCCTCACATCGTGCTGCTCCCATCCCAAACTGTCTTACCTGCTCCACCATATGTCCTATATTGCCTTCACCTGCAAATCTGCTGCTGTCAAAGAAATTCTCATCCAGATCCAGCCACACCAGAGGGTGCTCCTCTTCAGTTAAACACACATCGGATTTTAATATTCCGGCATAAACCTCAACATAGCAGTCCTGATTATAATAGGTAAAATCCATCATATGCCTTAGCTCTATCTGGGAAGGCTCAAGGCCGGTCTCTTCCTTTAGCTCCCGATATGCGGCATCAAAGCCGTCCTCGCCTTTTTCAATTTTTCCACCAACCAAATTATATAAGCCCTTATATGGGTCCTTTGTCCTTTTGCAAAACAGCAGCTTTGAACAATCCTGATTATATACCATAATACAGTTATATCCCTGCATATACCCTCCGGATTTCCTATAAAAATAATGAAGTCAGATAATAAAGATAAATGATAATTTAAATTATAACTCCGTATCTGATTTTCCTCAACAGATAAAGGTTTTATTTCTTGCTTACATAAGAGCTTGCTTTCTCGCCATTGCACAGGGAGGCTTTTCTCTCTGACGGGTTATCATATGTAATAAATGGCAGTAATACCGGTTGAACATTCAATATTGAATAATGGTATAGCTTGACATGACTTTTAGAATAATCTATAGTTAATTAGAATCTCTTTAGATA
>JAAZDK010000260.1 GCA_012512855.1 Clostridiales bacterium
AGGGGGACATTTATTTTTCTTTTCTGCTTTTTTCGTGCTTGCTTTCATGTACTCCATTGGCTTGCCCTTCTTTTATTCCCAAATCTGCAAAGCGGCTCGGATCTATCTTTCTGAGCTCCGCCTTGCTTTTTTCCCTGTCTTTCATACGGTTTTTGTTATTGTCCATATCATTCCTTACCTTTCTGTAAATCGGTTTGAGTGCTTCTGTAAATATGATTGAGTATTTCGGTAAAATTGGGTTGAGAAAAATTACCCCGGAAATTTGTAATGCTTACAGACAAATAAGCTTGGTACGGCATTTAGTATATATAAGCAGCATTAATTCTATTCATTAATAATTATTCTTACTGATTTATTGCATGGGATATAAGATAAATGTACAATATAAAAAAGCCTTTGCGGCAGTACCGGCTGCGAGCCGGAATGCTTTTTGCAGGGAAAGAGGCAAATAACGGCATATGAAAATTTACTTGGAAAAATATTTGCCTGTAGCTTGTATAAACAGATATTAGCTAATAATAGCTGATTAGCTTGGACAGTGGAGGTTTTACTGATGGGTGGTTTTTTTGCTGTAGCTGCAAAAAATGATTGTGTTTTTGATCTCTTTTTCGGAACCGATTATCATTCTCATCTGGGAACACGCAGAGCTGGCATGGCGGTATATGGCAAGGACGGCTTCGACAGATCGATACATAATATCGAGAATGCCCCTTTCAGAACCAAATTTGAAAAGGAAGCCAATGAAATGCATGGCTATATGGGAATCGGATGCATATCAGACTATGAACCGCAGCCTCTGATTGTACGCTCCCATCATGGAACCTATGCAATCACGACAGTAGGCAAAATCCTTAATATAAACAAATTGTCAGATGAGCTGCTGAAGGCCGGCAGAATGCATTTTCAGGAAATGAGCGGAGGAGAAATCAATGCCACCGAGCTGGTTGCCGCCTTGATAAACCAGCAGGACAGCTTGATTGAGGGAATCAGGTATGTGCAAAATATCATCGAAGGCTCTATAACAATCCTGATTTTAACTCCCACCGGCATCTATGCAGCAAGAGACAGGCTGGGAAGGACACCTGTCATGATAGGCAAAAAGGATGGGGCATATTGCGCCTGCTTTGAGAGCTTTGCTTATCTGAATCTTGGCTATCAGGATTATATGGAGCTGGGACCCGGAGAGATTGTAATGATTACTCCTGAGAGCGTTACCAGTCTGCTTCCGCCCGGCGATGAAATGAAAATATGCACCTTCCTGTGGATTTACTATGGTTATCCCACCTCATCCTATGAAGGGGTCAATGTTGAGACAATGCGTTACAGATGCGGCGAGATGCTGGCCGACAGGGATGATGTGGAGGCCGACACCGTGGCAGGAGTACCGGATTCAGGAACGGCGCATGCGATAGGCTATGCTACCAGAAAGGGGATTCCCTTTACCAGGCCGTTTATTAAATACACCCCAACCTGGCCCAGATCCTTCATACCCACCATTCAGAGCAAAAGAAATCTGATTGCCAAGATGAAATTGATTCCGATACATGAGCTTATAACAAATAAGCGTCTGCTTCTGATAGATGATTCAATCGTCCGCGGTACGCAGCTGAGGGAGACAACTGAATTCTTATACAGGAACGGAGCAAAGGAGGTTCATATCAGGCCTGCATGTCCTCCTCTTGTGTATGGCTGTAAGTACCTGAATTTCTCCCGTTCGTCATCTGAAATGGATCTGATAACCCGCAGAATTATCAGGAAGCTGGAGGGAGATAGGGCGGATTTGGACTTATCCCAATATACCGACCCCGAATCCGATAAGTACCGGAGTATGGTGGAAACGATCGGCAAGGAGCTTAATTTTTCCTCACTGCGATATCACAGGCTGGATGACATGATTAAGGCGGTCGGCCTAAATCCCTGCAAGCTGTGCACCTACTGCTGGAACGGTAAGGAATAAACTATGCGCTATTACGGTTATTCATCATCGTCTATTTTTGAGCAATTGGATGAATAGGGGTTGTTTTTGCAGTCATATTTGCAGATGGGTTCCGGGCCCCTCTCTATGTGCCTGGTAACCCTCATGACCCCATCATTGTCTGCGGCTATTCTCCAGGCCACCATAAGAATTTGGCCGTCTATTATCTCTATGCCTGTTATTCCACGGGTGTGTATGCAGCAGCCGGTGTTAAAATAGGGCAGGTCATTTTGCTTGGGGAACTTGGGCCTGTGGGTATGGCCACATATCAGCATCATTTTATTCTCCAGGATCCACTTGGCATAATTTCTTTCAACCTTGTGCCTTCTATAGAGGTTTCGGGCAGGACTGGAGGGATTTTCAAAGCCCACCACATGCATGAAACGCCAGAAATAACGCAACAGCAGCATGCTGACCCGCCAGAGCTGGTCATTTATGAAATCCCCCTGATGGCCGTGAACCACAAAGATTTCCTGTCCTGTATCCATATGCTTAAGTATAATGGCCTCCTGAGGCTGAATGTTTCTGAACATATCAACTCTTGTCTGCTTGTATTCGTCATAGAATTCGTAAAGATTTTTTTCGACGAATTTTTTATCCTTAAGATATATATTATGGTTTCCATAAAGCATGATAAAGCGTCCCTGGTCAAAAAACTTCTTAATGACCAGGAAAACATCAGTATGTGCAATCCTGATATGCCTGAAATTCTTATGCTCCCACAGCTCGTCTCCATCGCCTGCCTCCACAT
>JAAZDK010000261.1 GCA_012512855.1 Clostridiales bacterium
CCAGTGGCCTCCGCCCCGCTTTGATTCGCGGTTCTTCTTTATATCCTGTAACCTTTCTTCGCTGTCTTTCAAAAACTTGGCCAGCCGCTCTTCAAAACTCATAGAAGGTTCCTGGGCTCTACGTATAGACAGACTTATTTTCCCCTTGTCATCCACTGCCAGAACCTTTACCTTTACTCTGTCATTTCTCTTCAGGTACTGGTTTATATCCTTAACATAGGAATCGTCGATCTCAGAGATGTGAACCATACCCGTCCTTCCACAGGGCAGCAATATAAATGCACCAAACTTTGTAATACTCGATACCGTTCCTTCAAGAATTTGTCCTACTTCGACAGACATATAGAAATGTTTTCCTCCTCTTTCATTTCTTTTTTTCAATAAATTTTATCTCACCTTTTTTTACCCAGCCAAAACACTCACGAGCTACCTTTTCTATATACTCTTCAGATTTGGTATACTCAATCTGCCGTTCCAGCTCGGCATTTAACTCCTCAACATGTTCTATTTGCTGTTTTAGTTGCTCCATTTTGTCATACTGACCGCGAATTCTCAATTCCTGCTGTACATAGGTAACCAGAAAATATCCGACGATCAGCATTGCAATCATCAGCTTTACTCTTGTTTTTACAACGTATTTGCGCCTGGCCATGGTATCACCTTCTAAATGCATACACTGTTTAATATGTCTGGGTTCTATATACATTCGACGTATAATAATAAATTCCTCTTTTCAGGCTTTAATTTTACGTAAAAAATTATAAATCATGCGGAATGGCCAGGAAACAAGTGCAATAATTCTGCTTACAACCATATTCACTCCTCTGTATAGCAAATCCAGCAATTTTAGTATCCACGGACTTATAGTAAGCAAGTAAAGGCTCCATCCTATCGCCAGTCCAATAAAATTGTATAATCTTATCTCCCCGTTGTTAGCAAAATAGAGTACGGTAAAAACTATAGCAGCCGCTATCAACCAGAATAATAAGTCAAGCACTCCCACAAGCCAGCGTCCAGGTTTAAATATCCGGCGTATCGTTCTGTTCAGATCGTATATAAGGCCCAATATCATCCCGGTATATACGGTCGACAGAAACACATATGCCTGATTAGCCGTAGACATCAGCATAGGTATACACCCTTATCTGAACAGTCTGCTTAATAAGCCTGAACCTTTTCCGCCCAAGCCGTCGCTATCGCTATACTGGAGAGCGATAATTTCCCCTTCCACTATAAGTTGCCCATCTTCCAAATTCAGCCTGTTTATATGAAGATCCTGCCCATGCAGTGTAATAAAGCCATAATCGGTTACAAGCACCACGCTTGCTTCATCAAAGCTGTCCACGTCAACAACGCCGGTTATGGTAACCTTTTCCCGATTCTCCATGAGTACGCTGTGGCTCCTGCTTCTGACTCCCTTTTTTTCATCAATATCCCTGATCATCCATACCCCTCCATATAAAACGCCTAATTGAGTATATGAGCCATTCCTGTCAAATATGCATAAAAAACCCGGCACGCTCGCCGGGTTTCAGCCCTTAAGGCCACATTTTAACAATTTCAATATCCTTAAAATAGTGGTGAATAATTTCACTTGCCTTTTTGCCCTGCTTTGCCATATTATAAGCTCCCCATTGGGACATACCTACAC
>JAAZDK010000027.1 GCA_012512855.1 Clostridiales bacterium
AAATCCTAAAAATGATGTGGAAGGCCATGACGCCTGCAGAAAAATAGCAATATTATCTTCACTTGCATATGGAATGCAGGTTGATTCCGAGGATATTTACACAGAAGGCATTACCGGGATTAGCGATAAGGATTTTGCCTATGCCAAAGCCCTGGATGCAAAGATTAAGCTTTTGGCTTCCAGCATCAGACAGGATGATCAGGTATATGCAATGGTTGCGCCGGTAATGATTAAGGCAAATCATCCCTTATACAGTGTAAATGATGTCTTTAACGGAATATTTGTAAGAGGCAATGTTATAGGCGATGTAATGTTTTACGGCAGTGGTGCAGGTAAGTTGCCTACCGCCAGCGCTGTTGTCGCAGATGTTGTTGATGCTGCCAAGCATATGGGTACAAATATTTGGACAATTTGGAGCAGCAAGAAACTGGAGCTGACTGATATCAGCCATGTTAAGCACAGATTTTTCGTCCGAGTATTGGGAGATGCAAAGCTGCTTAAGAACCGAGTAAGGGAGCTCTTTGGAGAGGTTGAAGAGCTAAATGCACAGCTAGAGGGTGAGTATGCATTTATTACAGAGTTAATCAGTGAGCAGGAAATGAAGGAAAAGAAAAATGCTCTTAGCGGTGTGTTAAGTGTTATTCGCACCAGATTTTAATCTGAGTAATAATCTCCTGCAGGAGATTATTATAGCAGAGAATTTATTTACCTGAGATTATGAAGTATATATACAGCTTGCACAGAAGAAAGGACTTGATTTAATGAAATACATCATTGTTCTGGGGGACGGCATGGCCGACGAGCCGCTTCCTTCTTTGAACAATAAGACACCTTTGATGGCTGCCCATACACCCTGTATGGATATGTTGGCCAAATGGTCGGAGATGGGGCTGGTACATACCATACCGGAGGGCATGAAGCCGGGAAGTGATACGGCAAATCTGGCGGTATTAGGCTATAACCCAAGGCTGTACTATTCGGGGAGATCACCTCTTGAGGCTTTAAGCATTGGTGTTGATATGGAAGCAACGGACATTGCAATACGCTGCAATATTGTTACCTTGTCGGAGGAGAACAAGCCCTATGAGGAGTTGACAATTCTTGATCACAGTTCGGGAGAGATTGCTACAGCTGATGCAGCGCTACTGATAGAGGCCGTTAAAAAGGAACTGGAGGACGAGGAATTTAAATTCTATGTAGGAACCAGCTACAGGCATTTGACTATATGGAAAAATGGCAGAGTTGAGGAACTTGCCCAACCTCACGATCACCTTGGTAAGGTGATTAAGGACTATCTTCCGGGGGTTCCTGCTCTTCGAAGAATGATGGAAAGAAGCTATGAAATCCTCAATAACCACCCTATTAATATTGAAAGGAAGGCAAAAGGCCTCAATAAAGCCAATTCCCTATGGTTCTGGGGAGCCGGAACGAAGCCTGCGCTGATGTCCTTTGAGGAAAAGTACCATATGAAGGGCGCCATGATTTCAGCGGTGGATCTGCTTAAGGGAATAGCTGTTGGCGCAGGAATGAAGGTAATTAGCGTTCCAGGTGCTGACGGAACTCTTCATACCAATTATGAAGGTAAGGCGGAGGCAGCAGTAAAGGTACTTCTTGAGGATGATTATGATTTTGTATATATCCATGTGGAAGCACCTGATGAAATGGGACACCAGGGGAATGTAGAGAATAAAATCAAGTCAATCGAATATATCGACGAAAGAATTATAAAGCCTGTTATGGAAAAGATGGAAAAGGCAGGCGCTGAATACCGTATGCTGCTTATGCCGGATCATCCGACACCCATCAGGTGCAGAACCCATACCAGCGATCCGGTTCCATATCTGTTGTATGACAGCCGAATGCGTCAAAGCAACAGCTGGAGCTATAATGAAGAGGACGCAAAGAAAAGCGGCATTGAAATTTTTAAAGGCTTTACTCTGATTGACAGGCTGTTTTCAAAATAGAAAGCAGCTGATTAATAATCTTTTGTAAGTAGGAGGCAGCTATGTTAATTGTAAAAAAATTTGGAGGCACATCCGTTGCCGACAAGGAAAGAATTTATAATGTTGCCAGAAGAATTGCCGAAGAGTACAGAAAAGGAAATGAGGTAGTTGTAGTCTTATCGGCAATGGGAAAGCAGACTGACGTATTGTTGTCTATGGCCAAGGATATTAACCCCAATGCATCAAAAAGGGAAATTGATATGCTTTTGGTTACAGGAGAGCAGGTTTCAGTTGCTTTGATGGCTATGGCTTTGGACACATTGGGTGTTCCGGCAGTATCCCTTAATGCATTCCAGGTGGCCATGCATACCACATCCAACTACGGTAATGCAAGACTGAAAAGAATTGATACTGAGAGAATCCGCAATGAGCTTGAAAACAAGAGGGTAGTTCTGGTTACAGGCTTCCAGGGAGTGAACAAATATGATGACTACACCACCCTGGGAAGGGGAGGCTCCGATACGACAGCGGTTGCCCTGGCTGCCGCACTTCGTGCAGATGCATGCGAAATATATACTGATGTGGACGGTGTATATACAGCTGACCCGAGAATAGTACCTGGCGCCAGAAAACTTAATGAGATTACATATGATGAAATGCTTGAAATGGCAACACAGGGTGCAGGCGTTTTGCATAACCGTTCGGTCGAAATGGCGAAAAAATATGGCGTTCAGTTGGTAGTGCGTTCCAGCTTAAATAATTCAGAGGGTACTGTGGTTAAGGAGGTAGTTAAAATGGAAAAAATGCTCGTAAGTGGAGTGGCATGCGACAAGAATGCAGCCCGTATAGCAGTTATCGGTTTGGAGGATAAGCCTGGAGTGGCTTTCAAATTATTTAATCATCTGGCAAATCATAATATCAATGTAGATATGATTCTGCAGTCGGTTGGCCGTGACGGCACCAAGGATATCAGCTTCACTGTTAAGGAAGATGATATTGATGAGGTTGTGGCTATTCTGGAGAGACACCGTGAAGGCAGCCTCAAATGCCAGCATATTGATGTAGAAAAGGATGTTGCGAAGGTATCAATCGTCGGTGTGGGCATGATGAGCCATGCAGGCGTTGCAGCCAAGATGTTTGAGGCTCTGTATGATGCAGGCATTAACATCAATATGATTTCAACCTCCGAGATAAGAGTAACCGTTCTTATTAACGAGGCTCATGTTGAAAAGGCTATGAACGCTATACATGAAAAATTCCTGCTGTCACAGGCATAATCCTTTTTGGTGATGTTTAGCGGAGTGGTTCCTTATTAGTTTTATAATTAGCTAAAATATATGGTGCGGACAAAAGGCCCCGGAGCACAATTAAAAATGTGCATGGAGGCCTTCTTGCTTTTATCCCTGCTGAATGCTATTATCATCATAAAGGAAGCTTTTGCCGGATTTTTTGGGGTAAGCAATGGACTGAAGCATGAGATATTTCATGGGGTGTGTATACTGTATGGAGGAGAGGTTAACAAGTTGGCTTAACAATTTATATCTGATCTTGATTTTCCTGCCGGTTATCCCGGTCATCTTTGATGCTAATAATCGATATTGGCAGGCATACATAGCTATAGGCTTATTAATTTTAGTTCAATGCTATCAATCCATATCGGATATTGATTTGGATAAGCCGGATGCAAGACAGATACTCCTGCATAGGATATGTGACCTTGGCAAGCTTGCGTTGCTTAGCTGGTATATCTTTCTGACAGGCTATTGGATATTTTGCCCTCTTTATTATATTATTATCAGCTCCGGAAATATAAAAGACAAGAAGCTGGCTTTTTTGCTGCCGATTCTGGGGTTGTTTGGAGTATGGTTTCATAGGCTTATCAATTTAGAAGGATTTGCCAAGTTTGTTTTCGCTTTTATTATCGTAAGCGGCATAAGCTATTTTTTTTACCTTATAGAAAAGATTTTGGAGCGAATTCTTATACGGGAACATTTGCTGAAGGAGCAGATGAGAATAACTGCTCTTAATGAATTAAAGGTAAAAAATTTAAATAAGGAATTAGCCATCAAATATCAACTGGCTGATCTCAATGCCAGATTGGAAGAAAGGCAAAATATAGCCCGCAATATTCATAATCTTGTGGGACATACAATTACTTCAGCAATTGTTTCTATGCGTGCTTATCGTGTTCTTCGGGAAACAGAGCCGGAGCTGGCTGAGGGAAAATTGTCCTCAGCTATGGAGCGGATGCGTCAGGCCCTGGAGGAGATTCGTCGTGCAGTAAGAGTGTTGGATCAGGAGACAGACGAAATCAGTTTGAAGGATTTTCAGCAATTATTAATTGCAGAGATTTTGCGATTTAGTATGGATACTGATCTTGAGGTTCAGCATAATCTAAATCAAATAAAGCTGGAGCGGCAAATAAGCAAACGATATTGCGAATTTTTGCATTCCGCATTGACAGAATGTCTTAATAATGGAATTCGTCATGGCAAGGCAAGCTCCTTTGTGGTGTTAATGCATTGTGACTCGAACTGTATTGAGCTTTCTATCAGCGATAATGGATCTGGCTTTGAAAATGCATCTAAGGAAGAGCAAATGGCAAAAATACGGCAAGGGTATGGCCTTCGTAAAATGGAGCAGTTTATACTGGAACATGGTGGTAGCATGAGGATTCATTCTGAGGAGGGCTTCAGTATCCATATGAAGCTACCCCTGCTTTATGCAAATCCATAAAATATTACCTATAAATACAATAAGCAGCGAGGAGCAGACTGGCATGAAAAAGGTACGGGTATTTCTCATTGATGATGAGGAGCTCTTAATTGAAAGTCTGGAAATTATATTAACCATAAAAGGGAATATGGAGATAGCCGGCAAGGCCAGGGATGGAAAAGAGGCATTGATGAAGCTGGCCGGTACCCGGGCGGATATTGCTCTTGTTGATTTAAATATGAAGGGAATGGGCGGTATTGAGCTGATTCCGATTTTAAAGCTGAACTATCCGGATATGAAAATCCTGGTGCTGACCACATTTTATGACGATGATTATATTACAGCCGCCATATCCAATGGGGCTGATGGCTATCTGCTGAAGGACAGCGAGGATGACAATCTGATCCGGGCAATCCATCAGGTATTATCCGGGCAAAGTATTTTAGACAGCAAGGTGATGAGGATCCTGTCAAAGAGGATAGCTTCTTATCAACAAAAGGATGATAAAGCGGTAAAAAAGCAGCTTCCGAAGGATTTAACCGCTAGAGAGCTTGAGCTATGCGGATTGATTGCCGAGGGGCTTACAAACTCTGAAATAGCACAAAGACTTTACATATCGGAAGGAACTGTGAAAAACTATATCTCATCGATTTATGATAAATTTGAGCTGCATGATCGTACTCAATTGGCCATTTTATTAAAAAGCATGCTATAGAAAGCATGTCTGAAAGGAATATGATAAAGATTAAAGTGAATGATTAATACTGTCTAAACTTTTGGATACAGGGATGGAATGTAATTGTTGGGAGATGGAATGCAAGTGACGGAGGTAAAATATGACTTCGGTCACTTGTTTTATGTTAAAAAGCAGGATAGGATAAAAATGACTGAAAAAGGACTCATAAAAATGGGAGGATGCTATGCAAAAATTAAGGGCATGGTTTTATCTTAAGAATAATAAAAAGCGTGCAGCTATACTGGTTGTTAGCTTTGGGCTCTATTTTGCTCTGCTTTATGGTGTTCGGTTCTTTATAAATCCCATGCATTATACGGATGAGGCAGTATATTTGGGCAATTCGGAGCTTATGCAACTGGCATATGTTAATCAGGCTTCAATGCTTCCTATGGACTTAACCTTATGGGAGGAAAACTCAGCTGCTACGACGGAGGATAAGGTAAATGAGCTTAACCGTGCAATAAATGAATTTGCACAGAAGCTGGAGGAGGACGAAAGAATTGATCATGTCTTTAGCTGCTATATCTATGGAATTACCATAAATACATTAGCGGGCTCTGCAAATTATCGGATACCGATGGTTACGAAGGAGCAGGCCAGGTTAATTTGTGATTACTTCGGAGTTCGATTGATAGAAGGGAGTTACCCTACTAAGCCCGGAGATATTGTTATGGATGAGAGAATGACAAAAAACAGGGGCTATAAAGTGGGGGATAGCTTGTATGACGAACATACCAGATTATGCGGGATTGTATCCTGTGATAATTATTTTGCAGTTGGAATGGAATACGATGAGCTGTTTGTAAAGCGGAATTTAGTCTTTCTTGATCGGGGGACCATAAAGGATCTCGCGCAATTCTTTCAGGAGTATGGCTGGGAGGCTTCAGAAAAAAATTATTCTCAAATTCAAATACTACTTGATCTGGAGACTAATAAGAGGATTGTAGATAAATCAAAGGCTGATATGGATCAACCTCTTTCGGTTATGGTTTATACCATCACTTTTGTTATGGGAATTACTTTATATTTTGTTTACCAGCTTCATATTAAGGATCGCTATGAAGAATGGTGCCTATATCGCTCACTGGGCTATTCCCAGCGGGATGTGTTTCTTCTGGCGCTGAAGGAATATGGAATATGCCTTTTGGGAAGCGGTCTACTGGCATTGATATTTCTTCTGATTATCTTTTATTTTGGTATAAACATGATGGAAAGCAAGGGAATAGTATATCGTTTGTGGATTCCGGAGACAGTATTGCAGCTGTCGGCACTTGTTGTTTTGCTGACAGGGATATTGCAAATACCGGTATATCAAGCTATGCAACATATAAAAACCATTGATGCTATAGAGGATGATATATAGGAGGAGCCTATGTTTGAGATTAATAATCTGACCTTGATTTATGATATGGACAAGGAAGAAAAGGTATATGCAATTAATAATGTAAGCTTAACTTTACCGGATACAGGTCTGATTGGGATAATTGGTCCGTCGGGCAGCGGGAAATCATCCCTGATGTATTGCCTTTCAACCCTAAAGAAGCCTACCGATGGTGAAATAATATATAATGGCAAGCGTTATTCCAGCCTGTCGAAGAAGGAAATGGAAAGCTTAAGAAGAGAGCAGTTTGGATTTGTATTTCAGCGGCATTTTCTGATTGGCTATATGAGTGTTCTGGATAATGTAATTGTGTCCTCAAAGCTGCCAAAGGATATGGCGAAGCAAAAGGGCCGTGAATTATTATCCAGCATGCGAATAAAAACGACAGAGATGAATAAAAGGCCAAGGCATCTGTCCGGTGGGCAAAGGCAACGTTGTGCCATAGCCCGTGCCCTGATTAATGAACCTGCAGTTATATTTGCCGATGAGCCGACCGCATCACTGGATCATGAAAATGCTTTTCATGTTATGAATCAACTAAAAAATTATTCAAAGGATCATTTGGTTTTGGTAATAACACATGATCCTTCCATATTACAGGAAGCAGATCGGATCATTGAGCTGTGGGACGGTATCATCCGATCGGATGAAAGGAGGGGTTAAGATGAACCCTTTCTCTGCAAGATATTTTATAAAAAATAATTTCTCCAGAGTTTTCATGATTGTATTAATGATCAGTATGCTGGCTCTTATTTATGTAGGAGGTTTATACCTAACCAATATCTGTGAAGAAGCGCTGGCTATAGCTAATGAAACACAGGATTTTGTTAGCGTAAGAACAACCATAGATGATACCGATGGGGAGCAACTTGGGGCGCTGGCGGAAGAAATTTCGTCAGATCAGAGCCTGGAGGTATTCGGAGTGGTTCAAAATTATTATCGGTATAAGACAATGCTTGGATTTCGCAATGGTTGGATGGCTTATGTGTTCAGCAGGGAGGATTTTATAAGGTTTAATGAAAGAATGAAGCTGATTCCGACAGATACTGAGCTTCCTGATAATGCGGTTATCCTGTCTGAAAAGGAAGCAAAGTACCTCAGAATGGACAATGGCGAGCTGATACAGGAGATTTCAGAGGACCTTGATGTTTATTATGGCAGATTACCTTTACAGGTAATAACCTATCCAGGCAAATCATTCTCTGCCTATTTTGTAACTGATGAATTCTTTACACCGCAATATTACCTTTTTACATGGAAGGCCGGCGGCAGGAAAGATGACTTTTTCAAAAGAGTTGAACAGCTGAGGGCTCGGTATAATAAGCTGGAATTTAAAACATACGAAGATAAGATAAAGGAAATGAAGGATAATTTTGAGATAAATAATGTAATTTATTACAGTATTATTGCAATTATGTCGATAGTTTTTGCTATTACAACCAATGCGGTTTTTGTTGGACTGTATGACAGGAGAAAACAGGAATTTGCCCTATATAAGGGAATAGGAATTGACACAAAACGAATTTATAGAAAAATGGCAGCAGAGATTTTATATATGAATGGTATGGGATTAATTCTGGGGGTTGGGATTAGCCTTCTTGCTGTTACCCTTTTGAATGAATATATTTACCATAAGGATGGGATGTCTATGTGGTATTATCACCCTACTGCCTTCTTTGCTGTCGTACTTTGTGATCTGGCCATTCTTATTCCCGGAATCGGATTACGAATACGAAATATATCCAGGGATATTAAGGATGTCAGCTTTTTATAAAGCATTTTAGTTATACCAGGGTTTAATTATATTTAAATGATTAATTGCTGTCGTTTATGTATTTAGTTTTAAATCATATATCAAGACATCGCGAAGGATTCCTGAAAGGAGTATTGCGGTTGTCAATTCATAAGGCTCTGTATTTGGAGCCTTATTGTTATGGGAAAATATGAGTCTAAAGTATATTATTGCTTTTGGCTTTATTGAATGTTATTATTATCATATCGTGGTTTAGCTATGGCCTGATTTTGATTATAATATCAGAATTTAGGCCATATTGGAATAATAGATTATTGGGTAAGGAGTAAGAGATGGATATTTTAAAACAGCTTAAGGAAGAACTTGGTGTACGCCTGGAACAGGTGGAAGCGGCCGTCAGACTGATAGACGAGGGGAATACCATTCCCTTTATCGCAAGATACCGAAAGGAGGCTACAGGTTCTCTTAACGATGAGCAGCTGAGAACCTTGTATGAAAGGCTGCAATATTTGCGCAATCTGGAGGACAGAAAGGCACAGGTGCTTGGCAGCATAGAAGAACAGGGCAAGCTGACTGCCGAATTAAAGGAGCAGATTCTGGCAGCTACTACCCTGGTTGCAGTGGAAGACTTGTACCGGCCATATAAACCAAAGAGAAGAACCAGGGCGACGATTGCAAAGGAAAAGGGTCTTGATGGTCTGGCCCAGATAATTATGGCACAGGAAATAACAGAGCCGCTTGAGAATATTGCCCGTAACTTTGTATCTGAGGAAAAAGAGGTTCTAACAGTTGCCGATGCAATAGCAGGCGCCTGTGACATTATAGCAGAGGATATTTCCGATAGTGCCGAGTACAGAAGCTATATCAGAGAAATAACAATGAAGGAAGGTACATTGTCTTCAACGGCAAAGGACGAGAATCAGGAATCTGTTTATGAGCTTTATTACAATTTTGAAGAAAGCCTTGAAAAGATAGCAGGCCATCGGGTATTGGCCATTAACCGGGGTGAAAATGAAAAATTCCTGACAGTAAAGGTCAATGCGCCGGTTGAGCGAATACTCAGATATCTTGAGAAAAAGGTAATAATAAAGGACAATCCCTATACCAACGAAGTATTGCAGGCTACGGTGGCAGACAGCTACAGCAGGCTTATTGCACCTGCCATCGAGCGTGAGATACGCAATGAGCTTACCGAGAAGGCTGAGGATGGAGCGATAAAGGTCTTTGGCAAAAATCTGGAGCAGCTTCTTATGCAGCCACCTATAGCTGGACAAACTGTTCTTGGCTGGGACCCGGCTTACAGAACAGGCTGCAAGCTGGCGGTGGTTGACAGCACCGGAAAGGTACTGGATACGACAGTGATTTATCCTACACCACCCCAGAATAAGATTGAGGAATCAAAGGCAATACTTAAAAAGCTGATTGATAAATATAATATTACCCTCATTTCACTGGGTAACGGTACCGCATCAAGAGAATCCGAGATGGTGATAGTAGAGCTGCTTAAGGAAATAGACAAGCCTGTTAAATATGTTATTGTAAATGAAGCCGGTGCATCTGTTTATTCGGCCAGCAAGCTTGCAACCGAGGAGTTCCCTGAATTTGATGTGGGACAAAGAAGCGCCGCCTCAATAGCCAGAAGGCTGCAGGATCCTCTGGCGGAGCTGGTTAAGATTGATCCAAAGTCAATAGGTGTAGGTCAGTACCAACATGACATGAATCAGAAGAAGCTGGGAGAAGCTCTAAATGCTGTTGTAGAAGACTGCGTCAACAAGGTAGGGGTGGATTTGAACACCGCCTCGGTATCCCTGCTGGAATATGTTTCAGGAATTAATAAATCAATAGCTAAAAATATAGTGGCATACAGGGAAGCTAACGGCAGATTCAGAAGCAGAAATGAGCTGCTTAAGGTACCAAAGCTTGGACCTAAGGCATTTGAGCAGTGTGCAGGCTTTTTGAGAATTATAGGCGGGGATAATCCATTGGATGCTACAGGAGTGCATCCTGAATCCTATGAAGCAACTAAGGCGCTTCTTGATAAGCTGGGTCTGACACTTGATGATATAAAGAAGATCCAGGAGGCGGCTGCTAAAAGAAAGAGCCAGGAGGCAGGCAAAGGCCAAGCAGCCAAGGCTGAAAAGAAGAAGCAAAAGACAATATCGGTGAAAAATCAAAATACAGCACTGGCAAAGGCCCTGGCAGCAGCCATAGGAGGACAGCCGGTACAGGAGGAGAAAAAGGCTTCCAGCGCTGCAGCGGCAATGGCTATGGATGATGATTCCATAATCATTGGAGCGAAAATTAAAGATAAGAAAAAGCTCGCAGAAGAAATCGGTGTTGGAGATTATACTCTTACAGATATAATCAAGGAGTTGGAGAAGCCAGGCAGAGACCCAAGAGATGAGATGCCTAAACCCATACTCAGAAGCGATGTGCTTGAGATGAAGGATTTGACTCCTGGAATGATACTGAAGGGAACCGTCCGCAATGTAATAGATTTTGGCGCCTTTGTGGATATCGGGGTGCATCAGGACGGGCTGGTTCATATCTCTGAGCTTTCAGATAAAAGGTTTGTAAAGCATCCGCTGGATGTGGTAAGCGTAGGAGATATAGTTGATGTAAAGGTTCTAAGTGTTGATCTTGCAAAAAAGAGGATTCAACTTACCATGAAGCTGTAAGAATACGCTGCTGTAATATAAGTAATATGAAGCAGTAATCTACCTATGTCATACCGCCTTTGCTGTTTTAGCTTATACGGGAAATTAATTTTCCGTATAAAAGGCGGTATGATACGAAGCCGGGTATTGCATAAGCTATTGCACATGAAAAAAACGGCCAATAGTATTGAGAGGTTAATTGCTATGTCATTTTTAGCTGTCATTTGCTTTGTTTTGGGGATTATATGCCTGATATATTACGGTGTCATAACCATCTATGCCGGCATTAATACTTCCTTTGCATGGTTTTGGCTTTGTGCCGGATTTGGCTTTATTATAGCCGGTTTAGTCATTAGCTATGTGATAAAACATGGGATAAAAATACCCTTCTTTATAAAATGTATAGCTGCAGCAGGAGTTTGCCTTGCAGCCTGTCTCTTCCTTCTTCTTGAAGGTATGATATTAAGCAGCGGCAGACAAAAAGCTGAGCCTGGGGCGGACTATCTGATTGTGCTGGGTGCCCAGGTTAGAGGAAGGGTTATCAGCAAATCCCTGAAAAAACGGCTGGATACCGCATACGATTACCTGATAAGCAGTCCTGATACTATAGCTGTAGTATCAGGAGGAAAAGGGCCTGGAGAGGATATCTCCGAAGCTGAGGCTATGAAAAGCTACCTGGTGAACAAGGGGTTAAGCCCATCTCGGATTATTATGGAGGATAAATCCACAAATACCGTGGAAAATATTCGTTACAGCCGTATGCTGCTTAAAAAGGATAATCCGGAGGTAGTGATTGTTACTAACAGCTTTCATGTTTTCAGGGCTCTTAAAATAGCCCAAAAGCAAGGAATAGAAAATGCCCGGGGACTTGCTGCACCCTCTGATCTTATATTGCTTCCCAACTATTATATAAGAGAGGCGGCAGGGGTGCTTAAGGATTTTATCTATGGCAATATCAGTATTTGGTGAGCAGCCTTGCATGTGCTTGCCATTTCAGGCATGAAATCTGCTTATCAGGCATGTAAATACCCTCAAGTAAATGGCGCCATTTTAAGCGGAATGCTGAAATGCCTGTTTTAGTAGGATTGCCGGTATATACGTATTGACAATCCGCATATACTGTGGTATCATTTGCATTACAAAAATAAATAAAGGCAATTCTTCGGGGCAGGGTGCAATTCCCGACCGGCGGTATAGTCCGCGACTCATTGGCTGCTTAAAGCAGACCAATGACTGATTTGGTGAAATTCCAAAACCGACAGTAAAGTCTGGATGAGAGAAGATTGGCAGAATATTTGGTTTAAGATGCCCTGATTATAATGTCATTATAATCAGGTTTTTTTCTGCCTCTGACCCAAAGAAATTCCTTTGACTTTATGGGAAGGAGAGAGGTAAAATGAGTGATTCAAAGATTTTAAAGGGTGACAAAAAGTATGTTCAAAGAAGTACCGGGGCAAGGAAATTAAGCCTCTTGTCCGTAAGGGCCATGGTTGCAATGTCCCTATTGTCCGCACTTGCGACAGTACTTATGCTTTTTGAGATACCCTTGTGGTTTGTGCCAAAGTTCTATGAGCTGGATTTTTCAGAGCTTCCTGTCTTAATAGGTGCATTTGCCTTGGGACCGGTGGCCGGTATTGTAATTGAGTTGCTTAAAATATTGCTGAATTTGTTAGTCAATGGTACAGATACAGCCTTTATAGGTGAATTGGCAAACTTTTTGCTGGGCTGTTCTCTGGTGGTTCCCAGTGCTGCAATCTATGCAAGATATAAGACCAGGAAGGCAGCCATTTCCGGTATGGTTATAGGTACAATTTGCTTTGTAACTACCGGATGTCTGCTGAATGCCTTTGTGCTGCTGCCGGCCTATTCAAGGATGTTCATTCCGCTGGAAGCCATAATCGCTGAAGGAAGCAAGGTCAACAAATATATTACAGATATGACCAGCTTTATAATCTTTGGTGTTGTACCCTTTAATCTGATAAAGGGGGTCGCCGTTTCGGCTATTACTGCAGCATTGTACAAGTATGTTAGTCCTATTATTAAAGGTTATAATGAATAACAGCCATAAATTGCAAAATAGCTATTATAAAAAAATTAACAAAGATTAATTAAATTGCTTCAAGTAAATTTAATTATAGTGATGAAATAAATTCCTGCGCCGGTTTAGCCTCAGCAGATATGCCTGAGGATAAAACAAAGCGTGGGAATAATTTTTTCAGGAATATTTTTTTGAATCTGATTGAGGCACTATTCCAATTATGTATTTTCTGATATAATTATTTTCCGGTAAGGACAAGCTGGTAGATATTTATTCAGCAAATATTACCGTAGAGAAGAAATGACTTCGGTATTGCAGAAAGAGGTTAAGCTTGATGAGAATAGAGAGTTTTTCCCGGGAGGATACCTTCCGATTGGGAGTAAGCCTGGGGGAGAAGGCAAAAAAAGGAGAGATATACTGCCTCAGCGGAGATTTGGGGGTAGGAAAGACCGTATTTACGCAGGGCTTTGCAAAAGGCCTTGGTATAGAGGAGGCCGTCAGCAGTCCCACATTTACCATTGTTCAGCAGTATCAGGGAAGGCTGCCCCTGTATCATTTTGATGTTTATCGGATATCCGATATAGATGAGATGGAAGAGATCGGATATGAGGAATACTTTTATGGAGAAGGGGTATGCCTTATTGAGTGGGCGGAACTGATTGAGGAGCTGCTGCCTGATGACAGGATATGGATACGGATAAAAAAGAACCTGGACAAAGGATTTGATTATAGGGAAATTATTGTTGAGTAGGTATTGACAGGCGTTTACAAGGGTCTAAGCTTAT
This sequence comes from Clostridiales bacterium, assembly GCA_012512855.1. Classification (GTDB taxonomy): domain Bacteria; phylum Bacillota; class Clostridia; order Lachnospirales; family Lachnospiraceae; genus Mobilitalea. Next base: position 14,009 of record JAAZDK010000027.1, read on the forward strand.
ATGATATAACAGTACTATATTGGTATTGGAAATATCAAAAGAATATAAGAAGTCGGAAATGGTAAAACAGGTAAGCAAAATAATGTTCTAGAAATAACAGACTAATAACAGTTAGGAGTAATGGATTAATGAAATTATTGGCTATAGACAGCTCAGGGCTGGTTGCAAGTGTGGCTGTTGCAACGGAAGAAGCCCTGCTGGCTGAGTATACGATTAATTATAAAAAGACCCATTCGCAGACTCTGCTTCCGATGCTGGCGGAGATAGTGAAGATGGTGGAAACCCCAATGTCTGAAATAGATGCAATTGCCGTTGCGGCAGGCCCTGGTTCATTTACCGGTTTAAGGATTGGTTCTGCTACCGCCAAGGGCCTGGGTCTGGCACTGGATAAACCTATCGTTCCGGTCCCTACCTTGGAGGCTTTGGCATATAATCTGTGTGGCACAGACAGACTGGTTTGTCCCATGATGGATGCAAGAAGGAATCAGGTTTACACCGGCCTTTACGAATTTTCAGGAAACGAGCTGATCACGGTCAGGGAGCAGGCTGCCCTGACTGTTGGCGATATACTGGGTAAAATCAACGAACTGGGCAGGAAGGTTATCTTTGTCGGTGACGGAGTTAAGGTTAATAAAAGCTTTATCGAAGAACTGCTCAAGGTTGATTATGAATATGCGCCTGTTCATCTGAATCTTCAGAGGGCGGGTTCCATCGCTGCCCTTGGAATCTGCTATTACAAGAATAATAGGTATGAAAATGCAGCTGAGCATTCACCGATATATCTGCGGCCCTCACAGGCGGAAAGGGAACGGGCAAGGAAGGCTGCAGCTGAAAGTGAGAAGTAAGCTGGAAGGGCAAGGTGTTTATATGATTATAAGAAAAATGACTGAGGCTGATTTACCTCAGGTCTGCGCAATAGAAAAAGATTGCTTTTCTGATCCCTGGAGTGAGGAATCCTTTGCAAAATCCCTGCAGGATAAAAATAACTATTACATTGTGGTGGAGATAGACGGAGAAATAGTTGCCTACTGCGGCTACTGGGGGATTGTAGATGAGGGACATATATATAATGTGGCAGTTAAGAAGGAATACAGAAGGCAGCGTATTGGCTACAGGATGCTGAAGGCACTTCTTGAGGAAGCGTCTGGTAGGGGGGTCGACTCCTTCACCCTTGAGGTCAGAGCATCCAACCAGGCTGCTATAGGCTTGTATGAATCACTCGGCTTTAAACCGGTTGGCATCCGCAAGGATTTTTATGCTAAACCCAGGGAGGATGCTGTAATAATGTGGCTGGAGTCTATACAGCAATTCCCACTGTAAATTCCGATTGTTTGGGATTATAATGTTATCAAGGGCAAGGCATGTACAAGCAGGAGGGATAAGTTGTGAATAAATCTGAAAACGTTAATCTTGGTGGGGAATCTGTAATGCGCTGCAATTGCTGTGGAAGAGCGCTTAAGGTTGAAAACGGAATCCTGAAAGAGGACGCATTTGAAGCTACGAAGGAATGGGGATATTTTTCGGAAAGAGATTTGGAGGTTCATCATTTCAATCTATGCGAGGACTGCTACAACAAATTAATTTCAGAATTTAAAATACCTGTTGAGGTAAGAAACAAAACAGAGGCTATGTAATTTAATCCTATGAAAAGCAGAGTTGGCTAAAGGCTGACTCTTTTTTATTACTATGAAAAGCTCATGCAGAAAGCTTCTGCATATAGCTCCTGCGGGTATTCCGTAAATAAAAGAATAATCACTAATTTATCCCGATATTCTGAAAAAAGGCTTTCTGGGCATATGGTTATATAGATAAGGCATTCTTTAGACATCCGACAAAAATGCCGATACAAATATATGGACAAATTAAGATTATGACTGTTAAAATAATTAGTGATTCGATTATAGCTTTTAATATGTGGTACAATATAATTACATAAGGTGTAAATATGTAGGTACAAATGTTATCCGAATCAGTACTTGAATATGATGAAAGGCATGAAATATAATGTTGGATGTTTGTTTGTTAGGTACAAGTGGAATGATGCCCCTGCCCGGCCGATGGCTTACCGCCCTCATGACCAGATATAATGGAAGCAGTCTGCTTCTGGATTGCGGTGAGGGAACACAGATAGCTATCAGGGAAAAGGGATGGAGCTTCCATTCTATAGATATAATTTGCTTTACACATTATCATGGAGATCATATCAGCGGCTTGCCCGGTCTGCTATTGTCGATGGGCAATGCGGAGCGAAAGGAGCCGGTCACCCTTATAGGGCCCAAGGGGCTGGAGAAGGTGGTCAATTCACTTAGAATAATAGCGCCTGAGCTTCCGTTTGAACTGAAATTTATTGAGCTCACACAAAAGACTGAAACATTTGAAATTAACGGGTATCAAATCAGTGCATTTCAGGTTAAGCATAATATTATTTGCTATGGCTACAGCATTTATATAAAAAGAGGCGGAAAATTTTACACAGAAAAGGCCTTGCAGAATGCAGTTCCTCAGAAATATTGGAGCAAGCTTCAGAAGGGTTTAACAATTGTCGACGGTGATATCACATATACACCGGACATGGTTATAGGACCGGAACGAAAGGGAATAAAGCTGACCTACTGTACCGATTCCAGACCGGTTAAGGCGATTTCTGATTTTGCCATGAACTCCGACCTTTTTATATGTGAAGGTATGTATGGTGACAGCGACAAAGAGGCAAAGGCTAAGGAATACAAGCATATGACCTTCGGTGAGGCTGCACAGCTGGCAAAGACAGCACAGGTTAAGGAGCTTTGGCTTACACATTATTCGCCGTCAATGACAAGGCCGGAGGATTTCCTGGCGGAGGCCAGAAGAATTTTCCCTAATACCAAGCTTGGCAGGGATAAAAAGACGGTGACTCTGACATTTGAGAAGGACGACTCTGAAGATGAATTATAATGAAGGACATAAATGAGCGGCAGAGCAAATCGGAGATAAATAAACAAGAATGCAGGCCTGTAGGCAGGTCTGTATATTGAAGCCATCTTTTAAGGTATTGGCGGAATGGAGGATTGTATGAACAGGTTAAATAAAAAGAATCTGACGACTATCGGATTTATGACACTGTTTGCAATAGCAATCATATTAGTTTACTATTACCTGAATACACAGAGGGAAACAGCCAGGGATACAACAGGTGATGCCTTAACGGAGTATGAGCAAATCATGCAGCTTGACCTGAAAAATAATTATCCTGCCACATCGAGAGAGGTGGTTAAAATAATGGGTCGAATTATCAGGTATTTGTATGACAGCCCTAAGGATGAAGAAATAAAGCCACTGGCCTTAAAGATCAGAGAGCTGTATGATGATGAATTTCTCGAAAAAAATCCTGAGGATCAATATATAAATAATCTGCAGTCGGAATTGGCGCAGTGGAAGGAAAAGAACAGGAAGATAACCAACTATCTTATGGTTAATGATGATTTGGAGGAGGAAACTGTAATAGATGGGGTAAGATATTCTGTAAGATACATATCTTATGCTATCAGGGAAAAGGGCAAGTTTACCGAGACCTGGAAGGTACTGCTTAAGCAGGATAAGCAAAACAGATGGAAGATTGTTGGATGGGAATTTGTTCCCGCAGAAGATAAGCAGACGGACAAGAAATAATATTAAACTGATGTAAAAAGAATGGAGATAAAATGACAAAGGACATTTTGATACTTGCAATTGAGACATCATGTGATGAAACCGCCGCCGCTGTGGTAAAGAACGGACGAGAAGTTTTGTCCAATATTATATACTCCCAGATAGAGCTTCATAAAATTTATGGCGGTGTTGTGCCTGAGATTGCATCCCGAAAGCATATTGAAAAAATAAACCATGTAATAGAAGCGGCACTGTCAGAGGCGGGGGTAACACTGGATGATATAAACGCTATAGGTGTAACCTATGGCCCGGGTCTGGTGGGTGCCTTGCTGGTAGGTGTTGCGGAAGCGAAGGCCATCAGCTTTGCCCGCAATATACCCTTGGTAGGAGTTCATCACATAGAGGGCCATATATGTGCAAATTATATTGAGAATAAGGAGCTGGCCCCTCCATTTTTATGCCTTGTGGTATCAGGCGGACATACCCATCTGGTGATGGCTAAAGATTATGGGGAATATGAGATTATTGGCAGGACCAGGGATGATGCCGCCGGAGAAGCATTTGACAAGGTAGCCAGGGCATTGGGACTGGGATACCCCGGTGGGCCTAAGATAGACAAGCTGTCCCGGGAGGGGGACAGGACGGCGGTTGTATTTCCCAGAGCCCAGATTGAGGGAGCACCATATGATTTTAGCTTCAGTGGTTTAAAAAGTGCGGTATTAAACCACCTTAACAGCTGCGAAATGAAGAATGAGCCTGTCAATAAGGCTGATATTGCCGCATCCTTCCAGGAGGCGGTTATAGACGTATTGGTCAGTAAAGCTATAGCGGCCGCAATTGAGTATAAAATTGATAAGCTTGCACTGGCAGGAGGGGTTGCAGCCAATTCATCCCTCAGAAATTCTATGGCAGCTGCCTGCAGAAGCAATAAATTAAAATTCTTTTACCCGTCACCAGTTTTATGTACCGATAATGCCGCAATGATTGGAACTGCAGCTTATTATGAGTATATTAAGGGAAGAAGGGCAGGTCTTGATTTGAATGCTGTGCCTAATCTGAGAATAGGCGAAAGATAGAAGGTATTATAAATTAGGCATATGCTATAGGCATATGCCATGACTTATTAATGAAGGGGAATATAAGATGCATGTTACGGGGGTTGTATTGGCAGCAGGTCAGGGGCGAAGAATGGGTTCGTCTGTTGCCAAACAGTTTTTGGATATTTGCGGTAAACCAATGATTTATTACTCATTAAAGGCCTTTGAGAGCAGTAAAGTGGATGAGATCATTTTGGTGACAGGCAGGGAGCAGCTGGACTATTGCAAAAAACTGGTCTGTGATTATATGCTGTCCAAAGTATCTAAAGTTATAGAAGGCGGCATAGAGCGCTTTGATTCGGTTTACAATGCTCTCTGCAGCATAAAGAGCAGCGATTATGTCCTGATTCACGATGGGGCAAGACCCTTTATTACTGTAGAGAAGATAAATGAAATTATTGCTGCGGTAGATGAGTATAAGGCTTGCATAATTTGTACTCCGGTCAAGGATACTATTAAAATAGCCGATGAGTCGGGATATGTGGCAAATACACCCTCCCGCAGGATACTGTGGGCGGCGCAGACCCCGCAGGCCTTTGATTATAATTTGATAAGGGAAGCATATGAAAGGTTCTATGAAGAAGACAGATATGCTGGCGAAATCACCGATGATGCAATGATTTGCGAAATATACAGCAATTCTAAGGTAAAAATACTTGAGGGAGACTACAATAATATCAAGGTGACAACACCGGAGGATTTACTATTGGCAGAGAAGTTGGCAGGATTATATTATGAAAGAAATCTGATATAGTTGAGTTTATTGTGAACTGGGATATAATGTAATTTACGACTAAATTATCATTCTGTACATAATCAAAATTATCATTCTGTACATAATCAAAAATGTAGGTTTGTCAAACATATGTTACACCATACTTAATAAAATCATTTAAGACTTCTTGTGGCGATTTCCATCCCAGGGGTCTAATTGGAAAACGGTTATACTCTCTTTTGTTATATATAGTTAGCT
>JAAZDK010000262.1 GCA_012512855.1 Clostridiales bacterium
AGAAAGCATATAAAAGGCATGTCTGCAATATGATTCTTATAATTAATAAACAAAGTTTTTGCAACCCAAAAATTGGGTATAGTCATTAGTGACAAAATTAAAGTTCGATTATTGACACAAAAAAAGCCCTTGCCTATAATGCATGATAGTGTACCATTAATTACATAAAATGGTAATTAAAGCCAACACAATAAACTGAATAAAAGAAAAGGAGACGAAATATGACTAGCTTTGATTCGTTTCTTCAAAAGAGAAGGGTGCGGGAACATCATTATGGTATAATAATGATCATTACCGCATATATATTATCCATGCTCATGCTGCTTATTGGTTCAGATCTGATTAATGGCGTTAAATTCAGCGCAGCCGGTGTGGAAAAGGCCGAGGAAGAAACAGAAGAGTCAGATATATCGCCGATGCTTGGTTATTCATATTATTCAAATAGCAGATATATATTGCATGATGAGCTGCTTAATCCATACAAGATAAAGGATTATGCAGCTGGTGCCGACAGCGGGCCCCTTGTCGTGGAGGAGGAGCAGGAAATCAATACCCTCTGGTTTCTTGGCACTGAAATGAATGATGAGCAGTTTGACAGGCTGATGCTGGAGGCAGGAGAAATATTAGAGCATATTGCGGCAAAGAAGGAAAGGCTGGCTAAGAGTGAAGCCAAAGAGTTAGTGGAGGCTGCAGCAAAGGCTAAAGAAGAAGCCAAGGAAGACAAGGAAAAGGTATATGCTGTAAAGGTGGCTTCCTATAACAAAGCAATTACCGTAACTGAAGAGGATGTTAAAATGCTTGAACGTATAACCCAGGCAGAGGCGGCCGGGGAAGATATGAAGGGGAAAATACTGATAGTAAATGTTATATTGAACAGAGTGGCTAGCGAAGAATTTCCCGATACGGTTAAAAAAGTAATATTCCAGAAGAATGATGATGGCGACTATCAGTTTTCTCCTGTAAAAAGCGGCAAGTACTGGAAGGTTAAGGTTACCCAGGAAACCAAAAAGGCGGTACAGAGAGCACTTGAGGGTGAGGATTATTCAAAGGGTGCCCTTTATTTTATGGCCAGAAAGTATGCAAAGACTAAAAATGCAAAATGGTTTGATGAAAACCTGCAGCGGCTTTTCAAGCATGGAGGCCATGAATTCTTTAAGTAAATAGTTGTATACAAAAAACAGGCATGTTATAATACATGAAGCCTGCACCCTTTGCCTTCTGGTGTCTGGATTTTGCTATACAGATGCTTCTTTTAGGGCAGGGTGGTTAATTTCATGTAAAGGGGATTGAACAACGATGAAGCTAATGTACAGGAGCACCAGAGATAAAAGTAACAGGGTAACAGCCTCCCAGGCAGTGCTTCAGGGCTTATCACCGGACGGAGGATTATATGTTCCCGAGACAATGCCGGCTCTTGCAAGATCAATAAAAGAGCTGTCGGCGATGGATTACAGGGAGCTGGCATATGAGGTAATGAGCCTTTTTCTCACAGATTTTACTGAAGAGGAGCTGAAGGCCTGCATCAGCAAGGCTTACGATGACAAGTTTGATACTCCTGAAATAGCCCCGATAAGAAAGGTGGGGGACAGCTATTATCTTGAGCTGTATCACGGAGCCACAATTGCCTTTAAGGATATGGCCTTATCCATTCTGCCGCATCTGCTTACCACAGCGGCAAGAAAAAACAAGGTCGAGGATGAGATAGTAATACTTACAGCCACCTCTGGCGATACCGGTAAAGCGGCCCTTGCCGGCTTTGCAGATGTAGAAGGAACCAGAATTATCGTTTTTTATCCCAAGAACGGTGTCAGCAGCGTACAGGAAAAGCAAATGGTCACCCAACGGGGAGCCAACACCCATGTTATAGGTATCAGGGGTAATTTCGATGATGCCCAGACAGGGGTTAAAAGGATGTTTAATAATACCGAGCTGACCGAGCGGATGAAGAAGGCTGGCTATATATTTTCCTCAGCAAACTCAATCAATATAGGCAGGTTGGTGCCCCAGATTGTATATTATGTTTATTCATATGCTTCATTATATAAAAGGAATGAGATTTCGGAAGGCGAAAAAATTAATTTTGTTGTGCCGACAGGCAATTTTGGCAACATACTGGCGGCATATTACGCCAAGCAGATCGGCCTGCCGGTAGGCAAGCTAATCTGTGCGTCAAATGAAAACAGGGTTTTGTATGACTTCTTTGAAAGCGGCCGTTATGATAAAAACAGGGAATTCATTATAACAGAATCCCCTTCAATGGATATATTGGTATCAAGCAACCTGGAGCGCCTGATTTATCATATATCAGGTGACGATCCGGCCAAAACCGCAGAGCTGATGAAGGCCCTGACAAACAAGGGTGTATATGAAATCAGCGAGACTATGCGCAAAAATCTTAAGGACTTTGTCGGCGGCTGGGCATCAGGGGAAAAGATGCGCAGGGCTATCCGAGATGTATATGAGGAAAGCGGATATGTTATAGACACGCATACTGCTGTAGCGGCAAGTGTATATAAGGATTATGCAGGTGAAACGGGAGACGGTACAAAAACCGTAATAGTATCCACCGCCAGCCCCTATAAATTCTCAAATAGCGTCCTTGCCGCAATCGGAACACCCGATATACCGGAGGATGACTATGAGCAAGCCAGACTCCTGAAGGAGATCTCCGGCACAGAGATTCCGAAGGCTGTGGGAGAGCTGCAGACGGCTCCTGTAGTACACAATACGGTATGCGATGTAGACAAAATGCAATCAATTGTTGAGGAAATATTAAAAATAATCTAATTGTGACAAATGCCTGACATAAATTTGACATAATCAAGGTGCATATTATAGACATAGTCAAAGCAGTCAGACATGAGCCGGGCTAAGATACAGATAGCAGATGGCGTCACATCCTATTCTGACATCTGTTATCAGGTCGGATGCACGGTGAATGTAATGTCAGGGGGGAATCCTCGATAGGCATTTGACTAAGATATAAACTCCACAAGGGATGATAATGGCGATTTAAGGTCGCTTACGGCAGAAAAAATCCATGCCGTACAGTCTTAAAAGACTTGACCTTTTTTTCCATTATTGTTATAATCATCTTGTTGTTGGAGGCTTATATTTCGGCGCCGTCTCTTCCGCGATTTTTGCGGGGTACATACTTACAGTAACAGCAGGAGACGCCCAATATAACACCAAACCATATATTTTAAGGAGGAAGCAAGAATATGAGGAAGAATTTCTTTAAGAAGTTGTCCTTTGTTCTGGCATTGGCGATGATTGTTTCAGTAATCGCTCCTGCCGCCGGTGTTTTTGCTGACACAGGCTTAAAGCTGAACAGCAAAGACAAGACATTGCACCTTGCACAACCCGGCAAAAAGAATAAGTTCAACTTCAACATTGATGGCGAGAAGCAGAAGGGCTGGAAGTATTTATGGATATCCAGCAACGAGGACGTTGCAGAAGTTAACGAGAAAAACGGTGTAACTACTGCAGTGGGAACCGGTACAGCTGAAATAACTGTTGTTATCACTGACAAGAATGGTGCAGAGGTTGACAGACTTACTGCAAAGGTTACTGTTAAGGATAACATTAAGACAGTTGCTATCAAAAATCCTCCTACAGAGCCTATTCCTGTAGGTGAGGAATATGATTTCAACAGATCATTTGTAACATATTCAGGTTCAACTACCAAGACTACTGCTGTAACAAGATGGTCAGTTGAAGGCGACAACAAGGATAAGGCTACCATTAATGAAGATAATGGTGTATTCAAGGCTTCAGAAGCCGGCACATACACAGTTGTTGCCCGTGCATTCCAGTCAAAAGCCAAGTACAATGAGTGGAAGGAAACCGGAGATGCAAGCCTGGTTCTTGATGAGGCAAGCGCTGAGATCATAGTAAAGATTGGTCTTGAGAGCGTTAAGCAGACAACTCTCAACAAGTTCGTTGCTACATTTGACAGCGATTTGAGCAAGACTGATCTTTCCGCTGAAACAGCTCAGCTGTATCGGGTTATCAATGGTGTTGCATACCAGACCGGTACAGAGAAGATTAAGGAGCTCAAGGTAGAAGGCAAGACCGCAACTGTTGAGCTGTATGCAGATTTCGCACAGGAAGCTGACTACAAGTTCGTATATGGCGATCTTGAGCAGACCTTCAAGACAGCTAAAGTAGCTCTTACTGAAGTAACTGAAATCAGATTTGATGATTTCGATGTTACTGTTTACGGCGATGGCGTTGACATGAATACCAAGGTTTCCGGTTACAACAAGGATGGTGTTCAGATTTACGCTCCCGCTGCAAGCAGCGAGTTCACCAGCAACCTTTCCTTCAAGTATGAAGGTGAAGACACAAAGGGCTATGTTGGAGCAGATGACAAGCTTTATCTCTTTGAGAAAGGCTACACTGCAAAAGTAACAGCTACATTTGAATATTACTATTACAACTCCGCAACCAACACCTATGAGCCTATTAAGCATACTGATGATGCTATAGCAAGAGGCGTTGAGACAGATCTTTCACTGAACCAGGCTACCCTGCAGTATGCTCTTGCTACATCAAAGCCTGCAGATGACAGCAGCCTGTGGGCAGGTGCAAAGACAGTTCCTGCAGAGGACGGCGGCTTCAAGATCTACACAAGATATAAGAAGAACAACGCTTCAGGCGCAAATGATCCTTACAAGGTATATGCTCCTGACGAAGATGGAGACACTGACTTCACATTTGAGTATGAGTCAACAAATCCTGATAAGCTGTTAATAGCTGGCAATTCATTGTGGCCTGTAGCTCAGGGTACTGTAACAGTACTTGTTAAGAAGGTTGACGAAACAAACAAGACTGTAGTTGGTTCCTTCGATGTTCTCATCCAGGGCAAGAGACAGTATCTGTCAGCTGTACCCAGCACATCATATGTTGTAGTTGGTAACAATACACAGTATGGTGAGACTGCTCAAGTAACTATCTCCAGCAAGGATACCATGAATGATGCTATAACAAGCTACAGCAATCTGACTTATGCAATTGATAGGAAGCCTTCAGATACAGCTGAAGAGCCTGAAGTATCAGTAGAGCATACCGGTGCTAGTAACGATGCTAGCCTTGTTACGGTTTCAGTTTCCGGTAAGAAGGACGGCGCTACTGTTACACCTGGCGCTTATGTAATCAAGGTTACATTGGAAGCTTTAGGCGGCAAGAAAGAAGTATTCTTTACTGTTAACGTACTCGAAGGCAACAATGCCGGTGAAAATTATAAGAACGTTGTTAAGTGGCAGCTTGAGCTTGATAGCGAAGTTGATCTGAGAAACACAGTAGAAAAGACGGTTACTATCAGCGTATATGGCTACAACAGCAACAATGTAAGGGTTGCTAAGCTTAAAGATGCTCAGTATGACATTGAAATCAAGAAGAGCAACGGTTCTCCTCTTGATAGCAAATTCTTCAATGATACTGCGTTGAAGGTTGTTCAGCCTGTATCCGGTGATAAGGCAGATGCTATAGATAAGGATACTTATCTGGTAACTGCTAAGGTTGTGAGCGGCGGAAGCACTCATCCGACCAAGAGACAGACCGGTGCTGTTATCCAGGCTAAGCAGATTACAGTTAAGGATACTACTCCTCTGGATAAGAAGGTAGTTTCACTGGTTGTAAATCCTGGTACTGTATTCCAGATGACCAAGGATGCATTTGACTTCAAGGTTAACACAGATGACTTCAATGCATCTGAAGATAATATTGTATCTGTAAGCTACACAACAGGTAGCGGTACTGCAACTGAAACCACAGCAGACGCAACTCAGATAACTTCTGGCAACAGCGTACGTATCAACAGCGTGACCTTCAGACTCTACACTGATACCACATATGTTGATTACACTGTAAACGTTGGTATAACAATTAAAGCAAAATAATTAATCTGTTTTGCTGAAATAATAAGGACGTATTGTAACTGGCTTCAGTCAGGACGCAATACGTCCTGTTTTTTTGCCTTCATGGGCTAATGCTATTGCTGAAACAGGACTTTCTCGGATATTTGGGCTTTTTGAGTTCTTTGTCAGGAGTTATAGTAAAATGAAATGAATTTAATGTATTAATAAAAATTAAGAAAATTGATTGTCTTTTGAAGAGAGCCAGGCAAATTATCAGGCTCATTATCACGGGCTGAAGCAAATGAGTTATCCTTAATCACTATTTAGTGCCTTGCGCTGAAAAAGCATATGCTATATAATTAATAAAGCACTTTTGATACTTAAAGAACAGTGGATAAGTAAAGGAGATTGCATATGTCAGGAAAAGCGGCAGGAAATAAAGTAAATAATAATGCCAGCTATAAATCAAAGGGAAAAAACAGAGCAGCAAGTGATAGTTTGCATATAAACAAGCCCAACTATGGTCTGTATATTTTATTTGCCGTAATTTGCGTTGTACCGCTTTTTGTAAGGCTGGTTAAATATGATACGGGTTTATCATCCTTTCCATGGTTTCCGGATGACGGTTTTTATTATGATGTATATTTATATTATAAGCAAAGGATATTTATCATTCTGGCGGGAATAATGGCAATATATATATTTGCAAAAATATATTCCGACCGTCAGCTGTTAAAAAGATCAAGTATTTTTATTCCCCTTGGTATTTATGCGCTATTAACCATTTTATCTACCGTTTTTTCAAAATATTTGTCCTTCTGTCTGACAGGATCCTTTGAGTTGTTTGAATCCGTATTTGCCCTGCTGGGATATTGCCTTGTAGCTTACTATAGCTACATTATCCTAAGGACGGAAAGAGATTTCAGATATATACAATACTTTTTAATTGCTTTATCCCTGATATTTACTGTTTTAGGTCTGATGGAGTTTTTAGGATTTGATTTCCTTGTATCGGAAATAGGTGAGAAGCTGGTGATTCCGGCAGAGTACGGAAATATAGCACTGAACTCCAGTTTTGAAAAAGGAAGGGTAAACCTAACTTTATATAATCCCAATTACGTGAGCTTTATGTGTTCGCTTCTAATACCAATAATATTTATTATGACATTATTTGAGAGAAAAATAATTCCTCTGATATTGTCAATTATATCTTTAATTGGTCTTATTGTTTGCCTGATAGGCTCTAAGTCAATAACCGGCGTTTTTGGAATGGTTTTGGCTTCCTTACTTTTACTGATTCTATTATATAGATACTTATTAAAGCATTGGATAATAACATTAATAATGCTTTTTGTTGTAATTGCAACGATAATTATATCTGACAGGCTTAGCGACCATGTTGTATATAACAAGATAAAAACATCCATTAAATTATTAACATTAAAGAGCGAGTTTGCTTTGTCAGACATAGAAACCGGGGATGAGATGGTATCGGTAACATATAAAGGAAATAAGCTAAATGTCGTATATGTTACCGACAGTAACAGTCTGGAAATGAAAATTTTTGATGAAAGCATGGTGCCTGTCAACAGCAGATTTGATGTCGAAAAATTTGCTTATATCATAGAAGACAGCAGGTTTGAGGGTTTTATTATAGGCTTTGAGCAGTTATACGGAGCATTTTATATTGATATAGACGGCAAAAAGTGGCGTTTTATTTATGACTATGAGGATAAAACATATTACTATATAAATCGATATGATAAGTATGATAAAATTGTCAAGGCACCTTCGGCTATATTTACCGGCTATGAAAATATTGCTTCCGGAAGAGGTTATATATGGTCAAGGACAATACCTTTGCTTAAAAAGTACTTTATTCTTGGTTCTGGCCCGGATACCTTTACAATTGCCTTTCCGCAAAATGATTATTTGGGCTTGTATAATGCCGGATATTCGGAGCAACTGCTCACCAAACCCCATAATATGTACCTGCAGATAGGTGTGCAGACAGGTGTGTTATCCCTGTTGGCTTTAATAGTCTTTTATATATGGTATTTTATATCAAGCGTCAGGATATATATAAAGCGCAAAATTAATAATATATATTCCAGATTTGGCCTGGCTGTATTGGTTGGCTCCCTTTCTTATATGATTACCGGCCTGTCATATGACTCATCCATATGTGTGGCTCCGGTATTCTGGGCTATGATGGGAGTGGGGATAGCAGCCAACTATAAGGCAAAGCAGCTGATGTCTGCAGAAGAGAAAAGCGCTGTGGAAAATAAGGCTAATGCAAAGTGAAAGCAATACAGAATAAAGAAAATTAATATACTTTGTATACAAAAGTCTAGATCCTCTCATGGAAGGTTCTGGCTATTACCTCATCCTGCTGCTTGGGGCTAAGGGAGTTGAAGCGGACGGCATAGCCTGATACTCTGATTGTCAGGTTGGGGTATTTTTCAGGATGCTCTTTGGCATCAAGCAACAGCTGGCGGGTAAGCACATTAACATTAATATGATGACCATTGTTGGCAAAATAGCCGTCTATTAAAGCAGTAAGGTTTTTAATACGCTCATCCGGGCTCTTTCCCAGGGTTTCAGGAGTGATGCTAAAGGTATATGAAATTCCATCCAGGCAATTGTCATACTTTAGCTTGGCAACACTCAGCAGGGATGCCAGGGCTCCGTTTTTATCCCTGCCGTGCATTGGATTGGCACCAGGAGCGAAGGGAGCCCCTTTTTTCCTGCCATCGGGGGTAGAACCGGTTTTTGCACCGTACACAACATTACTGGTTATTGTAAGAACCGATAGGGTGTGGATGGCATTTCTGTATGCAGGGTGTTTCCTTAGTCTTTTTATGAACTCCTCAGTCAGCATGGAGGCGATAGAATCCACCCGGTCGTCATTATTGCCGTAGGCAGGATATTCACCCTCAACTACAAAGTCTGTTATTAAACCATGTTCATCCTTTACAGGAATGACATTGGCGTATTTTATTGCGCTAAGAGAATCCGCTACTACCGAAAGGCCCGCGATACCAAAGCCCATCAGCCTTTCAACCCTGGTGTCATGCAAAGCCATCTGGAGCTTTTCGTATGCATATTTGTCATGCATGTAATGAATAACATTCATGGTATTTACATAGAGCCTGCAGAGCCAATCCATCATATTAAGGAAGCTGTCAAGTACCTTTTCATATTCCAGCTTTTCGCCGGCAGGAAATGGTTCGGATTCAGGACCTACCTGTTCTCCGCTTATCTCGTCTTTACCGCCGTTCAGGCTCATCAGCAGAACCTTTGCAAGATTGCAGCGGGCACCGAAAAACTGCATCTGCTTGCCAATTTTCATAGCCGATACGCAGCAGGCTATTCCATAATCATCTCCGAATCGCTCCCGCATAAGATCGTCATTTTCATATTGAATTGAGTTTGTTGCAATGGACATTTTAGCACAATACTTTTTGAAGTTCTCGGGATGCCTGCTGGACCACAATACAGTCAGATTTGGTTCCGGAGCTGGAGAGAGGGTGGTAAGGGTGTGGAGGAAGCGGTAGCTTGTCTTTGTAACAAGGCTGCGGCCGGCTTCGCCCATGCCGCCTATAGATTCGGGTACCCATGTGGGGTCACCGGCAAAAAGCTCGTTATATTCGGGAGTTCTCAGCTGCCTTGCCATGCGAAGCTTGAGAACAAACTGGTCTATTATTTCCTGGGCCTGGCTTTCTGTAATCAAAC
>JAAZDK010000263.1 GCA_012512855.1 Clostridiales bacterium
ATAAAATAATTTTGCATTGATAGTTTGCTGATAATATATTACTATTATTCTATAAAAATCGATGTTATACTACATAACAGACGACAGTTAATTAATTCCAGGATATGATTTTAATATCTGGCTGCACTCTATTTTATAACTTACTATCAATTCAAATAGCTGAAGAATTTTTAATTATTGATTATGCTTATTATGAATTATTGTTGATTGCTCCTAGTAACAGAGTAAATATTTACTCAAAATTAAAACTGAGGATTAATGACATTATAGCTGAAATATTCATGCATATACCAAATCAATCAGCAAAGGGATAATTAGGCTCAAGATAAATCAAACAGCCAAATCAGATAAAGGAGGCTAAAGCATATGGAACGAAGAGATAAGATTAACTACTACCTGGACCTGGCCGAGGTCGTCTCCAAGAGGGGAACCTGCCTAAGGAGGCGTTACGGGGCTGTAATCGTAAAAAACGATGAGGTTATTGCCACCGGATATGTGGGGGCTCCGAGAGGAAGAAAAAACTGCTGCGACGTAGGCGAGTGCGTGCGGGCCAAGCTTAATATTCCCAGAGGTGAGCGCTATGAATTGTGTCGCAGTGTCCATGCCGAGGCCAATGCTATTATCAGCGCCTCAAGAGACAAGATGATAGGAAGCGCCCTCTTTCTTACCGGCACGGAGGTAGACACTGGCGAATATGTGAAGAACTCCAGCTGCTGCTCCATGTGCAAGCGTATGGTTATAAATGCGGGTATTGAGAAGGTATACATAAGGGATACAAAGGATGAATACCATGTTATCGAGGTAAAAGACTGGGTTAATGACGACGAATCCCTGGAGGGTGTATTCGGCTATTAATTGCCTGATTTTATAGCAAACATCTTTTCTCCTAACATAACTGCTTCGGATGTGAAATATAATACATAAAAGGTATATTCAGTGATTAGTGCAGACACGCTAATCACTGTTTTTAAAGAGAGGCATGGTTATTGTATGGAGAAGAAGGTGCTTACCGCCCAACAGGCCAGATATATAAAAATAAGCAATCTCCTAAGGGGAACCGTAATACTGACACTTGCAGGCTTTGCTACCCGCTTTATAGGCTTTTTCTACCGCATTTTTCTGTCCAATGCCATGGGTGCGGAGCTTATGGGAATCTACCAGCTGGTTTTCCCGGTATTTACTATATGTTATACCATATTTGCCATGGGTATCCAAACAGCCCTGTCAAGACTTATTGCATCCGAAACAGGAAGAGGCAATTACAGGAATATATATAGAATTTTAAGAATCGGCATACTGCTGTCGGTTGGGCTGGCCTTGCTGCTGTCTTTTCTTGTTTACATATTTGCCGACCAAATCGCCCTGCGTTTTCTGCTTGAAGCAAGAAGTGCCTCCTCCCTGAGGCTGGTAGCGATAGCCTTTCCCTTCTGCGGTATAACCGCGTGCATCAACGGCTATTACTATGGTTTGAAAAAAACCGCCGTTCCGGCTACAACCCAGCTGGTTGAACAGGCCTTCAGGGTACTGGTAGTATATATGATTGCCCTGTATGCAGGAGCCGGCGACATCAGGGTAAGCTGCGAAATAGCAGTAATAGGCCTGGTAGCCGGTGAGCTGACTTCATGTATCTACAATCTTACGTCCATATTTTTTATTAAATTACCTCCGGACTTATCTGCAGAGGGTCCCGGCCTTCAAAATACCGTCAGCAGGCGCAGCACGATCCTGCACAATCTCTTGTCACTGAGTGTTCCCTTATCCGCAAACCGGCTGCTGCTGAGCATCCTCCACAGCATCGAGGCTATACTTATACCTGCAATGCTGCGTAGATCCGGTCTTTCCAGCCAGGATGCCATGGTTACATTTGGTGTCCTTAATGGCATGTCCATACCCTTTATTATGTTTCCCACCGCCATTACCAATGCCCTGGCGGTTCTGGTTCTGCCCACCATTTCTGAAGCCCAGGCAGCCGGCAACAACAATACAATCGGAAAAACCACATCCATTACCATCAAATACAGCCTTATTATAGGAATTATCAGCTCCGGAGTGTTTATAGCCTTCGGCAGGGATCTTGGCAATGCCGTTTTCCACAACGAAGCCAGCGGCAATTACCTTACTATCCTGGCCTGGCTTTGTCCCTTTTTATACCTTACCAGCACCTTGGGCAGCGTAATTAACGGTCTGGGCAAGGCTCATATTACATTCGTAAATTCTGTAATCGGTACAATTTCCAAGATTATTCTCATTGCAACCCTCATACCCTCACAGGGTATAAACGGCTATCTGTTTGCAGTCCTTATAGGTCAGCTGATTATTACCGCATTGGATGCCTGTGCGGTTATCAGAAATGTTCGCTTTAGCTTCGACAGTATTAACTCGATATTAAAGCCCGGCATTATAGTGGCTGCTGCCAGTCTTCTGGTGAAGCTGGCATATAACAGCGCAAAAAAAATGACACATATCAATGAAGTCATCATGCTGCTGTCATTCTGCTCCATTCTATGCGTCATATGTCTTGCTTTGCTGTTTTTATCAAAGGCGGTTTCCAGACATGACTTCAGGTAGCTTGCAAGCTCAGGCAATCGGGGAATAGAAGAGGTAATTATTCTTTCCCTGCCTTTTAACCTTATACATAGCCACATCCGCTCTTTCCATAAGCTGCTCGTAATTTGAGCCATCCTTAGGATATATTGAAATGCCTATGCTGCCTGATATTGGTATTGAATAGCTACCGTAGCTGTAGGTGGTGTTCAGGGCGTCCTTCAGAGCCTTGGCCTTAGTGACAGCTTCCTCCAAACCACTGATATTGCCTGCAAATACGACAAATTCATCGCCACCGATACGCCCGAT
>JAAZDK010000264.1 GCA_012512855.1 Clostridiales bacterium
GGGAATAAAGGTGGACACCATGGAGCTTTCCCGAGTGGTGGATGCCTTGCGGGAGATGGAAAACAGCTATTATGAAAGGTTTTTTAGGGAAGCGGATGTTCAGGCTTCTGAGGAAGCTATTAATCTTTTGAGGGAAACAGCCGGCAGTGTAGAGCAGCTTAAGGCTGCACCCTGCTATGTGCTTGGCAGTACCCTGCAGAAGCGATTTACCCAAACCATACCTGAGCTGCTGGAGGAAGGAAGAAGGCTTTTACCGGCATCCCTTCAGGCAGGTGCGGCATATGAGGCATTAATGACAGTACCAAACCGTGAATATGGCGATTCCATACTTAAGGCCTTTGGCAATATTTCCTCCATATTGGAGGAGCTAGGGATGGAAAGCACCGAGGCCAATCAGAGAGCTGTAAGGATTCTGGCATACAACCGGATGGAAATCAATGAGGAAAATATCCGGCAGATTAAGGCCTATGATTTGCAGGTCAACGAGGTGATGAAAAATCTGCATCCGGCTGTAGCCGTCCGCTTAATCAAGGAAGGAATTAATCCTCTGGATATGCCGATTTACGAGCTTAATAAGAAAATTGATGACCTAAGGCGCCGGGAGGGTATAACATCTGAGGAAAAATACAGCAGCTTCCTGCGAAGGCTGGAAAGGGCCGGAGACATAACTGAGGCTGAAAGGAAGGCATTTATAGGCATATACCGGCTACTTTACAACATCGAAAAAACCGACGGAGCAGCTATAGGTGCTGTTTTAAAGACAGGAAGGAAGCTGACCCTGGATAATCTTTTGAGTGCTGTAATGACCGGAAAAAAGGGAAAGCTTGAAGCTGTTATAAATGATGAGTTTGGTATGCTGGATGAGATAAGAAGAGACAGACAGGCCATAGCAGAGCAACTGTCGCTGTTTCAGGAAGAAGGCCGGGCTAAAGAGGGCTTGTCCGCTTCAGATGATGAGCAGATTGATTATTATAACCGTTTAGTGGCACAGCTTAAGGAGGGGATTTCCCCTGACATGCTAAAAGCCCTGCAGGAGGAAAGCAGGCAGCAGGCAGATGGCCAGCCAGCTACGGCAGATGCATATAATACACTGCATGCCGATTCAGGCTACAGCTCAAATGAAATGTGGAATCTTATCAAGGATCTTCCGCTTGAAAAGCTGCTGGAGGTGCAAAGCAAACAGCAAAGTGGAAAAACCGAGGCGGATGAGGCATATCAGGAGATGGTAAAGAACCTACGCCAGATCTGCAAAAACGCAGAACAGGCAATACGCTTCATAAATGATTTTAAAATACCAGGCACTCCTATGAATTTGATTTATGCACAGCAGCTGCTTGGCAATATGGATTCTCCCTTTAGAAGGATGATTAAACTGGCACAAGAGAAAAATGTCGGAAAAATTAATAATAATGTTAAGGAAATTTATAATTTTACCGATAAATTAATTGACAGTCAAACCATGGAAGAAGCCTATGCCGGCTTGGAGGAGGTCGTAAGGGACAGTCTGGAGGATATGTGCTTGCAGGAGCAGGCAGACAGCACTGTAATTGACAGCTACGTCAGCCTCAGGCAGCAGCTCGGATTTTTACGAATGCTGGCTGCCAGGGAATTTTACCGGCTACCTGTATTAACCAAACGAGGCATAACAGATGTAAACCTTACAATTGTTCGCAGGGCCCAGTCCTTTGGTGAGCTTATGCTGACAACAAGCTCTGAAAGCCTGGGCAACATAAAAGCTGAACTGGTACTTAAGGCAGATGAGCTGTCAGGATACATAAGCTGTGATAACCGTGAAGGTCTTGACAGGCTCAGGAGTAGTATCGCCGGACTTAATGAGGCTGCCCTTGAAAATAATGTAAGCATAGGCAAACTCGATTATGTGTTGATTAAAAAGGATGCGGCCGCCATTAACCCCAGACAGGCGCCGGATCAAAACGTACCTAAGAATCCAGATACCGAGAGGATATTGTACAGTCTGGCAAAGGCTCTGCTGAATGTAATCAGTCAGGCGGAGGGTAATAAATAAGCTGTATATAATCGGCTACATGGAGGTTGCTGATAATAAGAGATATATTATCAGGCAGGTCATCACATGGAGGAGATGACAGCCAATAACAGGAAGGGAAAAGGTGGATAATAATGAGAATAAACCATAATATTCCAGCTTTAAAAACCAATAACCAGTTAGCCAAAACCAATAAATTGTTGGACAGCAGTCTGGAAAGACTGTCTTCAGGCTTAAGAATCAACAAAGCTGCAGATGACGCTGCAGGTCTGGCAATATCAGAGAAGATGAGAACCCAGATTGCAGGTCTTGAGCAGGCCAACAGAAATGCCTCCGACGGCATATCTGTAATCCAGACCGCAGAGGGCGCACTGATTGAAGTTGAGGCCATGCTGCAAAGAATGAGAGAGCTGGCTGTACAGTCAGCTAACGGAACCTATACAAGCGAGGACAGAAAGGCTATTCAGGCTGAGATCGATCAGCTTAATGAGGAAATCAGAAGAATTTCCGAGACAACAGAATTTAATACCATGACCCTGTTGGACGGCAACATTGACAGAAGATCCTACTCCAGCGACAATAAGGTAAGACTAGTATCCCTGTCAGACAGTGTAGCGATAGGTAATTACAAGCTTACAATCGAGCAGGATGCAAGACAGGCTGTTATTGTGGGCAGAGCGCCGAGCCCTTCAGCTCCGTTAACCTTGCCTGAAACTGTTAACGAGCCTTTGAACCAGAAGGGAACTATCAATATCAATGGTGAAACTGTAAAAATTGTTGAAACCGACAGCCTTGACACAATTTTTGAAAAGATCAGAAATGCCTGTGATAATGTAAGCGTTAATGTATTTGCAGGCGATAAGACTGCAATATATGGAGACTATACAGACCCTGATCCCGCAAACCATATAGATCCTACAGAACCGAGAACTGATGTTAATATTGAAAGGGCAGGTTATTCAAGCAAGTCCTATGAACCTGGTGATCCCCTTGTGTTTGTCAGCAGGGATTACGGCTCCAACCAGAAGATAAGCATATACTGCGACAATCAGGATTTATGTGCTTTGCTTGGCATTACAATAGATGGAGCTGTAGCAACAGGTCATGATGTAAAGGCTACATTGACCTATAATATGGCCGATTCAGCCTTCAATAATACAGCTACCGTATCTGTGAGCGGAAATAAGGTTACAGTAACTGACAGTAATGATTTCAAAATGGTATTTGAGATAGAGCCGGGTACTGTAGGAACGAGGTTTGATGACTATAACATAGGTGATACCACAGTAGCCGATCCGAGCGACGGTACAGCAAAGCCTGTAACAGTATCTGTTCTTGATGCCGGCCCTATGGATTTACAGATTGGTGCTAATGAAGGGCAGCTTATGTCAATACGCATACCGCGTGTTACACCGGAGACACTGGGTATAGACAAGGTTAATATCGGAACTGCTGACGGGGCTCAGGTAGCTATTACCCTGTTGGATAACGCTATTAATGCCGTATCCGCAATCAGATCCAAGCTGGGTGCATATCAGAACCGTCTGGAGCACTCCATATCCAATCTGAGTGTAACCCATGAGAATATGACAGAGTCACTGTCACGTATCTCTGATGTTGATATGGCTGAGGAGATGGCATCATATACCCAGAAGAACGTGCTTGCTCAGGCCGGTACGGCTATGCTGGCCCAGGCTAATCAAAGGCCACAGACCATCCTTTCTTTACTGCAGCAGTAATATTTTTTAAAGCTAGTAAATCTTCATAATCAATTATCATTCTTCTGTTAATGCTTCAGGGTAGGCATGCAAGCTTTGGAGAAAGGCATGGTGTTTTGTAATGAATAAAGAGATGATTCAGGCGTTTACAGCCAGAATCGCACAGGCATCCAGAAGCGAGCTGATTGTGATACTTTACGAAATGGCGCTTGCTGAGATTGCCGAGGCAAAAAAGGCATATGAAGCCGGAGATCTTGCCACATTTGATAGAGTGCTGAAAAAATCCCATAAATATATCAATGAACTTATTGTAGCTTTGGATTATAATTACGCTATATCTTATGATTTGCTTAGTTTGTATCTGTATGTAAACAAAAGGATAATTACTGCTATTATCAGAAGAAAGCCTGATACCCTTGACAGTGCTGAAAGCGTGCTAAAAAA
The DNA here is from genome assembly GCA_012512855.1 of Clostridiales bacterium. Classification (GTDB taxonomy): domain Bacteria; phylum Bacillota; class Clostridia; order Lachnospirales; family Lachnospiraceae; genus Mobilitalea. The sequence goes on from JAAZDK010000264.1 coordinate 4,168, forward strand.
GCTTTTGGTAGGCTTTGAAGGGGTCAGCAAGACCGACAAAAGCGGTCCGGTTATGCGGAATACGCATCAGCTCTATGCGGGCTTAACCTACGGCAGGGGTAAACTGAATGAGATTGACATCGATCCCAGTAACGGGAGCCGTGGGTTTATTGCATAAAAGCCATTACCAAGGATAAAGGAGCAAGGTTACATAAGTTTGAAAGCAGAGACACAAAAGATAAAGCAAAAGCAAAACTACATAGGAACAGTATAATAAAATGAAAGCTACAAAAGAATAAAAATCAAAAAGGATTTTGAGCTACCAAAGATATAAGGCACTAATGATTTAGAAGTACCAAAGAGCCAGATTACTATACAAAGGATGAGAAAATGTCCCTTGCTCTATAATGCATGATTATAGGCAGGGGACATTTTATATGTTCATTTGCAATTTTACTGTTCTAGTGCCTTGGCTTGCTTAAGCAGGAACTGATATCTGTTTTGGATAGCGTTAAGCTGATAGATGCAGCTGTCAATCAGATCAGGGTCAATAACATTTTCAAAATTAGAATAGGCAGTTTCCAACGCTATCTTTGTCTGGTTAATTTCCTTTATCAGATGGTTTTCCTTAGGTGGTCTTTTTTTTCTGAATAAGCCCATTGTATCACCAGCCTTACATACAGGATTTGTATATAGTATAGTCAAAAAAATTGCCTGTTATTCTATTATTTAGCATAAAATGGACAAATAAGTATATAAATGTATTAGCAAACTACTGCATATCGCAGCCTGGCATTAAACCGGCTTGCTGCAGGAAGGGCTGGTGCATTAATGGAAAATACTATTCTTATCGTTATAATAATTGCATGCATCATATTTTTATTGGCAGCGGCTATAAAACGCAGACCTGATATGCTGCTAGCATTTATTATGCGAGCTGTTATAGGTACGGCGGGGATTTATTTGCTTGATTTTGTCCTGAGGACAAAGGGAATAAGCATAAATGTTGGTATAAACGGGGCCAGTGTTCTTATCAATGGATTACTTGGCCTTCCGGGTTTTATACTTCTATATGGTCTGGCCTTTTATTATTCAGTCAGCTGACGTCATACAAAATGATGACAGCTATTTTGCTATCCTGCTGATAAAAGGATATTCATTTGTGAAAAAACATGCAAAAAGATATGGCTCATTGTATAATAATTACAAATTTACATTTTTTCTTAATTCTATGTATTGACAAAAAAAGCTAAGCATTGTAATATGTTGACATACTATTTAACTAGTTTATATAATCATTTATAACTCTTCTTTCTATATAAGTTCATATATTCAGTATAAAATATTCCCCAATCACTTTTATACTAAAACCAGGAGGATTCTATTATTGGAAAGAATCTTAGCCTTCTATGACTCTGATGAGCATTATGCCAGAAGATTCATGGAGTATTTTAAGAAAAAGCAGGATCTTGGCATGAGCCTGGCTATTTTTACCCGCAAGGACAGCCTGCTGGATTATTTAAATCAAAATCCGGTTGATATCTTGCTGTTGGGTGAAAGTATATCGGACTTAACAGGCGATCTTAACTGCGGTAAAGTTAAGCAGATATACAAGCTTGCGGATACAACAACGATAAACCATGAAGCAGGCTGGACGCTGATTAATAAATATCAGATGGTTCAGGCCATAATATCTGACATTAAAGCCGACTATATGAGGCATGAAAGTGAGCTAGCTTCTGCTAAGCCGGACAAGCTCAAGCTGATATCAATTATAAGCCCAATACAGGATCTTGCTTCTCTTATATTTGCCTGGTCGTCCGGCTTACTTGTGTCGGAGCGGTCGAGAGTTCTTTTGGTATCGCTGGAGCTTTTGCCTGTAAGAGTTATATCCACAAGCGATTACTCCAATCAGCCTTTGACGGAGTTGATATATTATATAAAGGAGAAAGCAGATATTATCTCTCGTATAAAGACCTTGGCATGCCATCAGGGAGGTCTGTCATATCTTGCAGGTATAGCCAACGGGGCCGATATTCTGGCACTTAATAAAGAGGATATGCAGCACTGGATTGCAGCATTAAGGACAGAGTCGGATTATGAGCAGGTAATTTTCTATAGCTGCAGTAATTCCGAAGCGACACAGGAGCTTATAAAAGCAAGCGATAGGGTTATTTATTGCTGCAGAGAAGGAATTCATGAGGAATTGCTTTATGGAGAATGGGTGAATCAGCTGGAGAGGGCAAATATTAACCTGGCCCGGGATAAACTCATTAAGCTTCAGCTGCCGGAAGAAACAAGGATAAACAGATTGCCGCTTACGGCTGTTGAGCTTGGCGATTCGGATTGCTGGAATTTTGCCCGGCAATGCCTTGACATATTTTATTGAGCAGATATGGATGGTGAAAAAGAAACAGAATGGATCACTTAAAGGCAATTATTAAGCAAAAAACACTGGAAAATATAGATCTGGGAAAAGAGATATCCGATGAACAGCTGTATGAGATTATTGACCGCGTTATAAATACCCACGGGAAAAACGAATATATCAGTATTCGTGACAAACAAAGGCTCAGACTGGATGTTTTTAATTCTATAAGAAAGCTTGATATACTTCAGGAGCTGGTTGATGACAGCTCCATCACAGAAATTATGGTGAATGGGCCTAATAAAATATTTATTGAAAAAAACGGCAGCATTCATCCGTATAAAAAATGCTTTGAATCCAGGCAAAAGCTGGAGGATGTGATTCAACAGATGGTATCACACTCCAACAGAATAATTAATGAAGCAAGCCCTATTGTGGATTCCAGACTGCCTGATGGCTCAAGGGTAAATATAGTATTGCCACCGGTTGCTCTGGAGGGCCCAATAATCACTATAAGAAAGTTTCCGGATATGCCACTTACTATGGAAAAGCTGATAGAAATGGAGTCCATCACACAGGAAGCGGCAGAGTTTATCAGGCTTTTGGTGATTGCAGGCTATAATATTTTTATCAGCGGTGGAACCGGAAGCGGTAAAACTACATTTCTAAACATCATTTCTAACTACATCCCCTCCGACGAAAGAATTATTACGATCGAGGACTCGGCAGAGCTGCAGATTCGTAATATATCTAATCTTGTCCGTCTGGAGGTCCGCAACGCCAATTCGGAGGGAAATAATGAAATCACAATCCGTGATTTGATTAAAACCTCTCTGCGTATGCGGCCTGACCGGATTGTAGTTGGTGAGGTAAGGGATGCGGCCGCTATAGACATGCTGCAGGCTATGAACACCGGTCATGATGGGTCGCTTTCTACAGGTCATGCCAACTCTCCGGCAGATATGTTAAGCCGTTTGGAAGCTCTGGTACTCTTAGGAGCAGAGCTTCCACTATTGGCGGTACGCAAGCAGATTGCTTCTGCAATTGATATAATAGTGCATCTGGGCCGCTTAAGGGATCGGTCCAGAAGAGTTTTAGAGGTTACAGAGGTACTGGATTGCAAGGATGGGGAAATTCAGCTTAATCCCATATATATTTTTGAGGAATTTGGAGAGGAGGACCGGCGGGTTAAGGGAAGGCTTATTAAGGTTAACGAGCTGAGATCAACACAAAAGCTGAAGAGGGCAGGACTTAGTTTATGAAAGCAAGCACAGGCAAATATTATAAATTATCGCTGCAGGAAAATATTAAAAGCATACTGTTGGGCGGGGCAGCGACTGTTGTGCTGGGAGCTCTTTTTTACAGATGCTTCATAGCGGTATTGCTGCTTAGTCCGTTAGTATATTTCTACAGTAAAAGAAGAGCTAATCATCTGATTAAGGAGCATAAATGGAGGCTGAATATTGAGTTTAAGGAGGGTATAGCCGCCCTGAGTGCAGCCCTTGAAGCAGGATATTCAGCTGAAAATGCATTTAGTGAGGCCTGTGTGGACCTGATAAAAACAGGCCATGAAAATTCACTAATTCTTAAGGAATTCCAGTACATAGTAAACCAAATAAGTCTGAATACACCTGTCGAGGAAGCCCTGACAGAGTTCGGGGAGAGGACGCAAATTGAAGATATAATAAGCTTTTCTAATGTCTTTAGTACAGCCAAGAGAACAGGTGGTGACCTAATTCATGTTATAGCTATTACAAGCAAGATTATCAGCGATAAAATAGAGGTTAAAAGAGATCTAAAAACCCTTATTACTGCAAAAAAGCTGGAGGCCGGTATTATGAAGGCAACTCCCTTGCTGATACTGGCATATCTTTCAGTATCTTCTCCGGGCTTTTTAGACCCTCTTTATCATAATCCTTTTGGAATTATTGCAATGACGGTTTTTCTGATTGTATATCTGGCGGCAATTCTGATAATAGACAAAATCATTGATATAGAAGTATAGGATGATGATGGCTTTATCAGCTTAAGCTGTCCCCAAATTATATTTTCTTACTTTTTATCATGTGAACAATCCCCTATTAAAGAGCATCAATTATATAGCTTCATTAAATAAAAGACAGATTTGCTGTTTTATTTCAAAAAGTCCAAATATGAAGCTACAGCTATATTTTGTAGCCTGTCATAAATAATTCAGGAAAGGAAGGAGTCACCAGTAAATCTTTGCTTCTGATCCGGGTGACGATAGTTAATGATATTTATTAATCTGTTTTTTCTGCTGATTTTTATGGCGGCATTTTTTCTGAGCCGGCGCAGGTCCTTGGACTGGCTGCAGAAGCTGAGCAAAAAGGAGCACAGCTTATATGCTTTATATCCGATGTCGGATTGGATATTAAGCAAGACAGGCTTATATAAAAGTCTGATTGGTAAAAAGGATATAGGTAAATATCTTGGAGCATTTGAATATAGCCTCAAGCCTGAGCTTGCATACAGGCTGCATTTATGCAAACGGGTTGCGACGGTCCTGCTTATCCTTATAGCTTTTAATTTGCTGTCTATGCTGTCTGCTTTAACAAGCAACGGATATTCTTATCTGATAAATGGCCTGTATTTGAAACGGCCGGGGCATGGTGAAGGAACAGCTAATGTAAAGCTGCAGGTAAAAATGGTAGATAATAAGGATAGCTCAGAAACTGCTGAAAATGAGGAGTATGGTCCTTATGATTTGATTATACCTGTTTTTGAGCAGGCCTATAATTCGAATGAGCTGGAAGAGGCATTTGAAAAAGCCTTTTTATATGTGAAGAGTAAGCTTTTGGCTGATAATGCTTCCTTCGATCAGATATATGGAAGGCTAAACTTTATAAAAAATATTCCCGGTACAGCTATTAAGGTTAAATGGATTCCGGATGATTACCGCTTGATTGGTCCGGATGGTTCTCTGAAGAATGATTCCATAGACTCTGAGGGTGTATGGACCAATATAACGGCAGTCCTTACATATGAGCATAATGAAGACGTTTATAGCAGGGAATATCTAATCTCCTTAAGGATCATGCCAAAAAAATATGAAAGGGAGGAGCTTTTGCAAAGGATGCTTAAGGAGTCGGTCCGGGCAGCCGGTGAAGAAAGCCGCACGGAGGACAGTATGAAGCTGCCTGAGGAATTGGCCGGCTACAGGCTTATATGGAATGAGGAGCAAAAGGAGAACAGCAGTAGCCTTTTGGCTTTGGGAATTTTACTTGCTGCAGTGGCATGGATTGGCGGAGATAGAGAGCTGGCAAAAAGGCTTAAGCAAAGAAAGGATCAGATGCTTATAGATTATCCTGAAATAATAAACAAATTTACTCTGCTTGTTAATGCAGGTATGACAATTAAGCAAGCCTGGCTTAAAATAACAGATGATTATGAGAGGCAACTAAAGAGGCCGGGAAATAAAAGGCGCTATGCCTATGATGAATTTGCTATAACCGCCCGCGAGCTGAGGCTTGGTGTACCGGAAAGTGTAGCATATGAGCAGTTTGGAAAAAGGACAGGACTTATTCAATATATAAAGTTTGCCTCATTGCTTAACCAGAATCTGAAAAAGGGCAACAGAAACCTGACACAGCAGTTGATATATGAGGCACAGGAGGCATTTGCAGAGAGGAAGGAGCTGGCGAAGAGACTGGGAGAGACCGCAGGAACCAGGCTTCTGGGTCCTATGATGGCCATGCTCTTAATAGTCCTGCTGATGATTATGATACCGGCCTTTATGTCATTTAAGATATAAGCTGATCTTTTATTTAAGGTTAGGCAGAATTAAATAATCTATTTGTCAGTTAAGCGATTAATTTAAAAATACATGATGCAGTCTTTGCTGTATCGGTTTAATGGAGGATAGTATGAACAGATTTAGAAGACTGATGAACAGGCAGGTATATGGGATAGGTATTATTGAAATTATTCTTATTCTTGTAGTTATCATCGGATTGGTTCTGATATTCAGAAATCAGATTGAGGCAATAATCCAGTCGGCATTTTCGTCTATCAGCTCAGATGCCGGAGAGATTACCAGGGATATTACTGTCAGCTCACCTTAAGCCGGCATGATTTGAGGCAGGAGGTGCATACAAGCTGTTTACAAAAAATTTAGTAAGCAAAGTGAGCGGCTCTATCACTGTGTTTTTAAGTCTGATTTTATTGCTAATCCTGGGTTTGGTATGCACTGTTATAGAAGGTGCCCGGATTAATGCAGCAAGGGTGCATTTTCGCAGAGCATTTTCCACGGCGCTGGACAGTGCCCTGGCCGCTTATTATGCACCGCTTTGGGATGAATATCATGTTTTTGGTTTAAACACCGGAAGCAGAGATTACAAAGACCGTGCCGAATTGCTTGCCGGAAGGGTTAAGGGATATATGGAGTATACTCTTAAGCCTGACAAGGATTTAGACGGAAAAGCTTACGTAAAGGGCATGGATCTCTTCGGCTTTGGCGGACTGGATATATCAGTGCTAAGCCAGACCGGTCTGCTTGACTATGAGGGTGAGCTGTATATTAATCAGGCTGTTGAATATATGAAATATGCAGATATTGCAAACGGACTGGAACTGCTGCTGGATAAGATTACTTTGCTGGAACATCCGGCAGAGGTCAGCTATATCATGGAGGAAAAGCAGAAGGTTGAGGAAGAGCTTGTAAAGATAGATGAGGAAATCCTAAATCTGATGAGGCTTTATGATGGTCTGATGACCAACAAAAAGGGAATTGTACTGGACAGGGATGGAGCCCTAAAAACCAGTCAGACCTTCATAAAAAGGATTTGCTATGCCGAGATTACAATGGATAATGTGGGCATCAACAATGCTGCTCTGTTTCAGGTGCAAAAGGACAAGTACATAAATCCTGAGGTTGAATATTTTTCAAAGATAAAGAGTGGCTTTGCAGAGATAGAAAAGCATCAGATAAATATTGAAGGGATGCGTTCGCAGATTATGGCCCTGGAAAATCAACTGGCTGGGTGCCGGGCTCAGCTAGACATTCTGGACAGCAAGCAGGACAAGACTGAGGCAGATAAAGAGGCTATCAAGAATCTTCAAAATGCAATTAAAGCCTATCGGGATGAGATAAAAAGCCTGAATGGGCAGATAAAAGATAAGGAGGAGCAAATTAAAGGAGAGCTTGCCTTTATTAACAGCTTGTGTGATTTGTTAGATCTATTGATTGGTGAGCTGCTTCCTCTTTATGATGAAGCAATGTCCTCAATTAAAATAATATTGGAAAAAAGAAAGCTCTCTGTCCCTCTTATAAATGGATATGAAGAGCTGCTAAGGAGCCGTAAGGGTAGTCTGTCGGAGGAAATATATGAAGGCCTTGAGGAGGAGCTGAAGGATCTTAAGAAATATATAGATAGCGACAGCAGCAGCTATGATTTTTATGGAATGCAGAGGATACTGGAGGAAAACAAAAAGCTGCTGACAGATGTCCGATCTGTACTTGCAGGCGGCAGACGGGCTCTAAAGAATGGAGCTTACTCGGCTGCTGCAGAAAGTCTTGCGGCTGCTGAGAAGAGTTTGTCAAATTATAGGATACAGGGTCTTACCTTGGATTACAGCAGCCTGGTTTATATAAAGGAAAATAAGAATGAAGCACTAAGAAAGGTTAATGATGCAATAGCAGCCGGCTTAAGCAGCCTTGTAATAAACCCTGAAGATATTTCTGATGCCCTTTTTGTCAACACAGATGAATTACCTTCATTTTTGCATGCTTTAACGGAGGGGAGGAGCAATTATGCTGATGCTGTTGAAGCATATTTTGCCGAATCTGAAAAGGATGAGCGAAATTCATCATCAGGAAAGGTATTTGCTGAGTTTGGCAATGAAAGCGGAATAATGCATATTCTGGGCGCCGGTATAGATAAATTAGCCGAAATGCTTTTATTCAGGGAATATATTGGGGAGCATTTTTATTCATACAAACCGAAGGACATGATACCGAAGAATAAAAAGCCTACTGTCATAAATTATGAGCAGGAATATCTCATCATTGGCAAGGGGTCGGATGCCGACAATCTGAATGCAATAATTTCAAGAATAATTTTGATAAGAATGATTTTTGACTTTATATCAGTCATAAGCGACAAAAGCATCCGCAATGAGGCTAAGCTTATAGCTGCTGCTATCGTTGGCTTTACCGGACTTCCGATACTGGTTAAAATAACGCAGATCCTTATTCTGCTTATCTGGTCATTTGCCGAGGCCTTGCTTGATACCACTGCTATAATGATGGGAAAGAAGGTGGCCATATATAAAAAGAAGGTTGATACAAGCTTTACCGATATATTCTTGCTAGCAAGGGAACAGCTTAAAATTAGGGCGGCGGTATTGCCTGAGACTAAGGAATTGTCCTTAGGCTATGACGAGTATCTTAAAATATTTCTTCTAATGACGGATACAAAAACGCTTGCCTACCGATCAATGGATTTAATCCAGGAAAATGTCAGGCTTCGTTACGGTGATGAGGAATTTAGAATGGCTGATTGCCTGTATGGCTTTGAGCTGTCAGCCAGCTTTGAAATAAAAGAGCGCTTTACCGGCTTTGGCTTTTTTCAGGACTTTTATGAATTCGGTCAGAACAGCTATCGATTCGAATATCTGACTGCTGACTGCTACTAGCTGATCTTTAATTATCACCTATCATTCTGAATCATACTGCCTTTGGCAGGATGGGATGTCCGCTCTTCTTTAATCATTTTATGTAATTCTATGCTTATATAAAAAAGAAAAATCTCTCTCCAGGAAATCATTTGCCATTAAATTACCCCTGACATCAAAAAAAAGAAGAACGGACATCCCATCCTGTCACAGCTTATGAGGTAGATCATGAGAGCATCAAATATATATTCAATGAACATGAGAACAGCACTGATAATAAAAAAAGAGCATAAAGCATCTCTTACAGTTGAAGCTGCGCTGATTATGCCTGTATTTATATATTTTATACTAGCATTCCTTTATTTTATTCAGCTGTTTATAGTCCAGGAGCAGATACAGGATGCTATTACGCGTATGGGGATGGATATCTCCAAAGCAGCCTATGTGTATCAGGAATTTCCGACTGCCGAGGATTCTCTAAGCTTTGATTTCTCCGTATTTTATAATGAGTTTGAGCTTAAACCCGGCAGGCTGGTGGATGAAATGGCGGGGGCGGCTTTGCTTAACTTTTATGCCCGGGAATTTCTTGACAACAGCCAGATAAACAGTTCATGCATTGTTGGAGGCTTTGACGGACTAAGCTTTTCTGGTTCGGATATTTTTGGCAATGAAGCTGATATCGATATTGTCGTCAGCTATAGGGTTAGGTTTCCCATAAGGCTGTTTGTTATAGATGAAATGAAGATGGTACAAAGGGTAAGACTGCGTAAATGGACCGGTTATAAGCTTTCGCCATTATATGGCCCAAATAAGGAGGACTTGGCTGAGGATACGGTCTATATTACAGAAAGCGGAAGTGTCTACCACACCAATATAAACTGCAGCCATATTAAATTATCAATTAGGGCGGTTATGGGTATACCTGATGACCTAAGAAATAATTCAGGCGGAAAATACTATCCCTGTGAGCTGTGCTGTGGTGATGAGCCCGATAATAATGCTACTTATTATATCAGCTCATACGGCAGCAAATTCCATACTACACGGGAATGCTCCAGAATCAAAAGAACCGTCAGGGAGGTTAAGCTGTCGGAGCTGGACGGCCGGCCTGCCTGCAAGCGGTGCAGTAAATAGCAAAAAGCTGGTGAATATATATAAGGATATGTGTAAAGCTCTTTATAAATTTGTGGATAAAGGGTGGCTGTAATTTAATTGATGTGGATAAAAGAGGGGAATAGATTATGGCAGAAATCTGTTTAAAGGCAGTGATAGCTGCAATCCTGTTATCCTGCGGTATTATGGATTTATATAAGAAGAGGGTTTATCTGTGGATGCCGGTGGCAGGTGGGCTGCTGGCAGCTGCATGCATACTATTTTGCAACGATATTTCTTTAGTGGACAGGCTGGCAGGTGCCGCGGTCGGAGCAGGAGTAATGCTGTTAAGCTATATCAGCGGAGGAAAAATCGGTATGGGGGATGGAATCGTCTTGTGCATAACCGGTTTGGGATTGGGCTTTTGGGGCAATATGGAGCTATTTTGCCTGGCTCTAATGCTGGCGGCAGGACTCTCAATCATTTTGCTAATCTTACGGAAGGCCAACAGAAAAAAGAGCATACCCTTTATTCCTTTTATGCTGACAGGATATTTGATTCTGATATTTACCGGATTAGGCTAGGGGCGATGTCGAGATATGATGAAGAATATAATAGGAAAAATAGGCAGGGAAGAAAAGGGAAGTATTACGGTGGAGGCGGCCTTTGTAATGCCTGTCGTTGTATTTTGTATAATTGCCATGATATATCTGGCCTTTTATCTTCATGATTATAGCAGACTGGCCGGTACGCTGGATTTGCTAATGCATAAGGCCGGCATTGCAGTCAAGCATGAAGCGGATCTTGCAAGCGGACGAGTCTCTTATGAGGATATCAATGACCGGGGTGTTTTTTATGTCCTGATGGGGGATACAAAGGCTGAGGAGGAGAGAATTGAAAAGTATTTGGCGGAGGAGCTGAACAAAGGCCTGTTTATATGCCGTATAGAAAAAAGCGATGTAAAGGTCAGCAGGCTGTCTGCAAAAATTAATATCAGGGCAGGAACAGAGATGAAGCTGCCTGTGTTTGGCGGGGCAATCGCTAAAATAACCAATATAGAACTGGACAAAAGCTATCCGGTACATAAGCCGGCTGAAACAATCAGGATCTGTGAGCTTATATTGGATACAGGGTCGAAAATTAAGGGTATTAATAGGCTTAAGGATATGCTTGACGGATTCACAAAGAAATAAAGCTACCAGAGACAAGAGGTGACGGATAAATATGAGACAAGCCCTGGAGGTTGGTTACGTAAGGGACTTAAGAAGCAATTATATGGTCATTGAAATGAACAATGCTGCTGAGTATGCTCCCTTCTGCATAAAAATGCTAAAAAGGCAGGAAATAGACGGGTTGCTTTCTCTGGAGGAAAGGTTTATAGACAACAGGCAGCTGCTTTATTATGACATTACTGCCAGGCAATCCATCAAAAATATTCTGGAAAAGAGCTTATTGTCGGTACATGATTTGAGGATGCTATGCTCCGGTATCATTTTTGCAATTGAAATGGCATATGAGTATCTGCTACCGGAGGATGATTTTTTGCTGTCTCCGGATTTTATTTATCAGGATATTACTTCAGGAAAGGCTTATTTATGCCTGTATCCGGGCTATGGCGTGAATGTCAGAGAGCAAATGGGCAGCCTGATGGAATATCTGATGAACAAGGTCGATTATAATGACAAGGAAGCAGTATATCTTGTATACCGCCTGTATGCTGTCAGCAAGGAGGAAGGCTATACCTTGGCACACATGAAGGAGGTAATGTCAGAGAAGGCAGATGGATTTGCGCAAGTTAAAGGCAAGGGCATGTCAGCAGATAAGGCAGCGGATACATCTGCTGTGGCTATAAACCGGGGATCTGTCCCGGCAGGAAAAACTGTCATAAAGCGCACAGCAGCCCAAAGTGTACAAGAGGAGGATTATACTGCAGGCAGCAATGCTGTCGGTTCCGGACATGGTAAGGAGTATAAAATACCTGTGGTTCTGGAGAAGCTTGAGCAGGAAGAGGAGCGTGTATGTTATTCTCTGACTACTTATCTTATCGCCGGCATATGTCTGCTTGCAGGGATTGGTATTTTAGCCGCAGGCTTTATGGGCAAATTTGTGTACAACTCACTGGGAACCAGACTGGATTACAGCAAGCTGGCGGCTCTTATAATCATTCTGGGATGTATTGAGAGCTATTTGATGAGCAAATTATTTGATAAAAAAAGAAAAATTACCAGGATGGTAAAAACCAGGGAATATATTGATCCCCGTATGGATTATTATAATAGTTCTTTAAGGGCTGATGTATTATCCAAAGCTGGTGCTAAGAATAGCATTTTGAGGAAAATATCGGACCAGCTCAAGCTACCAAAGCGAAATGGTGAAAGAGATGTCAATAAATCTGAAGAATGGCCTGTTAATCAATTATCAGATAATCTCCATGCTAATAAAATACCAAGGGGAATGCGCTGCCCTGACAGACTTTCGGATGAGGCTTCATTGGATATTATGCCAAAACAGATGCTTAATGAGGATTTTCAACCAACCGAGCTGCTTACGGCAGAAGAGCCTTCGGCAAATGGAGTTTTGGCGGATACAGAGGCTGAAAAAAAGGAAAGTATGCCTGTGTTAAAGGCTTTGGATAATATAAATTATAAGGATATAGCTATAACAAATTATCCGTTTTTTATAGGAAAGCTAAAAAAGAATGTGGATTTTCATCTGGAAAGTGATATAGTCAGCCGTTATCATGCCAAGATTACAAAAGAGGGAGACAGCTTTTATCTGACTGATCTTAATTCCACAAATGGTACATATATTAATGATGATTTGCTGCAGACCTACCAGAAGAAGGAGATAAAGCTTGGAGATATTATTGCTTTTGCCAATATAAAATATCAGTTTTTGCTTCAGGAATCGTAAGGCAACGAATTCTGCCGACTTATAAGGATAAATAATGAATAAGCCTTAAGGCAGAATAAAAACCCCTATAGCAGATTAATTGCTAAATATTTCTAAAATATACTTTAAAAAATTGGAATATTATGTTATAGTAAATTTAGACATGCATTGTAAAAGTTTTATAATTTAAAGAAGAATTTGTTGTTAAAAAAGAGGTTTATGCAATGAAAAAAGTATTAAAACTAGAGAATCAACCAATCGCTACATACAATAGCATATCCTTTGTTCAGTCTATAATTCTGGCCCACAGTAACCTAAAAAACGAATTATATAACAGCTATATTAATTTAATATGCAGGTATTCAGATGACTTAAAATCTGTTGGGATGACCTTTTTGGATGTTGCCTGGGAGGATTTTCGGCTGCGTGGTCTTGTAAATATGGAGCTGTATAGCGTTTCATATATAAGAGGGGGTAATATCGCAAGCTTCATAAAAGAAAGAATTGATCATGACTATTACGTGCTGCTGTATAAAATTGATGAATTTTATCTGCCTTATTCGGAATTCTATCAAAAAGGGCATTATATGCATGATACATACATATATGGATATGAAAATGATGACTTTTTGGTTATGGCATTTACGAAAAATAACAAATTAGAAAGAGTTAGTGTGAAGCAGAAGGAAATTGAGGCCGGTTTATATAGTGCATGGCTACAGGATCAGGGTCTGGGCTTTTGCAGCTTACAGGTTAATAATTTTATCAGAAAAAGGCTTAATATTAAACAGATTGGAGATAGCCTTTATAACTATTTGAACGGTAAGGACAATAAAGGTAATAATTCAAGTGATTTTACCGCATACGGGCTGCAGGTATACGACCTGATTAAATCGTTTTTAAATAATTATATTATTCTTGATAATAAGGTAGGACTTGATATACGGGTCTTTCGGACATTATGGGAACATAAAAAGCTGATGAAGCTCCGCATTGAAAAAATAGGAGAGGTTTATGATATTGATAATCAATATCATATTGAAGCGGAGGAGCTGGAGCGAAAAGCTCAGGCGTTGTTTTTTGCGCTTATAAAATATTATAAAACCTATGACATTGACATTATTAAGAGGGCTGTGCTTATACTGGACGATATTAAAGAAAAGGAAAAAGTGATTATAGAAGGCATAATACATATAATAAAGCAGAGCTATTAAATAAGGGAGCGGAACTGTTAGTCCGCTCCCTTAATTTTGCCCGGATATGTAAAATGACAACCGTGCATGCTCTGTTTTCTTAAATGAGATTTTCTTTTATTAAATCTTATGTAAGCTCAATAATCCGGTCGGCCATTTCCTTTGTTCTTTGTCTGTGGGTAACGATGAGAATGGTCTTTCCTTCTTCCTTTAGCTTGCTGATATATTCAAGAACCAGAGCCTCATTATGCTCGTCCAATGCGGCAGTCGGCTCGTCGAAGATATAAATATCACAGTCCTTCATCAGGGTTCGAATGAAGGCTATTCGCTGCTTTTCTCCACCGGAGGCGGAAGCCGCATTCTCAACCTTGTTAAGTCCGAATCGCTGTATATAGCTGGTTATCCTGTCCTCTGATATATCCTGTCTTCCAAATCTGATGGCATCCTCTACAGATGAATCATCCATTTCACATATCTCTGACATATATGCAATAGCTGCGCGTACTGCTTTATAATTATCCTCCGATACTTTCTGATTCCATACCTTGATTGTTCCCGTATGGTCTGCAAATCCCAGAATGGCATTTATTATTGAGGATTTGCCGATGCCGCTTCTGCCTGTTATAGCTGTGATAGTCCCTTTTTTACACAAGAAGTTAATATTTTTAATTGCTGTATAGTCCTTATATTGAATTGCAACATCTTCAAAGGATAAAGCGGTATCTCCTGCAGCTTCTATTAATTTGCCATCGTACTGTGCTTCCTCCGGCGTTTGCATAAGCTGATTTAAGGAGCTTAGGGCCACCTTTTTCTGATTAAAGCGGATCCATGTAGTTCCAAGATTGCTGGTGGACCAAATAATGTTGCCTGTCAACTGTATGATGTAGATTACATCTGTCAGTTCTATTTTACCCATCGATACCATCAGGCAGGAAACAGGAAGGATCATCGTCCCGCAGGAATATACGAACCAATCCAATTTCAGTGCCTTTCCGCATTCTAGCTTATTCTGGGCCTGCCTGGTCTCATAATAACGCTCATTATAGCTTTTGTATTCTTCATGGCTGACCTTTTGTAAGCCCAGGACACGAATTATTGATTTGGCATTCAGGATTTGGGATAGCAGATCGATTCCTTCCTCCCTGATACTACGTTCCTTTATTTCCAGCTTCCTGAACTTATCCAGATAAAAAGCATTCAGTATAATTACTGACAAAACAATAGCCAAAACGATTACTGCCACTATAAAATTTCGCAGCATTATAAGTATTGTGATGCCAACTCCCATAATTACAGAGTGGACCATGCCATACAGATCCTCTGTAAACATTGATATGGCAGCATGAATATCCTGGTTGAAATTTAGATATAATTCCCCAGTCTCTTTATCGACTATGCTTTTATATTCCGATCTTAAAATTTTATTACATATTTCATCCTTCATCTCACACTCAATGGATGTGGATGTCTTGTTCATAATCATTTTGCCTATTCCCCAGAATGCTTGGGCAACAATAAAAACCGATATTCCCACCATGACTGTAAATAATAATGATGGTATATCTGCTTGCTTAATTGTCTGCTGAATAATATTTTCTCCAATTCTTGCACTAATCTGTTGTGCCATTAGTGCGGCAATATTTGGTATGATTAGGCCCAACAGAAGAACAGGAGTGCGTCTTTTGATCAATCTCTGAACCATTACCTTCCTCCATAACATGTAATATAATTTGCTATCTAATATGCTATTTGATAATCCGTGATGGAATCCTGATCCTGGATTTTCAATGAATCCATTTCGATAACCCTATCAAATAAGTCCTTATAATCAGGATTATGCAAAATCATTATTACAGTCTTATCGTGCAGGTATTCAAGAATATTATGTATAATCTCCTCCTCCATCCGGACAGAAAGACCCTCTGTCGGCTCATCAAAAAGATATATATCTGCATCCTTTGCAAGGGCACGGGCCAAATTAATCCTTTGCAGCTGTCCCTTCGATAAATTTTGATCCAGGTTGGAAACTATCTTATCTTTTCCTTCGGAATACAGCATGGAATCATCAATACAGGATACCTCGCAAATCCTTTTAAATTTTTCCTCTGTCATATCCTTATTTACCATGCATATATTTTCTTTCACCGTTTTATGGAACAGGATTGTTTCCTGATCCGCTGCAGAAATCCTGACAGGCGCTCCCGCTTCGTCTGGCAGGGCGGTTCCTAATTCTATATTGCCGTTTACCGGTTCATGTAAGCCTTCAATCAGGCGGAAGATTGTTGATTTTCCACTGCCGCTTTCCCCAAGAATTAATACCTTACTCTTTTCCGCAATTGTTAGATTAAGCTTTTCCAATATATATGTACCATCCTTATATCCAAAGTCGACATTATGAAAGGTGATTGCGGCATCCCTTGAATACTGCTTTATGCGCTTTTTGTCATCTTCACTCAAATCCAGTATACTGGCTACTCGATCATTTGAGGCTTTATATATCTGTCTGACATGGAAAAGATTTTGCAGCTCACCAAGACCCTCACTCAGTATACCAATAAAAAAGGCCGCAGATATAATAACGCCAATACTAATCCTTTCAGCGATAACAAAGATTGCTCCTACTAAATAAAGACTTAAATATGGCAATATTCCAAATATTCTGTTTAGTACTGAATAGATAACAATATTGCGATTGAGGGAATCCCTGCTTACTTGATATTGCTTTATGTAGCTTTTATTTTTTTTGGCAAAGTAGTCCTCCACCATAAAGGACTTAATTAGCTTTACAAGCCTAATAACCTTCATAAAGCGGTTATTTAATTCATCCGTTCTCCTGTTTAATTGACTGCTTATGCTATATTGATAATTTCCTATTATCATTCCGGGTAATAAAGACAGGGCAGATGCAAGTAAAATACATATGCTGACGACAACATTGGACATAAACAGAAAGATTAGGGGTAAGGATACCTTAATTACAGTACCGCTAAAGGTTAAAGCAATACGGCAGTAATCCAGGGTCCTTTCAATATCATTTGTAAAAATCCCAATAATTTTCCCCTTATCAAATGATTCCAGGTCACTGTATCTGGCCTTCAGCAGTTTTTTGGCCAGAAGTTCATTCATTGCGGATCTTCTTTGATTTAGATATTTATTTAATGAGTAGTTCAGAGCTATATTTGACAGAATTTCAACTACCATGGTAGCAGCAATAATAAGAAGCAGGTTAAGCACCACAGAAGAAGGCTGATGGGTGCTGTCAACAATCCTGCCCATGTAATATGCCTGAATAATTACGCTGATAGCCTTTACTAAAGCAAGGAGTTCAAATTTGAATGCGCTGGCAATATTTATACTGATTTTAGCCATCCTCATTTTAATCACCTTTACCAATCAATTGTATATTATAATCATTGTTGCTAAAGTCAATTAAATCTATAATGTTGGTTCCTGCAAATGTTAATATGTCATTCTCCAGCCTGATTCTTAAATAATCATTAATATCCGCAATATATGTATAGTATTCATTTTGATTCAGCAATGATATTTCGAACTTTTTATCGTTAATGATTATATTCCTGTCCAGTAAATTAATCTTACCCGAAAGCCCATATTTGTTGAAGATAACCGAGAAATATTCATTGCTGGACAAGGAATCATAATTTTCATTTATTCTTTTTTCAAAAGATAATTTGTAATGTTCGCCGCATTGCTGTTCTCTTAATAACCGGCTGCTCCAATTTGGTCCGTTAATACCCAGGAGCAGCTCCAGCGCTTTGTATGCAACGATTCTGGGAAATACGCTTTTTTCATGATTAGTCAGTATAACAATGCCACACCTCAGTTTTGGTATGAAGCCAATAAAGCTCGAATAACCAACAATATATCCATTGTGATAATAAACATCGTAATTGTAGACTTCCTTATGATAAAGTCCCAATGCATATTTTTCATAACCGTTTTCTTTGTATAATTTATGTGTATTGCTGATGATATTAGGGATAAAAAAGTTTTTGTATTTTCCTGATGTACTTAGGCTTAACATATATAAAGGAATCTTGACAGCCTCTTCAATATCAAGTATCAGGCCTGTAGCGGGGTTCAATAATTGATAATTCAGCAGCCTGCCCAATTCATAATGTCCTTGCTTTGTAAAATAGGGCTTTGCATTAATGTTTTCCTTGTTTTGTGCATCATCCTTTTCGTAGAATGCGTACTTCTTGATGCCAATTTTCTTCAGTAGCTCATCAAATACTATTTTCTTATAACTGCATTTGAATAAGCGCTCCAAAATATATCCTACAATAGAGTAGGTAAGGTTTGAGTATATATACTTATCTCTGAAGGAATCTGTCTTTAGCTTATGTATAGTGTCTATTGCATCGGCAAAATCATGCTCTCTCATCAGATAGGTCCATAGTGAATTGGGATGGATACCTGATCTATGACATAATAAATCTCTTAATGTAATATTTTCCGTAACATAGCTGTTACTAAAGCTGATTTTACAATAATCATTGATAGGCCTATCAATATCTATTGTATCGTAAGCCAACAGTGCTGTTATCATTTTGGTGTTGCATGAAATGGGAAAGCTGCTTTCTTTGCTTACCGCTGTTTTATTTTCTATATCACTGTAGCCTGAGTAAAATATATTCTCGATTTCACCATTTCTTATAATGCCGATACTGTACCCGCCTGTAAGCTTTAATGCTTCGCTTAGGTTTTTAGAAAATTCCTGCAACTGACTGTATAGCATGCCTTCAACTCCTAAAATCTAATTTGTGGCTAATCGGAAAAGGTACTGATACATTTAAGGTAAAGCCCTTGCATGTCATTTTTATCTCCGAGAACATAAATATCGCTTTCCAGATGCTTCTTGTAAAATTGTACTCTTTCCTTCAGCTCAGCTTTTGTTAAATGTCTTTCGTTATTTATGATTATATCCTGGCCCCTTTTTTCTACCGGATAAAGAACGATACCTATTCTTTCTGCACATGTAATGCTTTCTATGTAATTTATTGTACGCCTAATGTAGTCAAGCGAGTCATCAGCATTTATACATAATATATAAGCATCGGGTTCAGTGGCCAATAAAAACAGATATTGCTCATAGGGGTACATGTTTTGGTTACCCCAATATGAATTCAAGGTTTGAGACTGATTGCCGACAATTATAATATCCGGATCCTCCAGCTCAATCCGGTGCAGGCTCGAGTTTACATAATACACAAAGTCTTCATTATTCAAATGTACTGATGAATTATATCCGAAGGGTATCATTTCATTAAAACCAAAAAGCTTTGATGTAGGCTCTGTACCCAGCTGTCCGACCTTGTATCCGTCCTGCAGAAATTTTCTTCTTAATTCAAGCTGCAGGGTAAATTTCATGTAGCTATTGTTTGCTACTGCTGGCCATTGCAGCAAGAGCAGCCCTGTTCCTTGTAGAAAATAACCATGGAGCTGTTCTTCCTAACCTTCCTCAGCTTTTTACGCATAAAGTCACCTCCTCATTTTCTTACTTATGAAAACTATTACATATCTAACCGTAATTAAATATGTAATAGCTTCACTGATTTAATAATGAGTAAATTAGATTACAGAAGTCATCCAATGATTTCAGCTCATCTATTATCAGCTTATCGTCCGGAATTTCAATTTGAAATGCTTCTTCAATATCCAAAATAATAGTTATAAATTGTACGGAATCGATTTCCAAAAGCTCTTCTTCATTTAAAAGACACAAGCCGTTTTGTGACATTATTGAGGTTAACTTTTCCTTTATGTATTCTTTATCCATTATCCTTCTCCTATTATGAAATTATTACCTCTTTGGCATCATCAAACAATTGCCTCAGCATGGACTTGTAATAGCTTTTATCAGCAGTGCATTTTCTTTCCTCGTCTGTAAATTTTCTGACGTTGGGGCAAACTGCCTGCAAGCATATAGGCAATATGCTGCAGTTCCGGCATTCTTCGCTTAGCCTGGCCCTGACGGTCCATTTGGCTTCCTTGGTATTGTCAATGAAAAGCGTGCCGTTTGATTGGATATAACCGATATTATTGGCAATGTTTTGTGGTGTTTGATTGTCCTTCACAATATCATGACACAATACGCATTTTGAAATAGTGCCGTCAATATTAAAGATATATGCGTTCTTTTTGCATGCACTGCATAGTACATCATTAAATTTAGGCTTAAATACAAAAGGTCTCAGGCCATACTCATATGACATCATGTTTAGCTGCCGGCTTAAATCTGTTATATCCTCAGTAAGCAATTGCTTTGCATCATCATTCAGCCCGCCCCAGTCTGCAATTTGATGCCATATTATTGAAAATCTTTTATCACCGGCAAAATGCTGCTTAAGGATGGACATGAACTCTTTAATATTTTTAAGCAATTCTCTTGAGACATTTACCCTGATGGTAATATTGAAATGCTTAAGCTTTGACCTCTGTATATCTATTAAATTCTTTAATATTGTCTGATATGAATTGCAATTTTTGTCTGCATGAGGACGAAGGCTGTTATGAATAGCTTCCGGGCCATCCAGAGTAACCTGATAATACAGCAGGTTTGATTTCACGAGTGCTGTAAAAGTATCTATATCCAGATTATATCCGTTGGTAGTAATATTAGAGATAAATGGGGTTTTTCTTCCAGACATATTCTTTTTATATCCTGAACAAAATTAATGAGAAATTTTTTATCCAGCAACGGTTCACCGCCAAACCAGCTGACAAACAGAGATTTATAATAGCGAACCTCTCTTTTTAAGAATTTAAGAATACGATCTTTAACTTCCTCAGACATGAAGCTTGGTGTGTTGCTTTCCCAACAATATTTGCACCTTAGATTGCATGCGGTAGTAGGATATATAACTAAATGCAATTCCCTGTTATCATAAACCGCCTTATAATATTTTTGATCGATTAATTCATCTTCGTTAATGTCGTCATCAACTAATATATTGTTTTCATACAATACCTTAATAATTCTATCGTCTACATTCTCAACAGATCGTGATTCCAGCAGTCTTTCAACACTGTTATCGGGGCTTTTCAGCTTGATAACATTACCATCCAGCAGATTTGATAAAATTATATAATCCTCACACTTATCCCAATTAACGAATTTTCCCAAACGTATCTTCATTTCATCCCCCTGTTCCCAATTCATCCAAAATTAATCAGCAATTACAGAATTAAGGTTTATAATGCGTATTATGGGAAAATTATACCCCAGGATACAAAATATGTCAACGAAGATCTCCTATATTTGTATTTGTGACAACAGGGAAATTATATCTATAGTCTTGTAAATACTGGAACCTAAGTGGTACAATATGATAAGGTGGCATAATATTCGATATGAAATGGGGGTTTATTTTGAAAAAGAAAAAAATACTGTTTGACCTGCTTTATTCGGTCATTTTGCTGGTTATTTTATTAATCGCTTATCTTATTGGCAATGCTATAGTAACCGGAATTTTGCTGTTTGTGTTTTCTGTGGTTCTTGGTGTCAATACAGCTATTAAGCTGAAGAATAATATGGATAGCAAATTTCAGGCTAAATTTTTATACAGCCTCTTATTATTTCTGGATATTATCCTGGCTGTAAGTTCGCTGTTTGTGGTAATTACGGCATTTATTGAAGCATAAGCGTTGCTTCCTCTATAAAACTGTACGAAATTTAATTAAACGAGCATTGCACCCCTCATAAGCGTAATTGCCTTGTATCAGGTTGTATCAAAAAGAAAACAGGTCAGCAGCAGGATTTAAGGCATAGGTAGATAAGAGAAAGTAATCTAGGCATAAGGATACAGATAAACAAAAGGTATCAGGAAGCGGTTTTTGGCTGCTGTAAGTGGAATTAAGGAAAATATATAATGAAATGGGGTTACTGGCTTGAAGAAATATATTATGGCGCTTGATCAGGGGACGACAAGCTCCCGCTGCATTATTTTTGACAGGCAGGGCAGAATAAAAAGCGCTGCCTTCAAGGAGTTTGCGCAGATTTATCCAAAGCCCGGCTGGGTTGAGCATGATCCGATGGAAATATGGTCATCACAGCTGTCTGTTGCTACTGAAGCCATGGCAAAGCTGGGTATAGAGGCAAATGAGATTGCCTCTATAGGTATTACCAATCAAAGGGAGACCACGATTGTCTGGGACAAAAGAAGCGGAAGGCCTGTATATAATGCCATAGTTTGGCAGTGCAGACGTACATCGGATATTATAGAGAGGCTGAAGGAAAATGGCCTGGAGGATTATATAAAGGCCACCTGCGGCCTTGTTCCTGATGCTTACTTTTCAGGCAGCAAGATTAAATGGATACTTGATAATGTGTCCGGCGCCAAAGAGGCGGCAAGAAGGGGCGAGCTGCTTTTTGGCACGGTTGACAGCTGGCTGATATGGAATCTGACCAAGGGCAGGGTTCATGCAACTGATTATACCAATGCTTCAAGGACGATGCTTTATGACATTAACAGGCTTTGCTGGGATAAGCGGCTGCTTGATGAGCTGGATATTCCGGAATGCATGCTGCCTGAGGTAAAGTCCTCCAGCTATATATACGGATATGCTGATAAAAGCCTGTTTGGTGATGAAATAGCTATCGCAGGGGCAGCAGGTGACCAGCAGGCTGCTTTGTTCGGCCAATGCTGCTTTGACAGGGGGGAGGCCAAGAACACCTATGGAACCGGTTGCTTCCTTTTGATGAATACAGGCCATGAAGCCATAAAATCCGGGTCAGGGCTGGTAACTACGATAGCGGCTGGCACCTCACAGAAGGTCCAGTATGCCCTGGAGGGCAGTGTCTTTGTTGCAGGAGCCGCCGTTCAGTGGCTGCGGGATGAGCTGCAGCTAATCAGAACAGCCGCTGAAAGCGAGGAATTTGCCGCCAAGGTTAATGATACCAATGGGGTATATGTGGTGCCGGCCTTTACAGGATTGGGTGCACCCTATTGGGACCAATATGCAAGAGGAGCCATAGTGGGCATTACCAGAGGTGCCGGTAAAAATCATATAATCAGGGCTACTCTGGAATCGATTGCCTATCAAACCTATGATGTCCTTAAGGCTATGGAGACGGATTCAGGAATAAAGCTGAAGTCCCTTAAGGTTGACGGAGGAGCCTGCAGTAACAACTTCCTTATGCAGTTTCAGGCGGATATTTTAAATGCAGAGGTTGTAAAGCCTGTATGTACCGAAACAACAGCTCTCGGCGCTGCATATCTTGCAGGTCTTGCGACAGGCTTTTGGGCAAGCCTTGATGAAATACGAAGCAATTGGACCCTGATGCGCAGCTATAAGCCGAATATGGAGCAGGAGCAAAGAGAAAAATTAATCTCAGGCTGGAAAAAGGCTGTCAAGCGGGCGTTCGCCTGGGAGGAGTAGGCTTGAGGCTAGTTTAAGATATAAAATATTCGGATAAGGATTTTGAGGATGATAGAAGACAAATTGGGTATTAGATTGATTAATTCCGGCTTCAGACGGATGGATTCAAATGTTGGAGGAATCTATCTTTTCTATCGTGATGATGACAGCGATATTAAAATCATTTCGGTAATTAACATGCAGGCAGGAATAGAGCTTACAGATGAGCAATACCGGCATATTCTGCGACAGGTTAAAGCAAGCTTTGCAGTCGGGCTGAAGCGTATCAATCTGCTAAACATATTTTTCGCCGCTCAGCCTGAAAAGGTGAAAAGTCTATGTGCGGAGGCGACGGAGGACAGCCACTGGATTATCGACTGCAGCGCTAACCGCCTTATTATATATGAAACACAGGCTGATGACTTTTTTGGATTAAAGGCAGTTATTGAGGAGCTTCTTGCCCGGGAGCAGGAAGCCGGGCTGCCGTATGAGGGGTTAACTCCGGATTTTGCGGGTGCATCCATAAGGCAAAGGAGACCTTCATGGGGAGAACGATCCAGGACCCTGCAGATTAGCCCGGTCAATCTGGTTGTAGTACTGATAAATGTTGTAGTATTTATAGTTTTTCAAAGCACTCACTTGTTTGGAGGAAAAAATCAGGTTATAGAAGCAGGAGGTCTTTCCTGGTACCTGGTAAAGGAGGCCGGTCAAGTATACAGAATTATAAGCTCAATGTTCCTGCATGCCGATATCAGCCATCTCTTTAATAACATGCTGCTGTTATTGTTTATCGGCAGTATTCTCGAAAGGGTGGCGGGAAAAGTCAGATATCTCATAATTTATTTTGCCTCCGGAATTATTGCAGCCATAAGTTCGATGGGCTATAATATGCTGAGAGAATATGGCAAAGTAATGAATGAAAGAATTGCAATATCAATTGGAGCGTCAGGTGCAATCTTTGGAGTAGTGGGATCTATATTATTTATCATAATTGTCAGCAGAGGCAGGCTGGAGTATATAGGCTTCAGGCAAATTGTTTTATTTATCGTACTTAGCCTCTACAATGGATATGCCAATGCGCAGATAGATCAGGCTGCCCACATCGGAGGTTTTCTGGCAGGCTTTATTCTTACTGCTCTTTTATATTCTGTTAAGAAGTTTTCCGTTTTTCTTAATGATGAATAGATAGGCTGTTAAATCTATGGAAATTCGTAATAATTTACTATAAAATTAAAAAATACAGAGGGGAAGCAAATGTACAATTGAGGAGGGTTTGAATGAAGGTTAACATTTATTATGGCGGTAGAGGGCTTTTGGAGGATCCTACCCTATATGTAATCAACAAGCTTACATCTGTTCTGGATGAATTGCATGTGAAGGTTTCAAGATATAATCTTTTTGAAGAAAAAAATACCATTGCAATGCTTCCGAAGACGCTTAAGGATGCGGATGGGGTTATTCTGGCAACGACTGTAGAGTGGATGGGTATAGGAGGGTATATGCAGCAGTTTCTGGATGCCTGCTGGCTGTATGCAGATAAGGAGAAGATAAGTACGCTCTATATGTTGCCTGTTGTTATGGCCAGTACCTACGGAGAAAGGGATGCTGTGCTGACACTCGTAAAATCATGGGA
>JAAZDK010000265.1 GCA_012512855.1 Clostridiales bacterium
GTATATTATAACATAACGATTCTGTAAATACCATAATTTCTTTTTAATTTACTTATTGTACTGTAAATTTATTAATTTCCCACACAAAACCTCTTCAAATTTCCCGCAGTATCAATAAATTTATACAAAAAAGCTGATAATGAAGCATAATAATTTAATTATTGCCATTCTGTCATTCAGTTATAACATGCCCCATATCTTTCATTAGATTTACCACTCGGTCAACATACTCACTGCACAGCTCCTGGCTTGCCGCCTCCACCATAACTCTTACAACCGGCTCAGTACCGCTTCCTCTTACAAGAATACGGCCGTCATCTCCCAGCTCCTTCTCAATTTCTTTTATCAGCTGGCTAACCGCCTTATCCTCAAGCGCTGTTCTTTAGTCTCTAACCCTAACATTTACAAGCAGCTGCGGATAGCTGACCACTTCCTTATGCAGCTGCGACAGGGTGGTTTTACTTTCAAGCATTACCTCCATCACCTTGAGCGAGGTCAATATTCCGTCACCTGTAACCGCATTCTTCCTGAATATGATATGTCCTGACTGCTCCCCACCAAGAACATGGCCGTTAGCCATCATATTTTCAAATACATACTTGTCACCGACAGCAGTCTTTTCATATTTGATGCCCTTTTTTTCAAGCGCCTTGTACAGGCCAAGGTTGGACATAACGGTAGTTACTACGGTATTGTTGACCAGCTCATTGTTCTGCTTTAGATAAACTCCGCATATATAAAGTATTTTATCACCATCTACAATATTGCCCATTTCATCAACCGCAAAGCAACGATCTGCATCACCGTCATAGGCAAAGCCTATATCCAGGCCATTGTCAACCACGAACTTCTGAAGCTGTTCAATATGGGTAGAACCACAGTTTCGATTTATATTCGTACCGTCAGGCTCATTATTGATAACGTAAGTTTTTGCTCCCAACGCATCAAACACACCCTTTGCCACGGTTGTAGCCGAGCCGTTTGCCAAATCCAGACCGACCCTTATGTTCTCAAATGATCTTGTGGCAAGGGATATCAGATAACCTATGTAGCGGTTTCTACCCATTGAATAATCCACAGTTTTACCTATATTCTCTCTGGTGGCAAAGGGCAAATTGTCTTCGGGGCTGTCGATATATTCCTCTATCATTTCCTCTATGCTTGCTTCCATCTTATATCCGCTGCCGTTTATAATCTTTATACCGTTATCATAGAAGGGATTATGACTTGCCGAAATCATTATACCGCAGTCAAATCCCTCGGTCCTGACAACATAGGAAACACTTGGAGTTGTAGTAACATGAAGCAGATAGGCGTCGGCACCACTGGCCGTCAGTCCGGCAACAAGAGAGTATTCAAACATATAGCTTGATCTTCTGGTATCCTTGCCGATAACTATCTTTGCCTTATGATCCTTTCCAAAATAATGGCCTAAGAATCTGCCCACCTTATAGGCATGCATTACATTCAAATCCACATTTGCCTCTCCGCGAAATCCGTCTGTACCAAAATATTTTCCCATAAAACCATTTCCTTTCCTGTTTCTATAAAAGTATATGCCGCTATTTATTTACTGATAATAAGCTATTTATATACTCGGCAGGCCTGTTCAAAGCTTACCGGTAAAGCTGTTTCTTTGTTTATACCGTAACATTTTAACACATAAAAATATATTTGGGAACCCAATAAAAAAGATGCCA
>JAAZDK010000266.1 GCA_012512855.1 Clostridiales bacterium
AGCTCTATTTTTGCACCTCGCACAGACTCATCCCTGGCTGCTGCCGCTTTATTATCCTGAACCTCCCTCTTATCCGTCATTTCCTTGTCTGCTGCAGCCTGCCTGCTTTCATGAAGCTTTTCTCCTATCAGCCTGGCAGGTATAACCTTGGTGTCATTAATGACCAGACAATCCCCGGGACGCAAATAATCCTTGATCTGCCTGAATATTTTATGCTCTATCCTGCCCGTTTCCTTATCCAGAACCATTAATCTTGACGAAGCCCTGTCCTCCAGAGGGTCCTGTGCTATTAGCTCCTCAGGCAGCTCGTAGTAAAAATCATGTGTCCTCAATTTCAGTCCTCCAATTAGATAATGCCCCATAAGCCAACAACTTGCGGGGCAGGTCTATTCCCTAATACTTTATAGTTACGATTAAACGATAAGTCAAACCATAAGGTAAAATTATATGAATAAATATAAATAGAGTAAAAAAAAAGTAAATCAAAATCAAAATTATAATGGAAAATTGTAATAAAAGGTAAAATCAAAATTAAGAGAAAATCCAATCAATCAAAAGCTTAAAACAAAAGATCAGATTTCTTCTTAAGCAGCCTGGCTCCATTCAGAATCAGCAATGAACCGGCCACAGCCCCGGCTACAATCATAAGAATACCAAGTACAAGATTCCATACCCCAACCGATTTCATGGTGTTGTAAATTTTCTCCATCATGGCTATACCCTCCTTACACTCTTTGCTCAACTATCCGGATTACTGGCTCTCCTGTCATGTAAAACCAACCCTGTATACAAATCCTATGGCCTGTCAGGATCGGCAAGACTCATCCTGTAGCATAATACCTTATGCTTATCTTGCACCATATTCCCTGTAGTATTCATCTATAGCAGCCTTCAGTGTGTCGTCTATTACTACCCTGCCCTTATAGGGTTTATTATATAGGTGAGCTACAACCTCCTGCATTGTCACTATTGCTGATGTTTTTATATTATACTTCTCCTCTATCTCCGACAGGGCGCTTTTGCTTGTCTGTCCTCTTTCCATACGATCAACTGAAACAATCAGTCCGACCGGCTCCACCTTGCCCTGTGCCTTCAGAATAGGCATCGTTTCAGAAATACTTGTCCCTGCAGTGGTTACATCCTCAATAATAATTACCCTGTCTCCGTCGGATATGGGAGAGCCCAGCAGGATGCCCGTATCTCCATGATCCTTTACTTCCTTACGGTTTGAGCAATATTTAATATCCTTGCCATAAAGCTCGCTGATTGCCATTGAAGCAGCTACCGACAGAGGAATTCCCTTATAGGCCGGACCGAAAAGCAGATCAAAATCCAAACCAAAGCTGTCTGCTATCGCCCTTGCGTAATACTGTCCCAATCTGCGAAGCTGTGAACCGGTACGGTAAAAGCCTGTATTGACAAAGAAGGGGGTTTTTCTTCCGCTCTTTGTAATAAAGTCTCCAAACCTTAAAACTCCGCAATCCACCATAAATTCAATAAATTCCTTTTTGTATTGCTCCATATTGCCATGCACCCTTCCATTATATCAGCCAGATAATTATATCTGCTAAATATTGTACCATATAATGCCATGATATCCAATTCCATTTTATATACGCCGCTTAAATCAATTCTATATAAATAAAGTTAATTAAATATAGAAAACTACTTTACACAGGCTATCAAATCATTTATATCATCAATACCATTATCAGCCATGTATTTTTCAATTCCCTCAATTATCTCAACCGTTGCATATGGATTGAAGAAGTTTGCCGTCCCAACCGCCACCATAGTTGCTCCTGCCATAATAAATTCAAGAGCGTCCTCGGCATCCTTTATGCCTCCCATGCCAATAATGGGCAGCTTGACGGCATTGGCCACCTGATAAACCATCCTGACAGCTATCGGCTTGATGGCCGGGCCTGACAGGCCTCCTGTTTTGTTGGCCAGCACAAAGGACCTTCGCGCAACATCTATCTTCATTCCGGTTATGGTATTTATCAGGGACAGGGCATCTGCTCCGGCAGCCTCCGCCGCTTTGGCCATCTCGCTTATATCGGTAACATTCGGGCTGAGCTTCATTATCACCGGCTGCCTGGCCCTTTTCTTAATCTCGCGGGTTATATGTTCAACACTGGCTGCGCTCTGGCCGAAGGCTATGCCACCCTCCTTGACATTGGGGCAGGAAATGTTGATTTCCAGCATGTCAACATCACAGTCCGCCAAGCGCTCAACCACTTCACAATAATCCTCTATTGTTTTGCCAACTACGTTGACTATTATCCTGGTATCATATTTTTTTAAAAAAGGGAGGTCTCTTTCTATAAATACGTCTACCCCGGGATTCTGCAATCCTATGGCATTAAGCATTCCCCCATAGGTTTCCGCCACCCTTGGGGTGGAATTGCCCTCCCAGGGCCTGCTGGCAACCCCCTTTGTGGTTACGGCACCAAGCCTTGACAGATCCACAAAATCTGCATACTCCATACCTGAGCCAAAGGTTCCGGAGGCTGTAGTAACCGGATTTTTAAATCTGACACCTGCTATCGTAACACTGGTATTCATAGCTCCACCTCTTCCGCATAAAAGACGGGCCCATCCTTGCATATCCTTTTATTATTTACATGGCTGTGGCTGTCGGTGTATGTACTTTTGCATACACAGCCCAGGCAAGCCCCTACACCGCAGGCCATCCTTTCCTCCAGTGAAAGCTGCGCCCTTATGCCCATTTTTTCTGCATATTCCTTAATTCCCCTAAGCATGGGAGTGGGACCACAGGCATATATGATATCTGCCTCAAGCTTGTTGGCCTTTATGGCATCTATTACATTTCCTTTTGCTCCGACACTTCCGTCCTCAGTTGATATATAGACCTTTCCATAAGGGTAAAATTCATTATCCAGGAAGGTAACATCCCTGTATCCAAGGACTATCTGCTTTTCGCAGGAAAGCTGCTTGGCCAGCTCAAGCATAGGCGGTATTCCTATACCTCCTCCAACCAGCATAGCCTTTTTCCCTTCCGGAACAAAGCCCCTTCCCAGAGGCCCCATAAGCTCAACATAATCTGAGGCGGCAAGACCTGCCAGCTCCTTTGTGCCTTTTCCAACCACCCGATAAACCAGCCTTATGACTCCCATATCCCGATCTGTTTCGCATATGCTTATCGGCCTTGGCAGCAGCCTGCTGCCATCCCTGCAGTAAAGGGACACAAACTGTCCGGGCAGCGCATACCTTGCAATATCCCCAGCCTCCAGCCAGATGCTGTATATATCGGGTGCAAGCCGGGAGTTTTTAGCCACTTTAACCTTTTTCTTTATTGCCAGCACAACAATCCTCCGTTTCCAACGCCTTATCTGCTTTCCCTATTCTATCCCAACAAGGTCAAATAGACAAGGATTTTTTAAGAGTTAAAGATGCAATAAGCTTTACATAAGCCTTATTATATTTTTCTATACCTCTGCCAGCCCGGCTTTATCCTTCAATAATTTTTACATGCACCTTACGGTTTCTTGGCCCGTCAAATTCAGTGAAATAGATTCCCTGCCAGGTTCCCAGTAAAAGCCTGCCTTCTTCTATAATTACAGTCTGTGAAAAGCCCATCATACTGGCCTTTATATGGGCTGCCGAGTTGCCCTCAATATGCTGGTAACCGTCATGCAGGGGCACAATTTTGCCTATTTCCATAAGAAAATCCCTGACCACATCAGGATCAGCATTCTCATTGATGGTTATACCGGCAGTTGTATGGGGAACAAATACGATGCATATGCCGTTTTTTACCCCGCTTTTGCTGACTATATTCTGAACCTCGCCTGTAATGTCAATCATTGCATAGGCCTGTCCTGTTCTAACTCCGAAAGTATATACTCCGCTCATGTTATCAGTT
This sequence comes from Clostridiales bacterium, assembly GCA_012512855.1. Taxonomy (GTDB): domain Bacteria; phylum Bacillota; class Clostridia; order Lachnospirales; family Lachnospiraceae; genus Mobilitalea. The sequence continues at coordinate 3,890 of JAAZDK010000266.1, forward strand.
CCTTTCATCATTAAGAGTAATGTAATTTTTTGTGTTATGTGAAGTTATGTTAATTTTACTTAAAATGCATGCGTATTAATTAAAAAATTAAATCTATGGCAGTTGTTAAAAGAATATCATATTTTTCACAGAAATGTAAATACTAATGCTGCCAACTTGACACTGAAAAATTACTATGTTATATTAACCAACAGATTTTCCTTCAAAAAATGCTTAACCTGCTGTACTATTTCGTTGATATAAAGCATTTTTTCAGGGAATTTACAGCATATATATTTAAACAGATTAGTAGTAAAATTTCTTAGCTAAGCGATGCAAATTTTTGATTGAGAGGAAATGTATAATGGCAGACAAAAACCCTATTGTTACTATGGAGCTGGAGGATGGCGGTATTATAAAGATTGAGCTTAATCCCGATATAGCTCCCAACACTGTTAACAATTTTATTTCTCTTGTAAAAAAGGGCTTCTATGACGGGCTCAAATTCCACAGGGTAATCCGAGGCTTCATGATTCAAGGCGGTGATCCGGAGGGAACAGGTATGGGCGGCCCCGGCTACAGCATTAAAGGGGAGTTCACCTACAATAATTTCCCGAATAATCTCAGGCATACAGCCGGAGTTATTTCCATGGCAAGAACCCAGCGCCCGGATTCTGCAGGTTCACAGTTCTTTATCATGCACAAGGATGCCCCTCATCTGGACGGCGCATATGCGGCATTTGGCAAGGTAATTGAGGGCATGGAATTCGTCAACAAAATTGCAGAATGCAAAACCGATTATTCCGACGCCCCAATAGAGCCTCAGATTATGAAGAAGCTTACGGTCGAAACCTTTGGTGTAGAATATCCCGAACCGGAAAAATGCTAGATCTCCGCATGAGCTGATGCAAATTAAACTATACGATAAGCTATACGATTAAACTAAATCCGAATAATAGCTTGTGATTAATAACTTATAATGATAAAAACCGGCAGACTGATTCAGGTCATTGACACATATCAGCCTGCCGACTTTTTATTTTATCTTTTCCATATTTATTTTTATGTTCCCATATTTACCTTTCCCAGGCCTGCCTTAGGTCCTCTCTCATATCTATAACCGCCTGTCTGGCTGCATCCGAATAGGCTTCAGGCCCAAATTTTTCATAAGCCTTAAGCTTATAAGCGGCTATAATGCCTCTTGACGAATTAACTATAGCTCCCAATCCGTCATTGTTAAAATATGCAGCCAAATCCTCTGCCTTGCCTCCCTGGGCCCCATAGCCCGGCACCAGTATGAAGGTTTTCGGCATTATCCGGCGGAGGGCTTTACCAACCTCCGGATAGGTTGCACCTACTACTGCTCCGATATAGCTGTATGTCTCGCCCATATGAAGCTCTCCCCATTCGGCCACCTTTCTTCCCACCAGCTCATACAGAGGCTTGCCGTCCACCAGCTGATCCTGGAATTCACCACTGGAGGGATTGGAGGTTTTGACAAGGATGAAGAGGCCTTTTTTCTCTTCCCTGCATACATCAACAAAGGGCTTAATTCCGTCAAAGCCAAGATAGGGATTAACCGTTGCAAAATCCTCATCAAAAGCAGTGAAGCTGGATGAGCCTATTTTTATCTTCCCAAGATGCCCTGTGGCATATGCTGTAGATGTCGAGCCGATGTCACCGCGCTTTATGTCGCCGATAACTATAAGTCCCTTTTGCTTGCAATAATCAATTGTCCTTTTGAATACCTCAAGCCCCTCAAGTCCAAACTGCTCATACATAGCTATCTGCGGCTTGACAGCCGGAATCAGGTCGTAAATGGCGTCAATTATCCCCTTGTTGTATTGCCATATTGCCTGGGCTGCTCCCTTCAGATTCTCACCGTAGTTAGTATAGGCTTCATTAAGTATCTGCTCAGGTATGTAGTCAAGCATCGGATCAAGTCCAACAACAATAGGCGCCTGCAGCTTCTTAATCCTTTCGATCAGTTTGTTAATCATGATTTATCCTCCATTTTAACAATTTTGCTATCCTGCACAGGGGTATATACAGCTGTTAAGCTGTTAGAGCTTACCCTGTTTATGACATCTGCAACTCTCATAAACAAGCCTGCCACCAACAAAGGTATAGTCAATGCGTCCGCATACCCTTCTGCCATGAAAGGGAGTGTTCCTCCCCTTTGAATAAAAGCTGTTCTTGTCTATTGTATACTCCACATCAGGGTCGGCTATTACCAGATCTGCAATACTGCCTTCCTTAATGCAGCCACGATCAATTTTAAGTATTTTGGCCGGGTTAAGGCTCATTTTTTCAACCATCTGCCTTAGGGTCAATATACCCGGCTTTACAAGCTCGCTCATTACCAGAGCAAAGGCTGTTTCCAGACCCACTATCCCAAAGGGCGCTGTTCTGCAGGAGATAGCCTTTTCCTCAGCCGAATGGGGAGCATGGTCGGTTGCAATCACATCAATAATGTCATTTTTTAGGGCATCACATAATGCCCTTACATCCTCTCTGCTGCGCAGAGGCGGATTCATCTTGTAGTTGGCATCGTCAGCCGGTATGTCCTCATCCGAAAGAGTGAAATGATGGGGGCATACCTCCGCAGTCACCTTTATGCCGGACTGTTTGGCAAGGGCGATTATGCCGGCACTGTCTTTGGTGGAGCAATGACAGATATGTAGTCTTGCGCCTGTCTGCCTGGCCAGCAGAATATCCCTTGCAACTATCAGTTCCTCAACAGCATTGCTGATGCCTGCCAGCCCCAGCTCCTCGGCTTTTTTGCCGGCGTTAATTGCCCCATCCCCCGCCAGGCTTTTGTCCTCACAATGGGCAAATATAGCTATATCATATTTGGCCGCCTCCAGCATCGCCCTTACATATATGGCTGAATCCATCACCGATTTGCCGTCCTCACTAAGGGCACAGGCTCCGGCCTCGATAAGCTCTTTTATGTTCACCGGCTCTTTACCCTCCTGGTTGATTGTTATTGCCGCTACCGGCAAAACATTTACCAGGCCTGCTCGTCCGGCCCTTTCCAGTACCAGGCGGATAACCTCCGGGCTGTCGGCGACAGGCTTTGTATTAGGCATGGCGCAGATGGTTGTAAATCCTCCTGCTGCAGCCGCTCTGCAGCCGCTATCTATGGTTTCCTTATATTCATAGCCCGGCTCCCTAAGATGAACATGTAAGTCTATAAAACCCGGCATAACATATCTGCCCTTTGCATCTATTATACGATGCTCCTTGCCGGCAGCGGCTGCCTCCTCCTTAAGCCGGTCCTCATCAATATCCTTATCCACCCGTTTAATCCTGTCATCCTCAATGACCAAATCAAAGA
>JAAZDK010000267.1 GCA_012512855.1 Clostridiales bacterium
CTGACGCTGGAGAGCGGACAGCAGCTTTTGCTGACCGACACCGTCGGATTTATAAGAAAGCTGCCCCATCATCTTATTGAGGCCTTCCGCAGCACCCTCGAGGAAGCGAAATATTCTGATATAATTTTGCATGTGGTTGACAGCTCCAATCCGGATGTAGACAGGCAGATGCACACAGTTTATGAAACTCTTGGCAGACTAGGAATTTCAGACAAGATAATTATTACGGCGTTTAATAAACAGGATAAGCCGGATGCGGAAAAAACTCTGAGGGATTTTAAGGCTGATTATACGGTAAAGATCTCAGCCAAAAGCGGTGAAAATATGGAGGAGCTGCTCCAGCTTATTGAAAAGGTTCTAACTGAACGAAGCCTCTTGCTGGAAAAGGTTTTCACTTATCAGGAGGCGGGCAAAATTCAGCTGGTGAGGAAATATGGCCGGCTGATTTGTGAGGAGTACAGACAGGAGGGCATTTTTGTACGAGCATATGTACCCAGTGATATCTATCAGATGATATCAGTATAAAATTAGCCCGCTTATTGCTGTGTTGTCAGTTAAATATACTTATTAAGAAGACAATTTCTTCGAATAGCTTTTTTATGCCGAATAGTGTGAATGAATGTGTAATGTCGGCAAAATGATAAGATTTTTTATAGGTCTTTATGGCTATATTGGAAATACTAGATGTTGTGGGGTATTAAAAAATATCACATATATCTAGTATTTTTTATTGACTATTATGGTGCTTTCTGGTATTATATGAAGCATAGAAAATATATACGCTGTTCAGCTTTACAGGCAAAGGCTGATTAGTGAGTAATGCAATAGAGGAATGGGAAGGGAGTTATTACTTATGATTAAAGTTATCAAGCGGGATGGCCAGATTGCAGACTTTAACCTGCAAAAAATCGGTGATGCCATAACAAAGGCCTTTATAGCGACAGAGACATTTTACACTGATGAGATTATCAATTTGCTGTCGCTTCGGGTAACGGCGCATTTCCAGAAAAAAATAAAGGATAGGAAAATCCACGTGGAAGATATTCAGGACAGCGTGGAGGCGGTGTTGGAGCAGACCGGATATACCGAGGTTGCCAAGGCCTACATCTTATACCGTAAAAATAGAGAAAAGATACGAAATATGAAATCCACCATTCTTGATTACAAGGATGTGGTCAACAGCTATATCAATGAAGAGGACTGGAGAGTCAAGGAGAATTCCACCGTTACATATTCCGTCGGAGGTTTAATCCTCAGCAATTCGGGAGCTATTACAGCCAACTACTGGCTTTCGGAAATCTATGACGAGGAAATAGCCAATGCCCACCGCAATGCGGATATCCACCTTCATGATTTGTCCATGCTTACCGGCTATTGCGCAGGCTGGTCGCTGAAGCAGCTGATTAAGGAAGGACTGGGCGGTATCCCCGGCAAGATTACCTCATCACCTGCCAGCCATCTTTCCACCCTTTGCAACCAGATGGTGAATTTTCTTGGAATTATGCAGAATGAGTGGGCAGGAGCGCAGGCATTTTCTTCCTTCGACACCTATCTTGCACCCTTTGTAAAGGTTGATAATCTGTCCTACAAGGAAGTTAAGCAGTGCATCCAGTCCTTCGTATATGGTGTAAATACACCAAGCCGCTGGGGAACCCAGGCTCCATTCTCAAATATAACCCTTGACTGGACTGTGCCGAATGATCTTGCAGAGCTGCCTTGCATAGTAGGAGGCAAGGAGATGGATTTCAAATATAAGGACTGCAAGAAAGAGATGGATATGATCAACAAAGCCTTCATAGAAATAATGATTGAGGGTGATGCCAACGGCAGAGGCTTCCAGTATCCGATTCCAACATATTCTATTACCAGGGACTTTGACTGGTCCGATACGGAGAACAACCGTCTGCTGTTTGAAATGACAGCGAAATACGGTACACCGTATTTCTCGAACTATATAAACAGTGATATGGAGCCAAGCGATATCCGCTCCATGTGCTGCAGACTCCGTCTGGATTTGAGGGAGCTGCGCAAGAAAACCGGTGGCTACTTCGGCTCGGGTGAAAGCACAGGCTCTGTTGGTGTTGTAACGATAAATATGCCGCGTATTGCATATCTTTCTGAGAATGAGGCCGAGTTCTTTGAGCGCCTTGACAGAATGATGGATATTGCCGCCCGTTCATTAAAGGTTAAGAGAGATGTTATTACCAAGCTGCTGAATGAGGGCTTATATCCATATACCAAGAGGTATCTGGGCAGCTTTGACAATCATTTCTCTACAATCGGTCTTATAGGCATGAACGAAGTGGGTCTTAATGCCAAATGGCTGAGAAAGGATCTGACCCACAGGGAAACTATAGAGTTTACAAAGAAGACCCTGAACCATATGAGGGAACGCCTGTCCGACTATCAGGAGAAGTATGGTGACCTGTACAATCTTGAGGCAACACCTGCCGAGTCCACAACCTACCGTATGGCTAAGGAGGATAAGAAGCGCTGGCCTGACATAATTACAGCAGGTGACCCGGACGGAACTCCTTATTATACCAACAGCTCCCATCTGCCGGTGGGATATACCGAGGATGTGTTTGCTGCTCTGGATATTCAGGATGAGCTTCAGACCCTTTACACCTCAGGAACAGTATTCCATACCTTCCTGGGAGAAAAGCTTCCTGACTGGAAGGCAGCAGCTAAGCTTGTCAGAACAATTGCAGAAAATTATACGCTGCCATATTATACAATATCTCCCACATATTCGGTATGCAGCACACATGGCTATATTACAGGAGAGAAGTTTACCTGTCCTCATTGCGGAAAGCCGGCAGAGGTATACAGCCGTATTACAGGCTACTATCGTCCGGTGCAGAATTGGAATGACGGCAAGGTTCAGGAATACAAGCACAGAAGGCTTTATGTTCCTGAGCGTTCAAGAGAAATGAGTGTTGCAGATGTTGGTTTAAAAAATGCAAATCTAGCAAGCGAAAGCAAAACAGCTTTGGAGGATGGGCTTTACCTGTTTACAACAAAGACCTGCCCCAACTGCCATCTGGCAAAGGAATATCTGAAGGGTATTGCATATGCAATAGTTGATGCTGAGGAAAATGCCGAGCTGACCCGTGAATATGGCATTATGCAGGCACCTACCCTTTTGGAAATCAATAATGGTATTGCCAAAAAGTATGTCAATGCCTCCAACATCAAAAAATTTGCTGAAGAGTATATCACCTTCATTTGCAAATAAATACAAGTAAATATTATTCCAACTGCTTACCCTACATTAAATAAATCAAACGAAAGTAACTGACACATTATTTGTACCGGATGAACATATTTCCCCATATATGTCCATCCGGTACAAATATTTTTAGGACTTCTGACCGGAGCGCAGTGCAGAAGGCTTGCTGCCGCAAAAAGGCTCATAATGGAAAACTGATTTTAATGGCTCTTTTTGATAATTGACCGGTATCCCGGCTAAAAATGATTTGATAAGCATGTCCATATGATGTACAATGAATAATAGTAAAATTAAATCGGGAGGAAGCGCTCATGAGCTTAGCTGATGATATTTTTATATCAATGTGCAAGGATATACTGGAAAACGGTGTCAGTACGGAAGGTGAGAAGGTCAGACCCAAATGGGAGGATGGCAGCTATGCCTACACCATAAAAAAATTCGGCGTAGTAAACAGATATGATCTGTCCAAGGAATTTCCGGCCCTCACACTCCGCAGGACTGCAATAAAAACAGCTATAGACGAAATACTATGGATATGGCAGAAAAAATCCAACAATATTAATGATTTAAACAGCCATATCTGGGATTCCTGGGCTGATGAAAACGGTTCAATTGGAAAGGCCTATGGATATCAGATGAGTGTTAAGCACAGGTATAAAGAGGGGGAGATGGATCAGGTTGACCGTGTGATCTATGATCTGAAGAACAACCCCTTCAGCAGAAGAATCATAACCAATATGTATGTACATCAGGATTTGCATGAGATGAATCTCTATCCCTGTGCCTACAGTATGACCTTTAATGTGACCAGGAACAAAGCAAACGGAAAGCTGGTGCTTAATGCCATACTCAACCAGAGATCAAGCGATGTACTTGCAGCCAACAATTTTAATGTATGTCAGTATGCGGTTTTGATGCATATGCTGGCACAGGTATGCGGTTATGAGGTTGGAGAACTGGTGCATGTGATAGCTGATGCCCATATTTATGACCGCCATATTCCGATTATAGAGGAATTGATAACACGACCGACATATGATGCGCCCCAGTTTTGGATTAATCCTGAGATTAAGGACTTTTATGCATTTACCGTGGATGATTTTGAGCTGCGCAATTACAAGCACGGCCCTAAGATTGAAAATATCCCGATAGCTGTCTAGATTGCTAGACGCTTGGATTAGTCAGAGTATGGCATGCTAAGCGAAGGCTTCAGACAGCCTGCCGGCAAATGGCCTGTTGATTTGGCTGTGTATAAATATAAAATTATTCATAAGGGTGAAAAAATGAATTGTATAGTTGCGGTTGATAAAAACTGGGCGATTGGCTATCAGAATAAGCTGCTGGCAAGAATTCCTGAGGATCAGCGCTTTTTTCGCGAAACAACCACTGGAAAGGTGGTCATATTGGGGAGAAAAACCCTGGAGACTTTTCCTGGAGGAAAGCCTCTGAAAAACAGAGTAAACATAGTAATAACAACAAGGAAGGATTACAGGGCTGATGATGCTATAGTGGTAAGAAGCATTGAGGAGGCGTTGGCCGAAGCAGCTAAGTATAACAGCGAGGATGTATTTGTCATCGGAGGGGACAGCGTTTACAGGCAAATGCTTTCCTTTTGTGATGTGGCCTATGTTACCAGAATAGATCATGAGTATCAGGCTGATACATATTTCCCCAATCTGGATCTGATGGATGACTGGGCTCTGGTTGAGATATCCGAAGAGTACAGCTATCAGGGTTTGACCTATCGCTTCTGCAGATATGAAAGGAAGAAGACAAAATAGCGGCTGAAGGTATCAGGGCTTAAAGGTAGGCGCTATAATTGCTACCGGCCCGGAAACTGGCAGTAAAATACACACATAGGTATAAATATAAATGCAGAATTTCATCCCGGGAGAAAATATTGCAAAAAGTACTTGAAAAATCTGAGAACAAATACTAGTATAAAATAAATAAAATTGGGAAGCTCAGAATTCATGTATAATCTTTGTATAAATTTGCATCAGATGCTTTGAATTGTCAAGGATCATGATTCTGAAGCTAAGAAGGGAAGGATGATCCAATGCTTGATATACGGATAGAATTAACTAAGGATCCGAAGGCATTGCCGGGGGAAGATGATCCGTTAAAATTCGGAACCATATTTACAGATCATATGTTTGTAATGAATTATGAAACCGGAAAGGGCTGGCATGATCCAAGGGTAATACCTTATCAGCCGCTTGTATTGGAGCCGTCGGCCATGGTATTCCACTATGGTCAGGAAATGTTTGAAGGCCTTAAGGCTTATAAGTCGGATGATGGCAGGACATTGCTGTTCCGTCCCGACAAGAATGTTGAGAGAGCCAACAAAACTAACCGCAGAATATGCATTCCTGAGATACCGCCGGAGGATTTTATCCAGGCAATTAAGACTTTAGTTAAAATAGATGAAAAATGGATTCCTACAAAGGAAGGGACATCATTATATATCAGGCCCTTTGTAATTGCTACCGATCCCTATCTGGGTGTAAGGCCGTCCGACAGATATATGTTTATAATAATCCTGTCTCCTGTTGGAGCATATTATCCTGAAGGATTAAATCCGGTTAAAATATGGATTGAGGACGAATATGTAAGAGCCGTCAAGGGTGGAATCGGCGAGGCCAAGGTTGGTGCCAATTATGTTGCCTCATTAAAATCACAGGTTAAGGCCCATGATGCGGGTTATTCCCAGGTGCTCTGGCTTGATGGGGTTCACAGAAAGTATATTGAAGAAGTCGGAGCTATGAATATATTCTTCAAGATTAACGGAACAGTCATAACACCTGAACTAAACGGCAGCATCCTGCCGGGTGTAACAAGAGATTCAGTTCTTGTTTTGTGCAGGGAATGGGGCTTGCCTACAGAGGAACGCAGAATTTCAATAGATGAGGTATATGAAGCCTTCCAAAAGGGAACCCTGGAGGAGGTCTGGGGTACAGGTACGGCTGCAGTTATCTCCCCCGTCGGCCAGCTGCGCTGGAAGGATAAAATCATGCAGATTCAGGACGGTGGAATCGGACCGATAAGCCGTAAATTATATGATACATTGACAGGCATCCAGTTAGGCAGAATAAAGGATACTCATAATTGGGTAGTCGAAGTATAGGAGGTATTTAATGAATCAATCATATGCGGAAGCAGGTGTAGCAAGAAAAAATACAGCAACTATTATAGCTCTTAAGATCCTGATGATCCTGGTGATTATCGCAGGAGCCTTTGTAATGCTGACAGGAGGCATCATAGGTATAGCCGGTGCCGTAATTGTAATAGTTATGGTTTATCTTCTGCCGAAATTGAATGTGGAGTATGAATATATTTTTGTTGACGGCCAGATTGATTTTGATCGGATCACAGGTAAATCCAGACGCAAGACTATGCTGAGAATAGATATGGAGGAGGTTGAAATCATAGCCATACAGGGCTCACACTCCCTGGATCCGTATAAGAATATTCAGTGCGTTAAAATGGATTTTACCTCAGGCGCCAAGGATGCAAAGCCATATATAGCCATAGCTAACAAGAATGGCAAGAAATATATGATTGCCTTTGAGCCGAATGAGCTGATGCTGACGATGATTAAGCAGAAAAGCCCAAGAAAGCTTGCGCAATATTAATATCTGTGAAGGATGTTGCATTAGATTGATTAATCTAATGAGCATCCTTTTTGCATATATTCAGATATGAAATAACGGGATAATTGCGCTTTCATTTATAATATTAATTTATATATTTTATAATACCCATTAATATATAAACCACGAAAAACATTGTAATTAAGCCAGTTTGATTGAAAATGATTTTTGAGGTTGACAAGGTATAGTTAATTGGTTATACTTTTAAAAATCTAATTTGAAGAAAGAGAGGAATATACAAAAAATGGGACAGATAATCGGTGAAGGGATAACATTTGATGATGTGCTGCTGGTGCCTGCGTATTCCGAAGTACTGCCGAATCAGGTGGATCTGACCACTCAGCTTACTGAATCCATAAAGCTGAATATACCATTGATGAGTGCAGGTATGGATACTGTTACCGAAAACCGAATGGCTATTGCAATAGCAAGGCAGGGAGGTATCGGTGTAATCCATAAAAACATGTCAATAGAGGAACAGGCCGAAGAGGTAGACAAAGTAAAACGTTCTGAGAATGGTGTTATCACCGATCCATTTTACCTTTCTCCGGAGCATACCCTGCAGGATGCCAATGAATTAATGGCTAAGTACCGCATATCCGGAGTACCGATAACTGTAGGGCGAAAGCTTGTTGGTATCATCACAAACCGTGATCTGAAATTCGAAACCGATTTTTCCAAAAAGATTAAAGAGAGTATGACTTCAGAGGGCCTTATTACCGCTAAGGAGGGTATTTCACTTGAGGAGGCCAAAAAGATACTTGCCAATGCAAGAAAGGAAAAGCTGCCTCTGGTGGATGATGAAGGAAATCTGAAGGGTCTTATAACAATCAAGGATATAGAAAAGCAAATTAAATACCCGCTGTCTGCAAAGGATGCCCAGGGCAGACTCCTGTGTGCAGCAGCAGTAGGCATTACCAGCAACATAATGGATCGTATCGAAGCCCTTATAAAGGCTAAGGTGGATGCGATTGTGCTGGACAGTGCCCACGGACATTCCGCAAATATAATAAAAGCCGTGAGGATGATAAGGGATGCCTATCCTGATGCTCAGATTATTGCAGGAAATGTGGCTACTGCAGAGGCGACTCTTGATTTGATTAAAGCCGGTGCAAATGCAATCAAGGTTGGAATAGGTCCCGGTTCGATTTGTACAACCAGAGTTGTTGCAGGTATAGGCGTGCCTCAGATTACAGCCATAATGAATTGCTATGAGGTGGCTAAGTCTTATGGCATTCCGGTAATTGCAGACGGAGGCATAAAATATTCAGGAGATATTACCAAAGCCCTGGCGGCAGGTGCAAATGTCTGCATGATGGGAAGCATATTTGCAGGCTGTGACGAATCACCCGGAAGTTTTGAGCTTTATCAGGGTCGTAAATACAAGGTTTACCGTGGTATGGGTTCAATCGCCGCCATGGAAAAGGGCAGCAAGGACCGTTACTTCCAACAGGATGCCAAGAAGCTGGTACCTGAAGGAGTTGAAGGCCGTGTGGCTTATAAGGGTACGGTGGAGGATACAGTATTCCAGTTAATCGGCGGTCTGAAGGCAGGTATGGGCTATTGCGGAGCCAAGGATATAAAAACCCTGCAGGAGACAGGCAAGTTTATTAAGATATCTGCAGCATCTCTCAGAGAAAGCCATCCTCATGATATTCAAATCACCAAAGAGGCGCCCAACTATAGTGTGGAATAAGCTGAAAGCTTGATAACAGTTGCTGAATATTTAATGATAAAAAGCTTAGCGATATGAAATCATGTGGATATCTTGGTTAATTATCGTGGATATTTTGAGCTGCACAAAGCTGCAGGATTATAATGAATTAAATACATGGACTTAATTGAATAAAATTGGTTGAATAATGCATATTGAGTAATTAATATAAAACAGGTAATATAAAAGCAGGAAAAGTAAAAGATACAAAGGCAGGAAAGCGTTGATGCTCCCTGCCTTTTAAATTAATATCATATATAATACCCTGCCTCATACATGCAATGTCCGGCATCAATTTTACACTTCAGACGATTAATATTTGCTGCCTGCTACCTGAACCTTCATAATATTTGTTGTACCTGAGATTCCCAAAGGAATTCCTGCGGTTAGCACAGCAAGCTCACCTTCCTTTATATAACCGGCCTTTTCTACCGCCTGGATGGCGTGGTCAAATAATTCAAAGGTGTCATGCTCTACTGCAATCAACAATGGAGTAACGCCCCAGGCCAGGCTTAGCTGCCTGTAGACTACAGGATCGGTGGTACAGCCCATTATATGACACTGAGGACGGTATCTTGAAATCATTCTGGCAGTCTTGCCGGAGGTGGTTACGGTTATGATCATTTTTGCGTTCAGATCATGAGCTGTTGTTACCGTAGCACGACTTATTGCATCGGTAATGTCAGGAGCTTTTAAATCCTCCAGCATACGGAAGCGTTTTTTATAGTCGATATCAGCCTCCGCCCTAACTGCTATGCGAACCATGGTTTTTAATGCCTCAACAGGATAAGCGCCGGCTGCGGTTTCTCCTGACAGCATGATGGCACTGGTGCCGTCGTAGATTGCATTTGCAACGTCCGTTGTTTCAGCCCTTGTCGGTCTTGGATTTTTTATCATGGAATCCAGCATCTGGGTGGCGGTAATAACCGGCTTACCGCTCTTATATACCTTCTTTATAATCATTTTCTGAAGTACCGGAACCTCTTCGTAAGGGATTTCAACACCCATATCACCACGGGCTATCATGATACCGTCAGACGCTTCTATTATCTCATCTATATTGTCTATACCATGACTGTTCTCTATTTTTGCAATTATTTTGGCTTTGGAATGATGCTTATTCAGCATTTTGCGAATCTCATAGATATCCTGGGCACTTCTTACGAAGGAAGCAGCTATGAAATCGAAATTATGCTGTATTCCAAAGAGTATATCCTGTCTGTCCTTATCGCTGATATAGGGCATGGAAAGATGGACTCCGGGAACGTTGACTCCCTTCTTATCCGATATGAAGCCACCGTTTTTTATCTTACATGTTATGTCGGTGTCTGTGACCTTCAGTACAGAAAGCTCCAGCAGACCGTCATCTATAAGTATCGTGGTGCCTTCTTCGATATCATATACCAGGTTGGGGTAGCTAATTGAAACCTGTGTTTCATCCCCTTCAACATCCCTGGTGGTCAGGGTAAAAATCTGGCCTTCCTCCAGATAAACCTTATTGTGATCCTTAAAGGTTCCAAGGCGTATCTCAGGGCCTTTGGTATCAAGAAGGGTGGCAACAGGATAACCCAGCTCTTCTCTAAGCCTTACAAGTTTATTTAATCTTTCCAGGTGTTCTTCATGACTGCCATGGGAGAAATTGAACCTGGCAACATCCATTCCTGACAGTATCAGTTGCCTCAATACATTATCATCATCGGTGGATGGACCAAGTGTGCAGATAATTTTCGTTTTTCTCATAAAAACCTCCAAAATTAATGTAAATATATTAACAGCATCAAAAATATATGAAAAGCTCTCTTATGTAGCTGGTTATTGGCAATGAATGCAGGGCAGTCTACAGGTTCAGCCCTTTGATTTTGCGGTATTTAATCCCGCTGTGTTTTCTTGCCCTGAAATAAAACAGTATAAAAAGCAGGCTGAACAAAACTATAATCAGGATAATCATAATGGCACAATGCATGAAGAATTCAGCAGGAAGTATGGTTATAACCGGATCTGTGACAGGATCAAAAAGCCAGTAATCATTCCTGAAGAAGATTTTATGAAAGATAACAAAGGCTGTATCAAAGTCAATTGCTATAAACAGGGCCAGCAGCAGCGGCAGGACAATTGCCATAATTGCGGAAACCAGCAGATAGCTGTAGTCTCTGTTTCTGCTTTTACATATTATGATTGCTATACCGGCTATCAAGCTTATAAGTGCTATTATATAAAAGCCCGTAAAAATATCCTTTACCTCGGCAAAATGCTGCAAGCCGCTTTCGGATGCATCCAGGCTGGGAAAGCGCAGCTCTCCTCTAAAAAAAGGAGACGAATAATCTATCAGCGCATCATAATTTTCCCTGATGGTAAGCTCATCCAAACCGGAGCTGGCTTCAATATCAAGCAGCTTGATATCCATGTAATAAAGAGGTCGGAAATTAACAGTAATCACGACAGCAATTGATATAAACAGCAAGGTAAATATAATGCCGTATGCCAAGTCCGTAATTTTAAAGCGTCTCATGGCTGCCTCCTGTATAAATCCATACTGTTTGCTTTATATTAATGTATCGGAACTTTTCTGTCTGAATGAAAAATCCTTTATGAAAGCCTGCATTAATTGCTTTGAAAAAAGTACAAACGAATTATAGTATAAATATTCTGTAAATGCAATCATTATTATATATTAGTAAATTCGATAAGATACATAAGTAATAATGAATTGTAATAGCAAAGGGCTTGGTGTAATATTTTTTTATGAAATAAAGCGCTTTTGTTCTGTTGGGCAGCATCTGTGCCCTGCCGGAACAGAGGGCAGTAAACTTAGAACAATGATAATTTCCAGTTAAAAGGAGACGGGTCATGAGAGCATTAATAAGCGTATCGGACAAAACAGGAATAATTGAATTTGCCAGAGAATTGGCAGCCTTGGGTGTTGAAATCATTTCAACGGGAGGAACCTATGCCAAGCTTAAGGAGGCAAACATTCCTGCAATTGAAATCTCAGAGCTTACAGGCTTTCCGGAATGTCTGGACGGGCGTGTCAAGACATTGCATCCAAAGGTGCATGCCGGCATACTGGCCATGAGAAGCAATCCGGATCATATGAAGCAGCTGGCCGACTTGAATATCTCAACAATTGATCTTGTGGTGGTAAATCTCTATCCGTTTAAAGCTACCATACTGAAGGAGAACGTTACAAGACAGGAAGCCATAGAAAATATTGATATTGGTGGCCCTACCATGCTTAGGTCTGCCGCCAAGAATTATCAGGATGTGGCAGTGGTGGTAGATCCGAGCGATTATGAAAGGGTACTTGGAGAATTAAAGGAGAACGGAAGTGTTTCGCTGGATACAAAGTTTTACCTTATGCAGAAGGTCTTCATGCACACGTCCTCCTATGATACAATGATTGCTGACTATATCAGAAAAGAGAGGGGCGACAAGGAGTTTCCGCAGACCCTCACCCTTACATATGAAAAGGTACAGGACATGCGCTATGGTGAAAATCCTCATCAAAAGGCTGCATTTTACAGGGAAATCGGCAAGAGCAAGGGTACGCTTGCTGATGCAATTCAGCTTCATGGCAAGGAGCTGTCCTTTAACAACATCAATGATACCAATGGGGCACTGGAGCTTTTGAAGGAATTTAGCGAGCCTACGGTAGTTGCCTGCAAGCATGGTAATCCCTGTGGTGTAGGCAGTGCAGATAATATCTATGACGCATGGAAGAAGGCCTATGAGGCTGACAAAACCTCCATATTTGGCGGCATAGTTGTATTAAATCGTGAGCTCACCCTGGCCATTGCCCAGGAAATGAAGGATATCTTCCTTGAGGTGATTGTGGCTCCGTCCTATGAGAAGGAAGCCCTTGAAGTATTGACTGCCAAGAAAAACATAAGGATCCTTGAGCTTAAGGATATAGAGGTTCCTCAAAAAGAGGATGCTTATGACATGAAGAAGGTAAATGGCGGATTAATCATCCAGACAATCGACAATAAACTTCTTAATGAAGAGGAGCTGAAGGTTGTTACAGATCGGGCACCCACAGAAAAGGAAATGGAGGATCTCCTCTTTGCATGGCGGGTGGTTAAATATGTCAAGTCCAATGGTATAGCCCTGGCAAAGGATAAACAGTCCATTGGTATCGGGCCCGGACAGGTTAACCGTATTTGGGCTACAAAGCAGTCCATCGAGCATGCAATTGAGCTTATAGGTGAAGATGCTACAAAGGGTGCGGTGCTGGCATCAGATGCCTTCTTCCCCTTTGATGACTGTGTTGAGGCTGCTCATCAGGCAGGAATTACAGCCATCATCCAACCGGGTGGGGCAGTCAGGGATGCTGATTCCATAAAGAAATGCAATGAGTATGGAATTGCCATGGTATTTACCGGAATGAGGCATTTCAGGCACTAATGTATGCTGTTGATAATTTAATATGGATCAATAAAAGGGATGAGAGCTTTTTCTCATCCCTTTAATTAACCTGTTACAACCCAAAACTACCGATAACTTTATAAATATGAAACCATATATATAAAAATTACTTATAGTCCTTGTGATTATAACTTAGTTACATTTGCAGCCTGAGGGCCTTTTTCTCCCTGAGTCACCTCAAACTGAACCTTGTCCCCCTCTTCAAGAACCTTGAAGCCATCCATCAGTACGGCTGAGAAGTGAACAAATACATCGTTTCCTTCATCATCAGAAATAAAGCCGTAACCCTTTTTTGCGTTGAACCATTTTACAGTACCTGTTTTCATAAATGCCTCCCAAAAACAAAAAAATAGAAAAATAAAGTTGCATCACTCCATAAAGTGATGATAGCTTAAATTTAGCATATTACTGAAAAAAAGTCAAATAGCTAATATTTTTTTGTACAATTTTTTGTGCCTCTTAGCCCTTGCGGGCGGCTGCGGCTAAATATAAAAACTATCAATACGCGATAAAAAGATTAAGGTAGGAAATGACAAAAATATATAAATATGTTATTATAAATAAGTACATACTATCAATAATATGCCACCTATAATAAGCCACTTTGCTTATTTATCAGGTCAAAATCAAATACTAATGGAGGTTGTTCGAATGAAAAACGGGATTCCTTCAGCATATGAGCTTGTATTCGAGGAAAAGCTGGATGATCTGAACGGAATAGGTAGGCTGCTGGTTCATAAAAAAACTGGTGCCAGAGTAGCCTTGATTGCCAATGATGATAATAACAAGGTGTTTAGCATAGGCTTCAGAACCCCGCCTAAAAACAGTACCGGTGTGGCGCATATCGTGGAACATACAGTATTATGCGGCTCAAAGAATTTCCCGGCAAAGGATCCTTTTGTAGAACTGGTTAAGGGTTCCCTTAACACCTTCCTGAATGCCATGACATATCCGGATAAAACGGTGTATCCTGTTGCCAGTGTCAATGATCAGGACTTTAAAAACCTTATGCATGTTTATATGGATGCTGTATTTTACCCAAATATTTACCTCAGAAAGGAAATATTCCAGCAGGAGGGCTGGCATTATGAGCTGGACAGTGAGGATGGCGAGCTGAGGATTAACGGTGTTGTGTATAATGAGATGAAAGGAGCCTTTTCGTCCCCTGAGTCTGTAGTGTATCGCCTTATCAGGAAGTCTTTGTTCCCTGATACCCCTTATGGGGTCGAATCAGGCGGAGAACCGGACTATATCCCTGATCTTTCCTATGCAGAGTTTATTGAGTTCCATAAAAGCTATTACCATCCCTCCAACAGCTATATATATCTGTATGGAGATATGGATTTTGAAGAACGTCTTGACTGGCTGGACAAAGAGTACCTGAACCAGTTTGACAGGCTTGAGCTGGATTCCGTCATAAAACAGCAAAAGCCCTTTAATGAGGTAAGGGAAATTGATAGCTTCTATTCCCTCAGCGAGGAGGAAGATACCGCCAACAACACCTATATAAGCTATAACATGGTGGTAGGTAATGCTCTGGACAAGGAGTTGTCGCTGGCAATGCAGGTACTGGATTATGTTCTTTTGCAGGCTCCCGGTGCCCCTATCAAGCAGGCTCTGCTGGATGCCGGAATCGGCAGTGATATCTTTGGCGGTCTGGATGATGATATCCTGCAGCCGGTTTTTGCAATTATTGCCAAGAATTCGGAGGAAGACAAGAAGGAACAGATGCTCTCCATCATCCGCAAGGTTCTTGCCGAACAGGTGGAAAAGGGTATAGATGAAAAATCCCTTAGGGCTGCAATCAACTTCTATGAATTCAGATACAGAGAAGCCGATTATGGCCGTTATCCCAAGGGATTGCTCTATGGCCTGAGAGCCTTGAGCAGCTGGCTGTATGATGACAATAAACCTTTCCTTCATCTGAAGGATTCCTCAGGATATGAATTTTTGAAGGATAAGATTGGAACAGGCTATTATGAAAAAATAGTTAAGGAATATCTGCTGGATAATACTCATGCTTCAGTCGTTGTATTAAAGCCCAAGAAGGGCTTAAGCAGCCAGAAGGAGGAAGCGATCAAACATAAGCTTGCTGCCTATAAGGCAACCCTGTCAAAGGAAGAGCTTCAGCAAATTATAAAGGAAACGGCTCAGCTTAAGGAATATCAGGATACTCCTTCAAGCAAGGAGGATCTTGAAAAGATACCGATGCTGACCCGTCAGGATATCGGCAAGAAGATAGAACCGCTGTACAATGCGGAAAATATTATAGACGGGGTCAAGGTAGTTCACCATAATGTCTATACCAACAAGATTGCATATATAAGACTGCTGTTTAACATCAAGGCGGTTCCGAAGGAGCTGCTTCCATATGCAGCCTTGCTGGCTGCAGTATTGGGTTATGTGGATACGGCAAACTACTCCTATCTGGAGCTGTCCAATGAAGTCAATATTCATACCGGCGGTATCAGCACCAATATTACCAGCTTTGCTATTAAGGGATCTACAAAGGAATATATTCCTATGTTCGAGTTCAGTACAAAGGTGCTTTATGACAAGCTGTCGGAGGCCTTCCGCCTGATAAATGAAATACTTTACAATACCAAATTTGATGATACAAAGAGACTCAAGGAAATAGTCGGTGAGCTCAAATCAAGGCTGCAGATGAATTTCATGCATTCAGGACATTCGGCGGCGGTGGGCCGAGCAATATCTTATTACTCGGAGCATGGGCTGTTTAAGGAAGTAACTGCAGGAATAGAATTTTATAAATTTATCGAAGAACTGAGTGATAACTTTGCAAACAGGGCAGATGGCCTTATTGCAAAGCTTAAGGAACTCATGCAGATGATATTTGCCAAGGAAAATCTTCTGATTAGTATTACTGCCGATGATGAGGGCTTTGACCGAACCCGGGATAAGCTGGATGACATATTAGACAGGCTGCCCAAAAAGGTTGACAGCAAGCTCTTTGAGCCATATGACACCTCATCTTTAAAGCCTGTATGCCGCAATGAAGGCTTCAAGACAGGCATGCAGGTGCAATATGTGGCAAGGGCAGGAAACTTCATTAAGGCCGGTTACGAATATACCGGAGCCATGAGGGTTTTAAATACTATACTGAGCTTCGATTACCTTTGGAATAATGTCCGGGTCAAGGGTGGAGCATATGGCTGCTTCTCCGGCTTTTCCGGAGTCGATGGTGACGCCTACTTTACATCCTATCGTGATCCGGGCCTTAAGGAAACCAACAGCATTTATGAAAATGCGGCTGGGTATGTTGAAAGCTTTATAGCTGACGAAAGGGATATTACCAAGTATATAATCGGTACCATCAGCTCACTGGATGCGCCACTTACGCCCCAGCTTAAGGGCAAACGCTCCCTGAGCATGTATCTGTCAGGAGTGACGGAGGAGGATCTCCAGAAGGAGAGGGATGAGATTTTATCTGTTACCCTGGAGGATATAAGGGTTCTGCATAAGGCTGTAAAGGCCATCATTGATGCAGGCAATATCTGTGTCATTGGAAGTGAAGAGAAGATAAATCAGAATAAGGAGCTCTTTGCTGAGGTTAAGACCCTTATGAAAACCGGAGCAGTTAATTAATGAAATAGGATACTAAAAGTATCAGCCAGGCTTAGCTGTCTGGCAAACAGGCCGGTGCTGCAAAGGCCGGCACCGGCCTGACTTATCAGTGTGCCCGGCGGGCGCACGTACCAAAATATAAATATCTGTATAAAAGGTGATTGGAGATAATATGGAAGATAAAAAATTCAAGTCAGGCATTGTTGCGCTTATCGGCAGACCGAATGTAGGCAAATCAACACTTATGAATACGCTGATAGGACATAAGATTGCAATTACATCATCCAAGCCGCAGACAACAAGAAACAGGATTCAAACCGTTTATACTGACGAGCGGGGACAGGTAATTTTCCTGGACACACCCGGTATTCACAAGGCAAAGAACAAGCTGGGTGAATACATGGTAGGTATAGCTGAACGAACCATAAATGGTGTGGATATTGTTTTATGGCTGGTGGAGCCTGCAACCTTTATTGGCGCAGGAGAGCAGTATATTGCAGAGCGCCTGAATAAGGTAAAGACGCCTGTAATTTTGGTGATCAATAAAATTGATACGGTTAAAAAGGAGGAGCTGCTGACTGTAATAGCTTCCTACAAGGACATTTGCAATTTTGCAGAGGTTATACCGGTATCTGCAATAAAGGGCGAAAACACCGACGTACTGATGAATGAGATCTTTCGCTATTTGCCTTATGGTCCCATGTATTATGATGAGGATACAATCACCGATCAGCCTGAGAGGCAGATTGTAGCCGAGCTTATAAGGGAAAAGGCCCTTCATCTTATAGATGATGAAATACCCCATGGTATAGCCGTCGTAATAGATAGAATGAAGGAACGCAAGCAGGCCGGTGATAAAGGCGATATAATTGATATTGACGCAACTATAATATGTGAGCGGGATACCCATAAAGGCATCATAATCGGCAAGGGCGGAAGCATGCTGAAGGGAATGGGAACATATGCAAGGCAGGCGA
>JAAZDK010000268.1 GCA_012512855.1 Clostridiales bacterium
ATTTTAATAATTAAAATTTTAACTTTTAAATAATTGCCTTTTTTATTCAAGGAAGGGTGGCGAACAATTGAGAGACATTTCTATGCAGCGTGTGAATGAAACACGCGAAAAAATACTGGGTATCATAAAGAGCCCGACACTCACTCATGAGCAAAAGGTTGCTTCACTGGCCGGTGCTGCCGATTCTCTGCTGGAAGTATTGGATTTGCCGGAGGGACTTGAGGAGCTGATGCAGGTTCCTGCAGATCTCAAATGTATCTGCGATCTTAACGAAGGACATGCTCCGCTTCGTCCCAGATATATCATCCCCGACTATGCCAAATTCATGAAGGAAGGCAGCAAATTTCTGCAACTTACGCCCCCGACCGATTTATATGAAGCACTTAATTCTTTGTTGATATTTTATAAGCATGTTCCCAGCGTAACCAACTTCCCGGTATATCTGGGACAGCTGGATACGCTGCTGGAGCCTTATATGCAAGAGGTTGACGATGCTACAGCTAAAAAACTTCTGCGGGGCTTTTTGGTGCACGTTGACCGCACTATCCTGGACTCCTTCTCCCATGCAAATATCGGACCCGAGCCTACACGGACAGGCCGCCTGCTGCTGGAGCTGGAGGCGGAACTTGAACAGGCCGTGCCCAATCTGACCTTAAAATATGAAGAAGGCGTAACCGATGATGACTTTGCCACTTGTGCTGTTAAAACAGCCCTGCGTTCTGCAAAGCCCAGCTTTGCCAACCACAAAATGTTTAAGCAGGAGCTTGGCGAGGATTACGTCATTGCCAGCTGCTATAACGGATTGCCTCTGGCAGGCGGCTCATACACCCTTTGCCGCCTGATTCTTGGCAACATTGCCAAACGCGCCAGCAGTATTGAGGATTTTACATCCAAACAGCTGCCCTATGTCATGGACATTATGGCGCGCTACATGGATGCCCGCATTAGCTTTGAGGTGGAAGAAAGCGGCTTCTTTGAAAATAACTTTCTGGCTAAGGAAGGCTTTATTCGCCGTGATCGCTTCACAGCCATGTTTGGCCTGGTAGGTTTGGCGGAATGTGTAAATATCCTGCTGGAAAAAGAAGGCCGTCCCGGTCGCTTCGGCCATGATGAGTATGCCACCGAGCTTGGGGAATCCATAATAAGACAGATATATGAATTTAATGAAAAACATCATAATCCCTACTGCGAAATAACCGGCGGTCACTTTTTGCTGCATGCGCAGGTAGGGATTTCGGAAGATCAGAATATTTCACCAGGTACTCGTATCCCTATCGGGGAGGAACCGGAGGAGATGATAGATCACCTCATGGTAATCAATCATTTCCACAAATATTTCCCTTCCGGAACAGGTGACATTTTCCCTATTGATGTAACTGTTCACCAAAATCCCGAATATGTACTTGATATCGTCAAGGGCTCCTTCCGCAAAGATTTGCGTTACCTGTCCTTCTATGAGAATAACAGCGATGTTATACGTATTACGGGTTATTTGGTTAAGCGGTCTGAAATTGAAAAGCTAAAGAGCGGTCAAAATGTGTTGCAGGACACCACCGCTTTAGGAATGGGTGCCGTCATGAATGGGAAGATTTTAGATAGAAAGGTACGCTGATTATGGTAGCCACTGTTAATAAAATCATACCCTTCAGCACAGTTGATGGACCCGGTAATCGTACTGCCATATTTCTGCAGGGCTGCAATATGAACTGTTTATATTGCCATAACCCTGAAACACGAGGCAAATGTATGCACTGTGGGGCATGTGTCAACTCATGCCCCACAGGGGCATTAAGCCTAAAAGGCAAACGGGTTAGCTATGACTGCAGAAAATGTATCCACTGTGACAGCTGCATTAATGTCTGTCCCTACGACAGTAGTCCCAAAACCGCCGAAATGACAGCAGAAGAGGTATGGCAGGCGGTGCAAAAGCAAATCCCCTTTATCCGCGGTATCACCGTTTCCGGTGGAGAATGTACTTTGTATCCGGAGTTTATGCTTGAGCTATTTACCCTGGCACAGGCTAATGGCCTGTCCACTCTAATAGATTCCAACGGAACTCTGGATTTTGAACTCTACCCTGATTTGCTGGACGTTACCGACGGAGTGATGCTTGACATCAAAGCATTTGACCCTGAAGAACACAAGCGGGTAACCGGATTAAGCAACGAACTTGTCATAAAAAATGCCCGGTATCTTGCCTCAAAGGCTAAGCTGTATGAGCTGCGTACAGTAGTGTCCCCAGGCCTTTATAATACAGAGCAAACCATTATTCAAACAGCAGATTTACTTAGTCCATACTTATCCATAAGACCCATAAGATATAAGCTTATATCCTATCGTCCAATGGGAGTTCGCCCGCAATATAAAGAGACCTTGCAAATCCCGACACACAAGCAAATGGAATATTACGCCGGGCTGCTTGCAGCCAAAGGCTTTAAAGATATCATTATAATTTAATTTGTATGCACATACAATGCTATTCCCGCAATACAAACATTTAAGG
>JAAZDK010000269.1 GCA_012512855.1 Clostridiales bacterium
AATAAGCCAGTTGAAGAAAATAATAAAATAAATTCGCTCAATTTATCATATATTGCAAATATTATTTCTAATATTCACATTATTTATTTAATACTTCTGCATATAAGCCAAAATGGCATTACTTGTACAACAAGCCTTTGGGCTCTTTCCCTATACATAGAATTCATGCCAAAGGCCGTCCGCTTCTTCCTCAAAAGCACAGATACATGATATTGCCACCGCCAACCAGGATGTCTGCCATGCAGTCAAACCATATCTTTGTATTATCTAATCTATTTTATGAATTTACAGTTCATAAATAACAGTTCATAAAAACTCATCAAAAAGACCCCCTGTTTCCAGGAGGTCTAAATTATTATGATTCAATTATTTAATTATTCTTCTTATGCTATGTATCTTTCTGTATTTATAGTTAGATACGATAATACCCTGACGCCTGTTGGCAGCATGTACTATCTTACCGTTTCCTATGTACATAGCAACGTGGTTTACAACGCCCTTGTTATTGGCATAGAATATCAGGTCTCCGGGCTTTAGGTCGCTTTCGCTGACCTTTATGCCTGCACTTTTCGCCTGATCCCTGGATACTCTAGGAATACTGTAACCGAAATCCTTGTAAATAGTCTGTACAAATCCGGAGCAATCTGCACCCTTTGTCAGGCTTTCTCCACCCCATTTATAGGGATTGCCGACAAATTTCAGGGCGTAGTTGACAACTTCCTGTCTCTTCTTGTCAGCCGAGCTTGAACTGCTGCTGGAGCTACTGCTTGATGAACTACTGCTGCCCGAACCGCTGTTACTCTTTGACTGAGACGCTTTGGCAGCTTCTGCAGCCTTTCTTGCCGCTTCCTTCCTCTCAGCTTCCTCCTGCGCAAGCTTGCGCTTTCTTTCCGCTTCGGCCCTTTCAGCCTCTTCCTGTAAACGCTTTCTTCTCAGCTCTTCCTCAACTGATATGGCATATTGGAATTCGACCCTGATTTCTGCATAATCCTTGCTGATAAATCCTGTAAATTCATTACCTGTTCCCTCATCGGTGGCAAGAACTATCTCTACCCAATCATCGTATTCCTTAACTACGACATATTCCTCTCCCAATGGAATTAAATCCAGGGTTCTCGATTCGGTGCTGGGCTGCTCTCTAACTCTCAGAGTCATCGTATTGACTACTTTAGCATACTTGGTTGCATACTTTTCAACCATATCCTTTGCCGATTCCCCGATTGCCAGATAATTGGTTGCTATATAGCCCACCACATCTCCGGATTCTATCTTGGCCCAGTCACCAGGAAGGGGCTCAAGGATCTTTGCCGCTGAACCGCGATAAAGCTTGCCAACAATCTCACTGTCGGTTGATGGCTGTTTTCTGATATTTACATAGCTGTCTGCTTTTGAAATTCCAATGTTGTTATAAGGAGATTTTGAGTCAATATAACGCTTTACTTCATCATAAGCAGACTTTAACGCTTTTTCTGAAGTCGAATCAAGTATTTCCGATATACCGGCTATACCACATTCAGCTGACACAAGAGTATCCGCCTTTGCATCAGCTGTTTGCCTGGACACGGCTAAAACAGTCATACCTATTAAAGCCGCCATCTTAACAGCCATCCTAATGTTCATCTATATAACCTCCCAGAAATGCAACCATCGGGACTAATTTTCATATGTGCCTTATGAGCTTGTCCTATTTTAAATTGTTACAAAATTGTTAACCGTTGAAATAATTATAGCAACCATGTAATCTTTTGTCAATAATTATTGTACTAAAACTGTAGAATTCGACCATAGGTCTTTTAGCCCCTAAACGCTGCATTTTCCGGGATTTGCTTTAGTCAGTTACGCTTTATATGCCGTTAAGATATTTTTCTACTGCTGTAATAGCATTTGCCCCGTCGGCAGCTGCCGTAATAATCTGTCTTAATTCCTTGGTTCTAACATCACCGGCTGCAAATACACCCGGTAAATTGGTTTGGCAATTCTCACCTGCTATAATATATCCGGCCTCATCAACCTTGACCAGCTTGCTGTATATCTGAGAATTGGGTATATAGCCGACAGCTATAAAGACTCCGTCCACCTCATAGGTCTTCTGCTCCTTAGTCTTTGTATCCGCTATAACAAGGCTTTCTACCTTGTCGCTGCCGTTAATTCTTTCAACAACACTGTTCCAGAGCACAGTCACATTATCCAGATCAAGCAATTTGCTTGACAGGCTTTTTGATGCCCGGAATTCATCCCTTCGATGGATAACGTAAACCTGCCTGCATATTCTGGCCAGGAAGATGGCATCCTCCACTGCCACATCCCCACCTCCTACTACGGCGACAGTCTTGTTTTTGAAAAATGCTCCATCACATGTGGCGCAGTAGGACACCCCCATACCTGACAGCTCGGCTTCTCCCGGAACATTCAAGTGCCTTGGGCTGCCACCTGTTGCAATAATTACACTTTTAGCCGTATATCTGCTGCCATCATCAAGTACAACAATCTTACTGCCATCTTCAATAAAGAAATCACTTACCTCGCCGGTAACAAATTCAGCTCCCAGCTTATCTGCATGCTCACGGAATTTCATTCCGAGATCAAAGCCTCCGATACCCGGGATGCCCGGATAGTTATCAACCTCATAGGTATTTATTATCTGGCCTCCGCTTACAGGAGCCTTTTCTATTACCACAAAGCTTAATTGGGCTCTTTTCGCATAGATGGCCGCCGACAGCCCTGCCGGACCGGAACCTATAATTATAAGATCATAAATCATGCTTCTTCCTCCCTGTTTCTTTATCGGCCATGCTTTATCAGCCGAAAATATCACGTTAAATTATAGATTATATGACAGAATAAGCATTTGATGATATTTTGCCTGCTGATTGTATGCTTTATGCCTGATATATAATTTTATCATAAAACAAAATCCTAAAAATATGACAATGATTGGCTCATTGTTATATAGCTAGCTATTAATCGCAATCTTATTCATGAGTTTTTCTGATTATCGCATAAATCCAGTAGTGTTCTTTATCATCATCGCCTTCACCTGCTTTGCTGTCCTTGCACATCTGTATATCAATTAGCTCAACATTCGCCTGACGCATGATTAGCTCCCTCAGTGTTCTGCCCCTGTAATCGGTAAAATAGCGTCCATCCCTGATACCCTCGAAATCTCCATAATGAAAGGACATATACATGATCCCGTTTACCTTCAGTGCCCTGACAGCTTTATGCAATATGCCATCAACTTTGCTTCTTGGAATATGAACAAGAGAGGCGCAAGCCCAGATACCGTCAAACACATTATGAAATTCCATATCCTCATATGACAGGTTCAAGGCCTCCTGTCCGGTATGTATGCTTGCCAGATTGCACATTTCATATGACGCATCAAGCATAGTGACATCATAACCACAGGACAAAAAATACGCGCTGTCTCTGCCGGAGCCACAGCCAAGATCCAGGATACTGGCTCCCTCAGGCAGCAGGCTGGTAAAGGCATCCCAGTGGTCCTGCATATCAATGTCAACCGTTTTCTGAAAATATTCATTTGCATGCTTATTATAATACTCTATCGAGTCCAACTAATTATCCCTCCTTGCAATGACAAGCATATTATAGCAAACCGTAAGTATAAATACCAGTATTTTTCAGACAAAACGCATCTATAAAAGCTTTCATATAAATTTTACAGCATCCTTGGAGCAATTTATATTAAATAATAATAAATTTCATAAAGAATTCATTTCAGAGGATTGCAGTAGCATTTTATAAGGTATAATATAAAAAACTGTTAAAATCCATAAACTAATGTTATACTTTTCATGAACAATGGATTATATGGAGTTTTTCGCATGGCAGCAAATAAATGTTTAAGTGTTAAATAACAGCAGGTTACGCTTAAAGTAATGTTTATCAAAAGAAAAAATAAAAGGGGAATATATAACATGATAGAATTGGGTAAATATCAAATGCTGAGGGTTGATAAGAAATCAAAATTCGGCTTTTATCTTGTCGAGCCCGAGGACAATCCAAAGCAAGCTATTTTGCTTCCGGCAAAGGAAGCGCCTGAAAATCTTACTGTCGGAGATTTGATTAAGGTTTTTATATACAAGGATACCGAGGATCGTATTATTGCCACTACAAAACAGGTGCCGCTAACAATTGGCGGGCTGGCGGTATTAAAGGTCAAGGAGGTAAGTGATATTGGAGCCTTTTTGGATTGGGGCCTGGTAAAGGATTTATTTTTGCCCTTCAAGGAGCAAAGCAGCAAGGTCAAGGTAGGGGATAATGTTTTAGTCAGCCTCTATGTGGATAAAAGCAGGCGGCTGTGTGCCACCATGAAGGTATATGACCTTTTGTCCACCGATTCAGGATATAAAAAGGGTGACATCGTAAGCGGCTTTGTATATGACCAGATTGACTCCTTTGGTGTCTTTGTGGCTGTTGATAATATTTACTCGGCAATGATACCAAACAATGAGCTGTTTTCACCTGTTAAAATAGGAGAAACTATACAGGCCCGTGTAACAAGTGTAAGGGAGGACGGCAAGCTTAACCTGAGCTTAAGGGATAAGGCCTATGTTCAGATTGGCACCGATTCAGAGAATATTTTGGACAGGCTTAAGGCCGCAGGCGGTTACCTTTCTTTTAATGATTCATCCGATCCTGAGGATATTAAACGGGAATTCAAAATCAGTAAAAACGCCTTCAAAAGAGCCATCGGCAAGCTTTATAAGGATGGTATTATTGAAATTAATGATGACGGAATCCGACTTGTAAAGAAGTAAAAAGCAACAAGCCTAAAGCTTTCACATCCCTGCTTTAGGCTTGTTTTCTTAATATATCACTTACTCCTGGTATTAATCAATCTTTCTGATCGGTTTTTTTACAGAAGGCTGGTTGAGGAAACGCATTTTGGGATTGTCCTTATAATCCTTTGTCCTTTTAACCGTTTTATCCTCCGCTTTAGTATACAGATCCCTAAAGCCTCTTGCCAGCTTTTCCTTACACTCGTTGCAAAAACGTCCTGTTTTGATAGTAACGCCACAGCCCTCACATTCAAGACCTATCAGAGAGTCCTCGGCAAAGGCCAGTCTTTCCTCACGAATCCACTGCTTAATTTGAGCTATTGATACGTCAAATACCTCGGAGACCTCCTGCATTCCCACACGAGGATGATCATAGATATACTCCTTTACCGCATCAAACTTTTCCTCCAGAGCAGCTGCACATGACGGGCACAAATTCGGTCCGCTTACATGGTTGTATATCCTGCCACAGCTTTTACAGTTTCTAATATCCATTCGTTTCTCCTCCCTAAAAGCCTTCTCCTATGCATAACACTAGAAAAAACACTTCCAATACACCATTGGATTTAAGCACATGTGTACAAGCCTCTATAGTACTGCCGGTCGTATATATGTCATCTACTAATAGTACCTTTTTTATCTGCTTCTTATATTCAACTGCCAGCCTTTCATTATAGCCAAATGCTTCGGTCAGATTTTTAAGTCTTTCTTTATCACTGAGATTTTTCTGCGGCAGGGTCTTCTTCTTTCTTAACAGAAGTCTCGGCAATACGGGTATACCAAGCTCTTTTCCGATTGGCAATGCAAGCAACTGTGCCTGATTGTATCCCCGTTCATTATATTTACTGCGATGAAGAGGTATCGGTACAATTACATCCGGTGATATCTCTTTTATTTTATCTCCATATAAACGGATTATTTCGCTTACATAAAACCTGGCATTATCCTTCCTGCTCCGATATTTGAAGTCGGCAATGGAACGCTTCATTGTTTCATCATAACGCCATACGGCAAAGCCTCTGTTATATTGATGATTCTTACGAGCACAGTCACTGCAGTATTCCTCCCTGTCATTGCTAATCGGCTTACTGCATTTCATACATCTGGGTTCATTTATATAGGGAAGCTTTTCCTTGCAGCCTGCACATACTCTTTCACCTTTGGGAATAACTATCTCTGTGCAAAAAGGGCACCTCACCGGGTAAAGCAGCTCTATGATATAGTCCAAAAATGCATTAGCCATAAATTATGCATATAGACTGGCAGGGTATTCTCCCTTCTCAATTAATGCCTTGATCGAATTCACCACATCATCCTTATCCTCCTTGTAGGTAACCCCGAACCAGCGATCATTTGATTTAAGTACAGACACCTGTACCTTGCCGGCCTTTACCAGGTCCCCAACTACCGTCGGAAGAAGGTATTCCTTCTTAATGTCATCCTGTCCCAGATTTGTCATGAATTCAACAAAGCCCTTTTCCAAAAAGTCAAACAAACCCGGTTTAAAGCCCCACATATTCATAGATACCACACTGTTTAAGTCAATTGCAATTTTATTGCCATTGCTGTCCTTAGCCTCTGCATGATCTTCTGCCGGTACAATTCCGCCGGTTTCCACGATATCTACCAGTTTGCCTGTTTCGTCAACCTTGCATATACCTCTGGTTACAGCTCCATTCTCGCTTAAGGTATTGCCAAGAATAAAACCTGCCATGCAATAATCGTTATCGTTATAATCAGGATCATTTAAAAATTTATATATAAGCCTGAAGGCTTCCTTGCCATAATAATCGTCCGCATTGATGACTGCAAAATTCTCCTTTACCAGCTCCTTACAGCACAGAACCGCCTGTCCTGTACCCCATGGCTTGCTTCTTCCTGCCGGTACACTAAAGCCTTCCGGTATATCATCCAGCTCCTGAAATACATATTCAACCTTTACCAGCTTCTCAATACGGTTGCCGATTACCTCTTTAAAATCCTTTTCCAGATCCTTGCGGATAATTACTGCAATCTTGTCAAAGCCTGCGGCTATAGCATCATAAATAGAATAATCCATTATAATCTCGCCATTAGGGCCAACCGGCTCAAGCTGCTTAATGCCTCCAAACCTGCTGCCCATACCGGCTGCCATAATTACCAACGTTGTCGTAGCCAATTTATTATCCTCCATAAAACTACTATTATTTTTATTATTATAACCTATTTTCCATAAAAATGCACTATCCAATATTATATTTAATAAACCGGTCTTGTCAATGATAACTATCTTAGTTTCTTTGTCCTACAAACTACCGTAACTCCTTTATCCTGCGGCTCAGGCTCGAATAACGGTTCTGCTCATTTTTATTGTCGATCATAAACTTAAGCATATAGTCACTGCCAATGATTACAACGCAGCTTTTTGCCCGGGTTACGGCAGTATACAAAAGATTTCTGTTAAACAGAAGCTTCGGGCCGTCCAGAATAGGAATGATTACAGCAGGATATTCACTGCCCTGTGCCTTATGGATGGTAACTGCATAAGCAAGCTCAAGCTCATCCAGCTGGCTAAAGGGATAGTCCACCAGGCGGTTATCGTCGAATTCCACCAGCATATGCTCTGAAAAGTGATTTATTTCCTTTATTATACCCGAATCCCCGTTAAATACACCTGTCCCGCTCTGAATAACCGTTCCTGAGCTGCTCCTGATTTCCCAGCTTGTCTGGTAGTTGTTTTTTACCTGCATTACCTTGTCGCCTTCCCGGAATACGGTATCATGAAACTCCTTTTCTCTTTTATCCTTTGCAGGCGGGTTCAGGGCCTGCTGCAGTATACGGTTTAGCTTTTCAACTCCCAGCTCTCCCTTACGCATGGGAGTCAGCACCTGGATGTCATAGGGAGTTGCCTTAACATATCCGGGGAGCTTGTTTTTTATAAGATTTATCATAACAGCCGATATTACGGCTGAATCCTCCCTTTTTAGGAAAAAGAAATCCTTGCTTTTGTTGTCCAGTCTTATGTGCTCGCCATTGTTTATCTTGTGGGCGTTAATAATAATGTCGCTGTCGGCTGCCTGTCTGAATATTTTAGTCAACTTCATTACATTGAAGGAATTTGAATTGATTATATCCCTCAGCACATTTCCAGGCCCTACACTGGGAAGCTGGTTCACATCTCCTACCAGAATGAGTCTGGTTCCGACCGGCACAGCCTTCAGCATGGCATGCATAAGGTATAAGTCCACCATGGACATTTCATCCACTATAAGAACATCGGTTTCCAAAGGATTAAACTCGTCCCTGCCAAAGGTGAACTTTTTCTCTTCATCATCCGCCAGCCTGGTCAGCTCCAGCAGCCTGTGTATGGTTCTGGCCTCATAGCCTGTGGCCTCGGTCATCCTTTTAGCCGCCCTTCCTGTAGGCGCAGCCAGTAATATCTCCATACCCTCCAGCTCAAAGAATTTAATTATGGCATTTATTGTTGTGGTTTTTCCGGTACCCGGGCCTCCCGTGATAATTAGCAGGCCATTTGCAGCCGCTTCAACCACCGCCATCCTTTGCTGCTCCTCCAATTCTATATTAAAGCGTTTTTCTATTTCCTTCACCCGGCTTCTGGCACGTTCAGCATCAACATCATAATGTATATTCAAATCATGCAGCATTCTGGCTACATTCAGCTCCATATAATAATATACGGAAGAGTAAATCAGCTTTTCCTCTCCCTCATCA
>JAAZDK010000270.1 GCA_012512855.1 Clostridiales bacterium
GTAAATAGTAGAAGTCAAATAGACGTATTTGGATGTAAGATTATTATGTTGACAATAGTGATTAAGACGTAAAAGAAGTTTGAGAAATAGTTATAACTTGAGATGTGAGTTTGCTCTCGCACAACATGATGAAGAAATGAACAACATTTAAACTTCAGGTTGACAAGTGGTTGAGAAAGAGCATGTTAAATATTAATAGAAGCAAAAATTAATTCGCGCAAGCGAAAACAAACGCATATAATTAATAGACACAGAACAAGGCGGCGTAAGATGGTATTACGTGGTGGTGCAGGAGGAAAAGAGAGAATAACGACATAAGCAAGAAGAGCGGGAGAGGCGATTGCTAGCATAGGACAAGGGCGGATTGCGCTAAATGCTGACGCCTGCGACTTAATAGACAACATCTATCAGTATGAATGGGTAAATGTAATACAAGGCAGGAATGGTAATAAAGTAGTGAAGATTGGCTTGCGTTTCAGTAACAACAAGGACAAAAACTCCCTACGACCTGTGAGGCGTAAATACAAAGGCGAAGCTGTAGATGGATTGAATATAAATTCAAAGCAACTTATCAAAAAATTTTTTGGGGAGACAAAAGAGTCACAGACTAGTCGTTATAGCGTAGAGAGAATAGACGACTGCACACTTGCGATAGACATATTAAAAGAAATATGACATAATATAAAAAATAAATAAGCAAAATAGACATTTAGCAAATGTTGGCGCAATATTTTGAACATAAGCTGAGGCGAAAGCTTCAGCTTTATATTATGGATTTTAGTCTATTGAGCATGAGGCGAGTTTCTCTACAAAGATATTAATCATGCAAAAACATTATGCGTGTGAAGAAACGAATAATACACAAAAATCACCTTTCCATTATAAAGTTGTTCAAGTCACTACCAAGTATACGATATCATAAATCAGTTATACAGTTATAAGGAGGAGTATACCGATTTTTTTTGGAGTATAATTCCTAATACGTCATCCAACAGTATTTTTATTGCATAAGCATTTCCTACTATTTACGGAACACATCTCCTACTATTTACGGAAAACTTGATATTGACAATGCAGTATTTTTCCATTATCATATAATACATACTATTTATATATGAAAAGAGTGATTAAGAAATGAGAGTATCAGCAAAAGGCCGTTATGCCCTTGCTGCGGTTATCAGCATGGCGCAGCAATATGATTCGGGAGAACATATTACTGTAATTAGTATTTCTGAGAAGCTGGGGATATCCAAAATATATCTGGAGCAGGTATTTGCCTTGCTGAAAAAAGCTGAAATCGTCAGCTCTACAAAAGGTGCCCAGGGCGGCTATCAGCTAACACGAATGCCCGGGCAGATAACCGTACTGGATGTGCTTCTGGCTGTTGAGAGCTCTCTTTTTGAGCAAACACAGGAAACCGTCCAGGAAAAAGCCCCGGATATCGAGATGGCTATGCGGTTATCTGCGTTTAATATATTGGACAGAAATGTAAGGCAAACCTTAAGCTCTATTACTATTGCCGATTTGGTAAGTGAGGCAGAGAAGCATAAGGAGAATAACGCTATGATGTTCTACATTTGATAAAATAGTTATGCTAATGGAGAGAAGCCTATGGATTTTTCAACGATTTGTATTCATGGTAGTGATAAAAAATATGATTCAACAGGAGCTATTAGTGTTCCTATTTTCCAGTCCGCAACCTTTGCCCATCCCGCTGTTGGAGAAAGCACAGGCTTTGATTATAGCCGTGCGCAAAACCCCACCCGGGAGTATTTGGAGGAAACCGTTGCCAGGCTGGAGGATGGAGTGGCTGCCCTGGCCTTTTCATCAGGCATGGCGGCAGTAACCACATTGATGGAGCTTTTTTCGCCCGGAGACCATATAATTGCTTCCGATGATCTGTATGGAGGCTCCATTCGCCTGTTTCACCATATCTCGGAGAAAAACGGGCTGAGCTTTGATTATGTGGATACTTCGGATTTGGATGCGCTAAAAGGTCTCATAAAGGCACAAACTAAGGCTGTTTTTATCGAAACTCCCACCAATCCCATGATGCATGTTACCGATATAGAGGCTGTTGCCGGCTTGTGCAGGCAGCATGGACTTCTTCTGATTGTTGACAATACCTTCCTTACCCCTTATTTTCAAAAGCCCTTGTTGCTTGGGGCGGATGTGGTGCTGCACAGCGGAACTAAGTACCTGGGAGGCCACAATGACACTCTGGCAGGATTTTTAGTGGTGTCGGACGCTAATCTGGCTGAGAAGCTGCAGTTTATAAGCAAAACCATCGGAGCATGCCTGTCTCCCTTTGACTCCTGGCTGCTGATTCGAGGAATTAAGACTCTTCCGTTAAGACTGGAGCGCCAGCAGGAGACCGCCATAAGAATTACAAATTGGCTGAAACAGCAGGCGCAGGTGGAGGCTGTTTATTACCCCGGGTTGCCTGAGCATCCCGGTTATGAAATTAGTAGGAAGCAGGCAAGCGGCTTTGGGGCCATGCTTTCCTTTAAGGTGGACAGCGCAGAAACTGCCCGCAAAATCCTGGAAAGGGTGAGGATAATTCAGTATGCCGAAAGCCTGGGCGGTGTTGAAAGCCTGATAACCTATCCTATGCTGCAGACTCATGCCGATATACCGGAGGAGGAAAGGACGGCAAAGGGTATTGATGACCGTTTACTCAGACTGTCGGTTGGTCTGGAGTCTGCAAATGACCTGATCAAGGATTTAAGTCAGGCGCTTGGGGGAGGGAACTGACATGTTTGATTTTGACACTGTCATAGACAGGAGAGGAACCCATTCCCTAAAATACGATTTTGCAGCCAGAAGAGGAATGCCGGATGAAATCCTTCCCTTATGGGTGGCAGATATGGATTTTGCCTCACCCCCTGCCGTGCTGGATGCTTTGGCTCAGAGAATAAGGCATGGGGTTTTCGGATATAGCGATGCGGCTGATGGGGGATACTTTAATTCCTTAAAAAAATGGTATAAAAAGCGATTTGACTGGGAGATCCGGCCTGAATGGCTGGTAAAGACACCGGGAGTTGTATTTGCCATATGCGCTGCCATCCGTGGCTTGACCCAGCCGGGTGATGCGGTTTTGATACAGCAGCCGGTTTATTATCCCTTTGAAAGCGTAATTAAGGTGAATAACCGCCGTCTGATTGTTAATCAGCTAATATTGGAGGATAACCGTTACAGGATGAATTTGGAGGAGATGGAGCGCCAGATAATAGATGAACAAGTAAAGCTCTTTATCCTCTGCAGCCCCCACAACCCTGTCGGTCGGGTATGGAGCGAAAAGGAGCTGACAGCTGTGGGCAGGCTATGCGCTAAATATGGAGTATATGTGGTGGCTGATGAAATTCATGCCGATTTTGTATATACAGGCTATAGGCATAAGGTATTTGCTGCGATATGTCCTGAGTTTGCCCAAAACTGCATCCTGTGTACTGCTCCTACAAAAACCTTCAATCTTGCAGGGCTGCAAATATCCAACATTATTATACCGAATGAAAAACTGCGCCGTATATTTAAAAGGGAGATAGCCAAAACCGGCTACAGCCAGCCAAATCTGATGGGCCTTCTGGCATGTCAGGCTGCTTATGAAGAGGGTGAGGCCTGGCTTGAGGAGCTTATAAAATATCTTGAAGGTAATCTGGCGCTGGTGCGCAAATTTCTGGAGGAAAAGCTCCCGAAGGTGCACCTGGTGGAGCCTGAGGGAACCTACCTTATCTGGATGGATTTTCGAGCACTGGGCCTGACTGATAAAGAGCTTGATGAGCTTTTTGTGAAAAAGGCGGGGCTTTGGCTGGATACAGGCAAGATGTTCGGAGCAGGAGGCGTGGGATTCCAGCGAATGAATATAGCCTGTCCCAGAAGTTTGCTGCAGGAGGCTCTGGACCGGATGGAAAAAGCCTTTTGCGGTCTGTAGTATAGTAGCTGAAAATTTCTTATATTTATAATTATAATAAGCTTAAGACAACATGATAAGCTTTTAGACATGAAACGATAAGATACGATCTATTACCGGTATCATCGGGAGCAGGAGCTTCTGAAGATGCCGGTTTTTATTTAGCGGTTGAGGAAGACAATCCGGTTGCGCCCGACGGCCACACATTCCAGCCGGGCAGCAGGACTAATGATTATTCCAGGTTTTATTTGAGCAAGGATTTAAAGCTTTAGTATCACTATTTATAATTAATCTCATTCTATAAACATATCTCATGAGGCCTATGACTCTTCAAATCATACTAAACATATATGTAATATTAATCTTGCACAAAAAGACATGCCAAAGGCAGCAAATATTTAGCTAATAGTGCAAATCTATCAAATTTCTTTAAATTAATATTGACATCTCAAGATGCTAAACATATAATGTCAACATGAAATATATGATATATATGTAAAATATGCAATGACAATAAGACAGATACTTTATCGGGAGCTAACCGGACTGACATGAATTATTATCAAACTATCTTATCACTGGCCATAAGATTTGTGTTTCTTAAGCATGTGATGAGCTTTTTTTAAAATCTGTGGAAAGGAGAAGCACTGATTTCAAGGTCAGATATGACCGTGTGCGGTATAGGTGTTATGGAAGAGTATATTAAAATTTCCGGCTTGTATAAAACCTTTCACTCACATAATGGTCCGGTTCAGGTGCTTAAGGGAATTGATCTTACGGTACATAAGGGAGAGATATTCGGAATTATCGGATTTTCTGGAGCAGGCAAGTCTACCCTGGCCAGATGTATAAACCGGCTTGAAACTCCGGATGCAGGCAACATCGAGGTGGGAGGGGTAGATATTCTGAAGCTTTCAAAAAAGGAACTGCTGAAAGAAAGAAGAAAGATAGGAATGATTTTTCAGACCTTTAATTTATTTGAAGCCAGGAATGTCTATCATAACATTTCCTATCCTCTTGAAATAAGTAATGTTCCCAGAGCCGAAATCCGCCGCAGAGTTCTGGAAACGGCAGAGCTGGTGGGCCTGGCAGATAAGCTGGACGCTTACCCGGGAGCATTGTCAGGAGGACAAAAGCAACGGGTTGGTATAGCGCGGGCCCTGGTTAACAGGCCCCAGCTGCTGTTAAGTGATGAGGCTACCAGCGCCCTGGATCCCCAGACTACTTTGCAAATACTGGATTTGCTGAAGGAAATCAACCGCAGCACAGGTATTACGATACTGATGATTACCCATGAGCTGGATGCGATACGCTACAGCTGTGAGCGGATGGCGGTTCTGGAGGATGGCCGGATCATAGAAGTGGGGGCGGTCAGGGATATTTTCAGCAATCCCCACAGTCATACCGGAGCTCTCTTTGCCAGGGTTTATACCGAATTCCAGAAAACTGATCTGGAATATGGCAGCGGTATTTAATGCTTTATGTTAATTCAACTAGCAAAGGAGTGATTGCATGAGCTTGCTTGATACCCCTCTCTGGGAAGTGATAAAAGGATCTTTTTCCCCAAGTATATGGGAGAGGCTTACGCCGGCCATCTGGGAGACCTTATATATGACAGCCCTGTCTTCGGTAATAATGCTGGTGTTTGGCCTGCTGCTGGGGATTTTGCTTACAGTAACCAACCCTGACGGTCTGGTTCCGGTTAAATTCTTATATTCGGCCTCCGGTTGGTTTATCAATTGCCTGCGCTCCCTGCCGCAGATGATAATGATTATTCTTATGATTCCGGTTTCAAGGCTGTTCTTTGGAAAATCCTATGGAACCAATGCCTGTATTATAGCTATAGCCGCCAGCTGTATTCCAATGTACGCACGTATTGTGGAAAGCAGTCTGCTGGAAATTTCAAAAGGAAAGATTGAAGCGGCAAAGAGCATCGGAAGCACCAATCTGCAAATCATATACAGAATATTGCTGCCGGAGACCCTGCCTTCCTTGATACGAGGCTTTACGGTAGCAGTTATAGCTGTTATTTCGATGACAGCACTGGCCGGTATGTTTGGGGCAGGTGGAATCGGAGATATTGCGGTGCGCTTCGGTTATCAGCGCTTCCAGCATGATGTTTTGTTTGCAGCAGTCTATGTTTTGATCGCTCTTGTTCAACTGGTTCAGTGGTTTGGCAATTTTACATCCAAGCAAATATTAAAGAAGAGAAAATTAATTTAAGGAGGAGTATAAAAAATGAAAAAACGGAATTTGCTCTTTATTCTCACATTAATTTTATCAATTGCCCTTTTTGCCGCCTGCGGCAAGGATAATAATTCACAATCAGGCAAGGAGGATAATGCAAAGCAGGCAAACAGCACAGCAGCTGGCAGCACAGGCAATAGCAGCACAAACAACAACAGGGGAGAGGCTTCATCAGATGGAGCAGCAAATGAAACTATATCAATCAAGGGTATCGCAGATCTGGTACCGCATTCGGAGCTTATTGAATTTGTAGCCCCCAAGCTTCAGGAACAGGGCATAATCGTTGAGCTGGTGGCAACAGCTGCTGACAATACCACCAATGAGAAGCTTGCAAAAGGTGAAATAGATTTCAACTTCTTCCAGCATGAGCCTTATCTGAATGAGTGGAATTCTGTTAACGGCTTTAACCTTAAAAATGCCGGAGACATCCATGTTGAGCCTATAACAGCTTATTCCGACAAATACAGCAGCAAGGAGGAAATTCCGGACAATGCGGTAGTGGCAATTCCCAATGACGGAACCAATGAATACAGAGCCCTGCGTATTCTTGAGCAAAATGGCTTTATCAGGCTGAATACTGAAACCGCCAACTCCTTAAGCGCATCTGTTCTGGATATAGAGGAATACCTGCGTCCACTTGAGATTGTCGAGCTGGATTCGGCTCAGATTATACCTACAAAGGCAGATTATGATTTCTTTATCACCAACACCAACAAGGTGCTGGAGGCAAAGATTACATCCGAAAGATTATTCAGTGAAGGCGGCGACAGCCCGTATGCCAATATCATAGCGGTCCGTGAGGAGGATCTGAACAATCCTGCCATAATCGCCCTTGTTAAGGCTCTGCAGTCAGATGAAACCAGACAGTTTATTAATGAAAAATACAATGGAGCCGTAATTCCTGCAAAGCTCTCTGAGTAATTTGGGTTTATGTCGTGCTATATGTTGGTTAATAAAAAGTATCAAGCTTTTAAAATTTTTAAACTGCTTGACAGGATAAATAGATGAAAATACATATTCATTATTTTATTGAAAGGGATGAAAAGCTTGGCTTCTTATAAGCACATTGAATCGGCTGTTATACATGGAGGTATTTATGGGGATTATGCAACCGGTGCGGTGAACACCCCCATATACCAAACCTCCACCTATGAACAGGATGGCCTTGGCAAGCCCCGTTCAAAATGGGAATATTCCCGAACCGGCAATCCCACCAGGGCTGCCCTGGAGGCCTTGATTGCAGAGCTGGAGGGAGGGACACACGGATTTGCCTTTTCATCCGGCATGGCAGCCATTGATGCGGTTTTACATCTTTTCCGGGCTGGGGATACCGTAATTATTTCCAGTAACGTATATGGCGGAACCTTCCGGATACTGGATAAAATCTATAAGCAATTCGGGCTGAACTATAAGATTGTGGATACCTGCGATTTGGAGACACTTAAAAATGCCATCAGTCCGGACGTGAAGGCTCTGCTGCTGGAGTCGCCCGCCAATCCTTTGCTGACAGTCACTGATATAGCGGCAGCGGCAAGGCTGGCAAAGGAAAATGGTATCCTGACCATAGTTGACAATACCTTCATGACACCTTATCTGCAGCGTCCCTTGGAGCTTGGTGCAGATATAGTTGTACATTCCGCCACCAAATATCTGGGCGGACACAGCGACCTGATTGCCGGTCTTGTGGCGGTTAAGGATGAAATTTTGGCACAGCGGCTGCATTTTATCCAAAATGCGGTGGGAGCCGTAGCCGGACCCTTTGATTCCTTCCTGCTTATCCGCAGCATTAAGACCCTTGCGGTCCGTATGGAAGCTCATGTGGCTAATGCTGAAAAAATAGCAAAAGCCCTGCAGAACAATCCGGCTGTAAAAAAGGTTTATTATCCTGGACTGCCGGACGCACAGGGCGCAGAGATACAAAAAAAGCAGGCAAAAAACGGCGGGGCCATGATTTCGTTTGAGCTGCTGGATAATTATGATATAAAAAAATTCTTTGAAGGCCTAAGGCTTATTGCTCTTGCAGAAAGCCTGGGCGGAGTTGAAAGCCTGGTATGCCATCCTGCCAGCATGACACATGCCTCCATTCCCGAAGAAATCCGCCGGCAGGTTGGCATTACAGATACCCTGGTTCGTTTATCAGTTGGAATAGAAAATGCTGATGATTTGCTGGATGATTTACTTTCTGCAATTGATGGAGCAAAAAAATGATGCCGTATACCATATAGGAACAGTAAATGATGTCATAAGGGAGCGGAGTATTGATTAAAGGAGAGCAAAAACTATGTTATATGAAGACATGCAACAGCTTATAGGAAACACCCCCCTTGTTCGGCTTCGCCATTCGGGCTTTCCTGAAGGCATCCGTGTATACGCTAAGCTGGAGCTGTATAATCCGGGTGGAAGCGTAAAGGATCGAATCGGCAAATATATGATTGAGGATGCCGAAAAAAGAGGCCTTTTGGTCCCGGGCGGTACAATTGTGGAGGGGACTGCCGGAAATACAGGACTGGGCATTGCATTTGCGGCTCTTAACCGGGGTTATCGCTTAATTATGGTGGTGCCAAAGAAATTCTCGGAGGAAAAGCAGGCCCTGCTTCGAGCGCTGGGAGCGGAGGTTATTAATACATCCCGTGAAGAAGGAATGCTGGGAGCGGAAAAAAAGGCTGAGGAAATCAGACGGTCTATCCCGAATGCCATATCGCTTGAGCAGTTTCGTAATCCGGCCAATCCTCTGGCACATTATGAAACCACCGGCCCTGAGATTTGGGCTGACCTGGGGGCTGAGATAGATTATTTTGTTGCAGGAGCCGGAAGCGGCGGTACCTTTACAGGAATAGTCCGTTACCTGAAGGAGCAAAAGCCGGATATCAAGGCTGTGCTTGCCGACCCTGTAGGTTCGACGATGGGCGGTGGAGAGCATGGCGATTACAATATAGAGGGTATAGGAAACGACTTCATAGCAGACACGATGGATATGTCCCTTGTGGATGAGGTAATTAAAATAAATGATGATGAAGCATTTGAAGAAGCCAGGCTGCTTGCCCGCAAGGAAGGGATAATAGCAGGCTCATCCTCAGGAGCAAATATAGCTGCAATCCGCAAGCTTGCCAGGCGTATTGAAAGCGGGACCATTGTTACGGTTCTGCCTGATCGGGGGGAAAGGTATCTCTCCAAAAATCTGTTTTAAGAGAGGTGTATCAATTTGAAAAGCAAATTCTTGTCAGGCATTGTCTTTATTGCAGCCGGCTTATTGCTGGCAACTGGACCTTATTTATTATTTCCGGTTTGTAAGGGCGGCATGATGGTCATGCGCTGTCATAATACAGCCAAGGCTGAGCTGATCTTAGGAATTCTAATAATAGCTGTCGGTGCGCTCACTCTGATAACAAAGAGCAAAAAAATCAGATTATGGCTAAATGCTGCAACAGGCCTGCTGGCTGTACTGGCAATTCTTTTTCCCAATGCCATAACAGGAGTTTGCTCTAAGGTACATATGAGTTGCCGAAGCCTAACTCTGCCGTCTATAGCCATAATAAGCATTTTACTTGTTTTCTTTACTGCCGTAAATACCTTGTATTTATTCAAACAGGGAAATAAGGGGGAGATAAGGGATGGCACAGGCATTGACCCCACATAAGCTCTCCAGATTCAACCTAAAAAGAAAGCCTTTTCGCACATATGCATTGACAATAGTGGTATCGGTTTTATCCTTCGTGCTTTTCGGGGGAAGTCTGGTGAGTATTAGCCTGAAAAATGGTCTGGGCGGGCTGGAAGCCAGATTTGGTGCGGATTTGATAGTGGTACCCCTTGGCCATGAGTCGGATCAGAAGGCTCTTCTTTTGACAGGAAAACCCTCATATTTTTATTTTGATAAAGGAATTGCAGATAAGCTAAAAGAGCTGGACGGAATCTCAAAGCTATCGACCCAGTTTTATCTTACAGCCCTGAGCGCATCCTGCTGTTCAGTCCCTGTACAAATAATAGGCATCGATCCGGCAAGCGATTTTACCATCAGCCCCTGGATTAAAGAATCTGTCGGAGGAAATATTGAAAAGGGTGCCCTGATAGTGGGAAGCGATATTGAGCTTGAGGATAATAAGCATATCAGGTTCTTCGATAAGGATTATCCTGTTGCCGCAAGGCTTGATGAAACCGGAACAGGACTTGATCAAAGCGTATTTGCATCCATAGAGACAATTAAGGATCTATATCAGAGGGCAAGACAAAAGGGACTTAATTTCCTTGCAGGTACTGACCCTGAGGGCAGCATTTCATCTGTACTGATAAAGGTTAAGGACGGATATGGCATAGAACGGCTGATTACCGATATCCGCAGGAGTATGGATGGTGTTCAGATAATTAAGACCCAGGGGTTAATCGGCAGCATTTCAAGGAGCCTTGGCAATTTCATCAGCTTTTTTAAACTGTTTGCAATTACTTTTTTAGTCATAACTCTCCTCATTTTATCTGTGGTCTTTTCAGCTACTGCAAACGAGCGCAAAAAGGAATTTGCCACCTTGCGTTTGCTGGGGGCCACAAGAAAAAGACTTGCAGCTATCCTGCTTTGGGAGTCGCTGTATATCAGCGGAATGGGTGGCGTAATAGGAACCGGCATAGCTGCTGCGATTGTATTTCCCTTTAATGTCTATATCGCCGACCGCATAGGCTTGCCTTACCTTATGCCCTCTCCCATATGGATAGCGACCCTGCTGACAGGCTCGCTAATTACTGCAGTAGCCGTAGGACCCACTGCGTCAGCCTATCTGGCAGTAAAGCTATGTCGCCCCCAAACCTATCTTACTTTCAGGGAGGGTGAGTAAATGCTGCTGGAACTTACTAACCTGTGCAAAAAATACTCCTATGGCGACAAAAGCTTTTATGCGGTGAGGGACGTGCGTCTATCACTTAATTCAGGCGATTTTGCCATAATCGCAGGCCGTTCAGGAAGCGGAAAGACCACCCTGCTCAACCTTATAGGAGGACTGCTTAGTCCCAGCTCGGGAAAGGTGGTATTTGACGGCAGCGATTTGATGTCACTATCAGACAGAGATTTATCAGCCCTTCGCAACGAAAAGATTGGCTTTATCCCTCAGGGATACAGTATTTTGTCAAACCTTACGGTACTGGATAATGTGCGCCTGCCCTATTTTTTGCACAGACGCAGGGGCGATGCCCGTGACCGGGCCCTGGCTTTGCTAAAGGAAATTGGTATAGAGCATCTCGCAAATGCCTATCCGAAGAGTTTATCGGGTGGTGAGCTCAGGAGGGTTGCCATAGCAAGGGCTTTTATAAATAATCCAAAG
This sequence comes from Clostridiales bacterium, assembly GCA_012512855.1. GTDB lineage: Bacteria > Bacillota > Clostridia > Lachnospirales > Lachnospiraceae > Mobilitalea. The sequence goes on from JAAZDK010000270.1 coordinate 11,461, forward strand.
CTATTGCTGGCAGATGAGCCCACCAACGACCTGGACACTGAAAGTGCCGGCTATGTGATGAAGCTTTTCAGCCGGGCGGCAGCCGAAGGAGTATCGGTTTTATTGGTTACCCATGATCCGGATATTATAGCCTATGGCTACCGAATCTATCAGATGAGAGATGGAAGGTTATATTAGTATATTTTTTTAAGATATAAACATATATCATAAATATGTAATCAAGGTAAATGGCGTGGAGTCCTGAAAAGATAAGGAATAATATAAGTAAAACACTAAGCAATGACATATGCGCTGTTATAAAATTTTTCGGAGGGGTATAAATGAGTAGATTATATGAATTTGACACCTTAAAGGTTCAGGGAGGATATAACTCTGCGGAGCATAATCATGCGGTTTCCGTTCCTATATATCAGACCGCTGCCTTCACTCTCGGTGACAGCTACCGAGCAGATAGGCTCTTCTCATTTTCGGAAAGTGATCCTATATATACAAGGCTATCCAATCCGACAGTGGATGTTTTGGAAAAGCGCCTAAGCCAGCTGCATGGAGCTGCAGCAGCAATAGCTCTGGCCTCCGGAATGGCGGCAGTATCCTACAGCCTGCTTAATGCGGCAGGAAAGGGTGGCCGGATTCTCAGCAGCGCCCGGCTATATGGCGGTAGCCTGGATGCCTATTCCTCCCTATTTCCGGATATCGGCCTGGAGGTTGATATAGTTGAAAATCCGGATGATATAAGCGAGTTTGAGCGAGGGATAAAAGAAAATACTCGCGCGATTTTTATAGAAAGCCTGAGTAATCCCTTCGCCACAATACCGGACATTGAAAAAATTGCAGCTGTAGCACAACGGGCCGGTATCCTACTGATAGTTGACAACACCCTGGCTACACCATATTTGCTTAATCCCTTTGATTATGGAGCAGATATCGTCGTGTATTCGGCTACAAAAGGGCTGACCGGGCATGGAAATGTTATAGCGGGCGTAGTTCTGGAAAGCGGAAAATTTGATTACGGCAATGGAAACTATGAGCATTTTTTGCAACCGCTGTGGTTTTTGAGGGATGCTGATGACAGGGAGCGAAGCATTCTGGATGTATTTCCGAATGAGCCCTTTACCGGACGCCTGAGGGCTTTGCACCTTAATTACCTGGGAGCGGCCTTATCTCCATTTGATGCTTATCTGGTACTGCTTGGGCTTGAAACACTGTCGGAGAGGGTGGCAAAGCAGGTGGCCAACGCTAAGGCTGTTATAGAGTATCTGGAGCAAAATGAGCATGTTTCATGGGTTCGCCACCCTTATGCCAAGGATAATCCCTATAAGGCCCTGGCAGATAAATACTTCCCTAAGGGGGCAGGTGCGGTTGTATCCTTCGGCTTTAAAGGGACAGAGGAGCAGAAGCGTAAATTCCTGGCTGCAACAAAGGTTTTCAGTTATCAGGCTAATATAGGAGACGCCCGCTCACTTATTATTAACCCCACCGAAACCACTCATGTTGAGCTGACACACAAACAGCGCGAACTGACAGGGCTGTCTACAGATACAATCCGTCTGTCTCTGGGTCTTGAGAGCCCGAAGGATCTAATAGCTGATTTGCAGCAGGCATTTGAGGTGGCCTTTTCATGAGTATAAATATTCGATATGCCGATTTGTCCGACAGTGAGCTGATATATTCTCTGATCAGGGAGCTGGCTGAATTTGAAGGAATGGCTGATCAGATAACAGCCACCGAGGAAGAGCTGACGGACACTATTTTCAATAAAAAGCAGGCATCTGTCCTGATTGCCGAATATGGCGACAGACCCGCAGGTTTTGCCCTCTTTTATCCGGTGTATTCCACCTTCTGCGGCAGGCAAAACCTCTTTCTGGAGGACTTGTATGTTCGCGAGCTTTACCGGGGCAAAGGTATAGGCAAGGCCCTTATGAGAGCTTTGGCCGGAATTGCCTTACAGATGGGGGCTCAGCGCCTGGACTGGTATGTGCTGGAGGACAATAAGGCGGCAGAGAGCTTTTACAGGAGGCTGGGAGCAGCGCCCCTGCAGGATCGCCGTACATATCGAATGAGTACAAAATCAATCGAATCTTTAGCGAATGGAGTGATAACTAATGTCAAAAATCAATTTAACCCTCCCGGAAGTTCAGATTAGGGAAATAAGAATAAATTCAATTACCGGTTATCAGGGGGACGCAAAAGGGCTGGTTGAAGCCAGCTACTCAGGCCTTAAGGATAAGGAGCGTTCCTTTAGCCAGTGTCTTGGCTGCGCCACCTCAAAGGCTGCCTGCATGACGGTGCTGATACAGGATGCAGCCGTAATCAGCCATGGGCCGGTTGGCTGCGCCTCCTGCCTGCATGAATTTGCATTTACCTACAGGGTTAATGCACCTCTGCGGGGCTTGGGGCGTCCTACACCCCGTCATATATTCACCACGAATTTAAAGGAAAAGGATACTGTTTACGGAGGGAATATCAAGCTGGCAAATACCATTCGTGAAGTATATGAACGTACGCAGGCTAATGCCATATTTGTGCTGACCACATGTGCTGCAGGAATAATCGGAGATGATGTGGAAAGCGTCTGCAACGAGGCTGAAGAGGAATTAGGCATCCCGGTTGTGGCAATCTTCTGTGAGGGCTTCCGCTCAAAGGTATGGACCACAGGCTTTGATGCGGCCTACCACGGCATAGCCCGCAAGCTGATACAAAAGCCGAGACAGAGACGGGATGACATGATAAATGTTATCAACTTCTGGGGCAGCGATGTCTTCTCAGACTGGTTCGCCCCCTTTGGCGCAAAGCCCAATTTCATCACCCCCTATTCCACGGTAAACGGGCTTAAATTTGCCAGCGAAGCCGCTGCAACGGTTCAGGCCTGCTCAACTCTGGGAAGCTATCTGGGGGCTGTACTGGAACAGGACTTTGGTGTTCCTGAAATCCCTGCGGCACCTCCCTACGGTATTGCTCAGACCGACAGGTGGTTCAGGGCTCTGGGTAAAATCCTTGGAAAGGAGGACATCGCTGAGAAAATAATCGCAGAAAAGAAGGAAAAGTATCTGCTGAAAATAGAAGAGCTTCGCAGGAAGCTTCAGGGTAAGACGGCTTATGTCACAGCCGGTGCGGCCCACGGGCATGCCTTGCTGGATGTGCTGGGCGAGCTGGGCATCAAGGCAATAGGTGCGGCTATCTTCCACCATGACCCTATATATGACAGCGGCCGTAAGGAAAATGACCAGCTGGCGCAGCGGGTTGCCGACTACGGCAATGTGACTAACTTCAATGTCTGCAACAAGCAGGAGTTTGAGCTGGTCAATGCTCTTAACCGTATCAGGCCGGATCTGCTTCTTGCCAGACACGGAGGCATGACCCTCTGGGGTGCTAAGCTTGGCATCCCGTCACTTCTGGTGGGTGACGAGCACTACTCCATGGGCTACGAAGGGCTGGTTAACTACGGCGAGCGTATACTTGAGGTTTTGGAAAACGACGAGTTTGTAAAGAACCTGCAAAAGCATGCCATAAATCCATATACCAAATGGTGGCTACAGCAGGCACCGGATTATTTCCTGAAGGGAGGCGTATAAAATGAGCAAGTCGGGACTGATTGAGCAGGAACGTTATACCTGCGCTATAGGCGCGCTGCAGAGCGTGGTGGCAATCCCGAGGGCTGTACCGATTCTACATTCCGGCCCGGGCTGCGGTGAAATGATAGCCGGATTTTTTGAGCGCTCCACCGGATATGCGGGCGGCTGCACATCACCCTGCACGAACTTTACCGAGAAGGAGGTTGTTTTTGGCGGCATAAACAGGCTGAGGGAAATTATCAAAAACACCTATAAGGTGCTGGATACCGATTTACAGGTGGTTATGACTGGCTGCACCGCAGGTATCGTAGGAGATGATGTTGACAGTCTGGTGGCTGAATTTGCTGAGGAGGGAAAGCCGATCGTATCGGTGGAAACAGCGGGCTTTAAGGCCAACAATTTTGAAGCCCACAGCCTGGTGGTAAATGCCATTATAGATCAGTATGTAAGCCGCTTTGAAGATGAATATGAATTCAAATCGGAGAAAAACACCGTGAATTTAATCGCCTCCATACCCTATCAGGATCCCTTCTGGAAGGGGAATCTCGCTGAATACAAGAGATTGCTGGCAGGACTGGGTCTTAAGGCAAATGTCCTGTTTGGACCCAATTGTGGCGGAGTAAAGGAGTGGCAGACCATACCCGCTGCCGGCTTTAATGTACTTGTTTCACCCTGGTACGGCAAGCCGATAGCAGATAATCTTAAGGCCAGATATGGGCAGGAATATACCTGGTTCCATCATATTCCCATCGGGGCAAATGAAACGACCGAGTTCTTGAACCAGGTACTGGACTTTGCCCTTTCCCAGGGAGCCCAAATTGATGAGGCGGCGGCACGTGCCTTTATCAAGCATGAGTCTGACGCCTATTATGAGGAAATAGATAATCTGGCAACCTTTTTGCTGGAGTTCAGATATGGTCTTCCCAACCATGCCCATATTCTGCATGACGCAGGCTACGTGGTTGCCTTATCCAAATTCCTGCTGCATGAGGTAGGAATAGTGCCCAAGGAGCAGTTTGTTACCGACGGTACACCTGAGAAATTCCAGGATGCAATCCGTGCCGATCTGCAAAGCACCAGCAACAAGAAGGAAATTCCCATATACTTTGAGCCCGATGCAGGAAAGGCTCACCAGATCCTCCGGGGAATCAGTCACAAGGGCAGGGGCTTGATTATAGGCTCCGGCTGGGATAAGGAGCTGGCAAAGGAAAAGGATTATGATTTCATTTCAGCTGCTATACCAAGCCCTTATCGACTGGTGCTTACAACAAACTATGCAGGCTTTAGCGGAGGCCTCCGGGTTATAGAGGACATTTACCATCTGGTTCTTTCAAGCTATGCATAAGGGAGGCGAATCATATGGGTATGCAAAAGGGAGGCGAAGCTTTTGGGATATCGCGTAGGCTTTGCCAGCATCAGCGGGATCGTTATTGATGAGCACTTTGGTTCCGCCAGATACTGGCAGATTTATAATTTGGATACAGAGGCACATTTTGTAGAGACCCGCAAGACAGCTGCCAAATGTCAGGGTCATTGTGAAGGTGGATTTGAGCACCTGCTGGCTGTGCTTAATGATTGTGATGCCATATTTGTACTGAGAATAGGAGAGGCCGCTGCTGCTTATATGACCGCGAAGGGCAAGAGGGTTTTTGAGGCCTATGGCAGGATAGAGGATATCAATGCACAGCTGATTGGCAGAGGACTGCTTGAGGAAACCGGCTAAAGGAGGTGTGGCTGTGGCAGCAGAATTTGAGGAATTAAAAAAGGCTCATCCCTGCTTTTCGCTGGGAGCCAAAAGCAATAAGGGACGTATTCATTTGCCGGTATCCCCTGGCTGCAATATCTTCTGCAATTTCTGCAAGCGTGATATTAATGATACCGACAACCGCCCCGGAGTGGCGAGGGGTATTATCAGTCCACAGGAGGCAGTGGAGCTGGTTAAAAGGGCAATAGAGCTGTGTCCTGATATAACTGTGGCGGGAGTTGCCGGACCGGGCGACAGCCTGGCAACACCATATGCTCTTGAAAGCTTTCGTCTGATTAAGAAGGAACTGCCCCATATTATCAAATGTATGAGTACCAACGGCCTTTTGCTGCCGGATTATGCTGATGAAATTATAGATGTAGGCATAGACAGTCTTACGGTGACGGTAAATGCCGTAGATCCGGAGGTTCAGGCCAGAATATGTGAAAGTATAATCTACCATGGCAGGCGATATGAGGGCGTTGAGGCGGCAAAAATACTGATAAGAAATCAGCTGGAGGGCATAAGAAAGGTTGCCGGGGCTGGTACAACGGTAAAGGTCAATACCGTCCTGATCCCTGAGATTAATGCGGATCATGTGGTGGAGGTGGCAAAAACAAGCGCAGAGTGCGGGGCAAGGATATTTAATATCATCCCCCTGATTCCCCAGCATAAGCTTAGCTGGTGCAGTGCGCCCGGCTGCGGGCTGATTAGCAGGGTAAGGTCTGAGGCGCAAAATTATATCAGTGTCTTCAGGCACTGCCAGCGCTGCAGGGCAGATGCGGCAGGAATCCCCGGCGGGCTTGATGTATCGGAGCAGCTGTATATACGCCCTGTAAGGCTGGAAAATACCTTTTCCCATGGATAAGGAGATTATATTTAAATTTGAATACAGCTAATAAACAGTATTGTGGATTCATAGAGCCTGAAAGCAGGCAAAGGATAGGCAGAAAGCTTTCAGGCAAATTCGTAGATACAGCTTGGAAATGAGATTTTACCGCCGAACCGGCGTTAAGATAAATCTATATAAAAGGAGGTGGTTTGATATGTCAGGTGACTGTGATATGAGCGATATGTGTGATATGTCTGATATGCCACGATCTAATGAAACTAATTTATCAGGAGGAAAAATCATATGTCTTCGAATTCATCAAATATCAGCTATCGGTTTGATACCCAGAGATTGCGGGCAGGCTATGAGCCAAAGAATCACAACTATGCCGTATCCCCGCCAATTTATCAAACCACATCTTTTGACTTTCGTGATGTAGAGCACGCCAAGGCATTGTTTGGTCTGCGAGAGCTTGGCAATCTGTATACCAGGGTGGGAAATCCGACGACTGCCGTGCTGGAGCAAAGAATTGCGGCCCTGGACGGAGCGGCAGGAGCGATAGCTCTTGCCTCAGGTATGGCTGCCATCAGCTATACCCTGCTTAATATAGCTGAAGGCGGAGGCCGTATACTTACCTCTCCATATCTTTATGGAGGAAGTGCAGACAGTTTTAAAAAGGTCTATCCCAAATTCGGTATTAAATTTGATATTGCAAAGAATATTGAAAATCCAAAAAAGCTCCATGAGGAAATCACGCCTGATACAAAAGCCATATATGTTGAAAGCATCAGCAATCCCAGTGGGGTTTTGCTGGACATTGATGCAATAGCCGAGGTGGCCCATGAGCATGGCATACCGTTGGTTGTGGACAATACTGTGGCAACTCCCTATCTGTATAACCCCATTGCCCATGGCGCCGATATTGTGGTTTACTCAGCCACCAAGGGCCTGACCGGCCACGGCAATGTAATTGCCGGTCTGGTGCTGGAAAGCGGCAAATTCAACTGGCAGACGGAGAAGTTCCCTCAGTTTTCGGAAAAATACTACACCCTGCGCGACATTAATGATAACTGGCGCAGCTTTCCGGAGGTATTTCCACAGACTCCATTTACAGGCAGGATACGCTTTAATTATCTTAATTACTTTGGGGCAGCCCTGTCCCCGTTTGATGCTTATCTTGTTCTGATAGGGCTGGAAACCCTGTCCGAGCGTATAGCCAAGCAGGTGAAAAATGCTACAGCATTGGCACAGTACCTCAAAAACCACAAGGCTGTGGAATGGGTCAGATACCCGGGACTGGAGGATAGTCCATATCATGAGCTGGCGCAGAGAGATTTCAAAAACGGTACAGGAGGAATTCTTTCCTTTGGCTTTAAGGGAACAACAGAGCAAAGAGAAAGCTTCCTGAACTCAGTGAAACTCTTTCACTACCATGTCAATATCGGAGATGCCCGCAGCCTGATAGTCAACTCTCCCCAGACCACCCATGGAGAGCTGGAGCCTGAGGAGAAACTTCTTGCCGATATTCCTGAGAATCTGATCAGGATTAGTGCAGGGCTGGAGGATATCGAGGATTTGATTGCCGATTTGGAGCAGGCATTTAATAAGGCTTTATCTGAATAAATGTAAAGGAGTGTTTTATATCATGAAGAATATAAGAAAATTTATTTGTATAATAGCGATATTATCTGTCATGGTGGGCCTGATGGCCGCCTGCGGCAAAAAGGAAGCAAATAAAGCTACTAATACAGGAAGCCAGAGTGGCAGTCAGAGCAACAGCCAAAGCAGCAGCCAGAGCAAGGATAAGGCCGGAGGCGCAGCTGGCGAATATAAGTACGGTAAAATCGATATTCCCGGCAAGGATGGCTCTCTTTGCGGAGCTCCCATCTACATAGCATATGAAAAGGGCTTCTTTGCGGAGCAGGGCTTTGATGTAAATTTAATTTCTGCGGACTTTGAAACCCGCAAAATCGGTCTGAACAACGGCACCATACCAATTGTAAACGGAGACTTCCAGTTCTTCCCCTCCATTGAAAACGGTGTGAAGGTAAAGGTGGTGGACGGTCTTCACTATGGCTGCATCAAGCTGATTGTTCCGAAGGATTCACCGATACAGGGGGTTCATGATCTGAAGGGTAAAAGAATAAGTGTAGATGAAATAGGCGGAACGCCCCATCAGGTGGCAAGCGTATGGCTGGAGAAGAACGGCATCAGTGCGAAGCAGGAGGATGGAGAGGTAACCTTCCTTCCCTTCTCTGACGGCAATCTGGCAGTGGAGGCCCTGAACAAGGGCGAGGTTGATGTGGCAGCCCTTTGGGATCCCTTTGGCTCTGTTCAGGAAAAGACCGGCAAGTACCGTGTAATACTTGACATTTCAAAGGATGAACCCTTTGCAGGCAAATACTGCTGCTTCCTGTATGCATCGGAAAAGCTGCTGAAGGATAGCCCTGAAAAGGTTGCAGCCCTGCTGCGGGCATACCGGGCGGCTCAGGATTGGATATCAAAGAATCCTGAGGAAGCAGTTGACATAATTATCAACGGCAAATATGCCCAGATAGAAGACAGGGAGCTGGCAATAGAGCTTATAAAGAGCTATATGTATCCGTCCTATTCCGACAGGGAGGAGGATCCGGACAGGGTACAGGAAAATGTCCTCTATTTTGCCGAGCAGCTTTATCAAATCGGATATTTGCAGACCGAGCCGGCTGCCTTCACGGAGGGCTCATTCAGCGAGGTGGACATTAACCTGGGCTCAAACTAAACAGCTTTATCAAATAGAGCTTTATCAATAAGGACTATCCGCCCGGCAGCACCCGCCGGGCGGCAATCAAAAAGTTACAGGAGGCTAATGCTATGCGCAATCTGGTAAAATCATACCTGCCTGCTATTGCGACCATCAAGGCCAAACAGGAGTACAGAGGAGAAAAAATTGCCTCCGGCTGGGAATGGACAGTGAAATTAATTTTTACCCTGAGCGGCTTCATTGCCGCCATAGCAGCCAATATTTTTGTTAAGCAGATAGCGGATGTGGAGATAAAGTCGTATAACGTGGGAGCTTTTCTGCTTACCTTTAACGATCTCTATCGTCTGGTGCTGCTGGCGATTATATTGCTTTATGCAGCCATTGGCATATTTTCATATTTTGACCCCGGCAGGAGGGCAAAATTTATCAGCCGGGCTCCTTTCCGCTTGGCGGTAGGTATTGGCCTTGCTGTCTGGGATATACTGGGCACAAAGCTTTTGCTACTGCCGCAGCCCTTCTTCCCCGGACCGGCAAAAATTCTTGAGGCTTTTCTAATCGAATCGGGCTTTATATATGAAAATATGCTCTATTCATTAAGACTTTTTTTCGTAGGCTTTACTCTTGGCGTAATATTTGGCATCGGTACCGGAATCTTAATCGGGTGGTTTCCCAAGGTTTATTATTGGGTCTATCCTGTGCTGAAGCTTACAGGCGTCATTCCTGCAGTGGCCTGGATGCCCTTTGCCCTGACTCTCTTTCCGACACCCTTTTCGGCGGCGGCATTTCTGATAGTGATATGCGCCTGGTTTTCCATAGCTGCTCTCACCGCCCAGGGTATACAGTCCACGCCCAAATGGCAGTTTGAGGTGGCAAAAACCCTTGGAGCAAAAACTCCCTACCTGGTATTTCGGGTAGCAGTTCCCCATGCCATGCCTCAGATTTTTACAGGCATTTCAAATGCCAACGGCTTTGCCTTTACAACTCTTGTAATGGCAGAGATGATGGGGCAACCGGGAGGACTTGGCTATTACATTAATTTAAGCAAGGTCTGGTCGGCCTATTATAAGGTATATGCCTCAATTCTGGTGATGGCCGTGCTTTTCAGCATAATCATGAAAATAATCGCTTTTATCAGGGCATATATGCTTCGCTGGCAGAAAGGATGGGTGAAGGAATGAGCAGGAATTTGTCTGCTGCGGATATTATCCTGCGGATTGAGAATGTCAACCGTACATATTACGACAACAGCGATAACCATGTGGAGGCCCTCAGCAATATTAATCTTAATGTTTACCGGGGAGAGTTTCTGTCCATAATCGGCTCCTCCGGCTGTGGCAAAACCACCCTGCTGAGGCTGATTGCAGGGCTTGACAAGCCGGAGAGCGGAAGCCTGATTCTTGACGGGGAGCAAATAACAGGACCGGACCCGGAGAGAGGCTATGTTTTTCAGCATGGAGGCCTTTTTCAGTGGCTTACGGTTGAAAAGAATATTGCTACCGGCCTGAAAGCCCGTCATGTATACAGGGAAAACAAGGAGAAGGTGAAGAATTTTATAGAGCTGATCGGGCTAAACGGCTTTGAAAAGGCCTTCCCCCATCAGATTAGCGGCGGAATGGCCCAGCGGGTGGCAATTGCCCGGGCTCTGATTAATAATCCCAAGCTGTTGCTTCTGGATGAACCGATGGGGGCGCTGGATTCCTTCACCCGTGCGGATATTCAGGATAAGCTGCTGCAGCTGCACAGGGAAAATAATACAACAATGATTCTGGTAACCCATGATGTGGATGAGGCGATTTATCTTTCCGATCGTGTTGTTATTATGACACCCCGGCCGGGAAAAATCAGTGAGATTATGGAGATTGGACTTCCTCATCCAAGACACCGGGGAGGAAGCGAATTTCTTTCCATCAGAAGGAGTATACTTGAGAAACTGCAGCTGGCGAGCGCAATGCCGCAGCCTGAGTATAATATATAATTTTGGAGGATAGGTATATGAGCAGTAACGGTAAAGAAATCAGACAAATTGCCATCTACGGCAAAGGCGGTATCGGAAAATCCACAAC
>JAAZDK010000271.1 GCA_012512855.1 Clostridiales bacterium
ACCTCAAACTCAATCTCCTTCCAGCCGGCTATTGATTTTTCTACCAGAATCTGATGTATAGGCGACATTGACAGGCCTCTCCGAGCAATTTCAATAAGCTCATCCTCGTCATTTGCTATACCGCCTCCGCTGCCACCCAGGGTAAAGGCAGGCCGTACAATTACCGGATATCCTATCTCTTCGGCAAAATCAAGGGCTGCCTGCGTATCATGGGCAATTACGGATGGAATTACCGGCTGTTTAATCCTCTGCATGGTTTCCTTAAACAGCTGTCTGTCCTCCGCCATGTCAATCGTTTCAGGAGAGCTTCCAAGCAGGCGCACATTCATGCGGTCAAGGAAGCCGTCCTTGGCCAGCTGCATGCAAAGCGTCAAGCCTGTCTGGCCTCCCAGACCCGACAGGATGCTGTCCGGCCGCTCCTTTTCGATTATCCGTTTTACAGTAGTCAGTGTCAGAGGCTCAATATATATTCTGTCAGCTATATTTTTATCTGTCATTATTGTGGCAGGATTGGAATTCAGCAGTACTATTTCAATGCCGTCTTCTTTTAGCACCCTACAGGCCTGAGTACCTGCATAGTCAAACTCAGCTGCCTGACCTATTACAATGGGGCCTGAACCAATAACCAGGACCTTTTTGATACTTTTATCCAGCGGCATACACTGTCCCCTCCATTCTCTCAACAAATCTGTCAAAAAGAAATGCCGTATCCTTTGGTCCGCCGCAGGCTTCAGGATGGAACTGTACGGAGAATGCCGGTACACCCTTATACCACAAGCCCTCATTGGTCTTGTCATTTACATTGGCAAACCATTCGCATGCAATACTTTGGTCTATGCTTTCCCTGGTAACGGCATAACCATGATTTTGACTGCTTATGTATACTCTGCCGGTTACTATATCCTTGACCGGCTGATTTGCTCCCCGATGCCCATATTTGAGCTTATGGGTATCAAAGCCGCTGGCCAAAGCCATAAGCTGGTGTCCCAGGCAAATGCCGAATATAGGAATGTCGGTCTTCATCAGTTCCTTTATATTACTAATTACCTGGGGGTTATCCTTCGGATCGCCAGGTCCGTTGGACAGCATAATTCCATCTACTCCAAGGCTAAGCAAATCCTTTACCGATGTGTTATGCGGCAATATCCACACATTGCATCTGCGGGCAAGAAGCTCTCTCTTTATATTTTCCTTAAGACCTAAATCCAGGAGAGCTACAGTATATTTTGGCCTTTCAGCCTTATATAGGGTTGGCTTTTTGCATGAAACATTGTCTACTGCATTTTTAATGCTGTAGGACTTTATCTCATCGAGTTTAACCTCGCTTGGATGCAGCCTTGTTATCCGGCCGTTCATCACACCATATTCCCTGATAATTTTTGTCACTGCTCTGGTATCAATTCCACACAGGCCTACAATACCTTTTCCTTTTAAAAAAGTGTCAAGTGTACCCTCAGATCTGAAGTTAGAGGGAGCTTGACACGGTGTTTTTACGATATATGCCAGTGGACCGATGGAACTGCTTTCAAAGTCAGAGGGGATGATGCCATAGTTTCCTATTAGTGGAAAGGTGTGAAGGACAATCTGTCCATGATAGCTTTGGTCGGTCAGGGTTTCAAGATAACCAGTCATGCCTGTTGTAAAGACTATTTCTCCTGTAACGTCACCCTCGCAGCCGAAGCCTTCACCTTCAAAGTACATACCATTTTCCAAAATCAGATACAATTTGCTCATCCTCTCCATGCTCCTTTCAAAGTTGAGTATGAAAAATCGATATATAGCAAAAAGGCGCTCATCATTCTATGGGCTGCAGCCAAAACAGATTGCGAGCTGTTTTACGGTATTGGAAATCTGTGCAAGAATCCAATACCGGCTTGCATCTCATACAATGATGAACACCTTCGTTCATATCTATTTGAATATACAAGAATTCTATTTCATTGTCAATTAATTTTATTCAAAATCAATTCAAAAAAATTTTCTATTTTGCTATTGACACAATGCAAATACTACGCTAATATATATGAAATAAAATAGCAAAGGCGCTTTGGACTGAATTGTCCTCAGCGCCTTTTTATCGTTTATGAAAACTTATGAATTTCCTAAACGATAAAAAGTCCACCGGGCTGTATGGGATTGGAATGGAAGCCCTCCGGCTTTGCTTATTTAATGAAACATTCGCGCGAATGAGATCTTTGATTATTTTGTCCCATATATAATAAAGGAGGTATAGTTATGAAAGATGTTCCGGCTCTGTTTGGAAGTATGGTATTCAACGACGCTGTAATGCAGGAGAGATTACCGAAGGATATTTACAAGGCACTTAAAAAAACTATGAAAGAAGGCACACATCTTGAGCTTGATGTTGCTAATGTTGTAGCAAATGCTATGAAGGAATGGGCTGTGGAAAAGGGGGCAACCCACTTTACCCACTGGTTCCAGCCTATGACCGGTGTAACCGCTGAAAAGCATGACAGCTTTATATCACCCTGTGGCAACGGCAAGGTTATTATGGAGTTTTCAGGAAAGGAACTGGTAAGAGGCGAACCCGATGCCTCCAGCTTCCCGTCCGGCGGACTTCGTGCAACCTTTGAGGCCCGCGGCTATACCGTATGGGATATCACCTCATACGCATTTATTAAGGATGGCACTCTTTACATTCCGACAGCCTTCTGCTCCTACAGCGGTGAGGCTTTGGATAAGAAGACTCCTTTGCTTAGATCAATGGAAGCCCTGGATAAGCAGGCAATTCGTATCCTTCGCTTATTTGGCAACACTGCCGCAAAGCGTGTAATAACAACAGTTGGCCCTGAACAGGAATATTTCCTTATTGATAAGGAGAAATACCTAAAGCGCCCTGATCTTGTAATCACAGGCAGAACCCTGTTCGGAGCACAGCCTCCTAAGGGTCAGGAGCTTGAGGATCATTACTTCGGAAGCATTAAGCCACGGATTTCAGCCTTTATGAAGGATCTGGAGGAAAAGCTGTGGGAGGTTGGCGTGCTTGCAAAAACCAAGCATAACGAAGTTGCCCCTGCTCAGCATGAGCTTGCTCCTATATTCTCAACAACCAATATCGCCACCGACCATAACCAATTGACCATGGAGCTCTTAAGGAGCGTCGCCGATAAGCATGGCCTGGCCTGTCTGCTTCATGAAAAGCCCTTTGCAGGTGTTAACGGCAGCGGTAAGCATGTTAACTGGTCTATTTCCACCGACAACGGCATCAATCTTTTGGAGCCAGGTGAAACCCCCTACGAAAATGCGCAATTTTTGCTGTTCCTTACAGCTGTAATCAAGGCAGTTGATGAATACCAGGATCTGCTGCGTGTATCCGTAGCCAGCGCAGGCAATGATCACAGACTTGGTGCCAATGAAGCACCTCCTGCTATTGTTTCAATGTTCCTTGGTGAGGAGCTGACCGAGATTCTTGAGGCTATTGAAAGTGGCAGCAGCTATCAGTCAAAGGAAAAGCATAATATGGAGATCGGTGTTACTGTTCTGCCTCACTTCCCGAAGGACACCACCGACCGAAACAGAACATCACCGTTTGCCTTTACCGGTAATAAGTTCGAGTTCCGTATGCTTGGCTCCTCCTTCTCTATAGCAGGTCCTAATATAGTACTTAACACGATAGTTGCAGAAACTCTTCGTGAATTTGCGGATATCCTTGAAAATGCCACGGACTTTAAGGCTGAGCTGGCAGCTCTGATTAAGAAGACCATTAAGGAGCATAAGAGAATAGTCTTCAATGGAAACAACTACTCAGAGGAATGGGTAGAGGAAGCTGCTAAGCGTGGTCTGTCCAACCTTAAAAATACGGTTGAGGCCCTGCCTGCATTCATTTCACCTAAGAGCATCGAGCTCTTTACAAAGCATCATGTATTCACTGAAAAGGAAATTCATTCAAGATATGAAATTCTGCTGGAGAATTACTGCAAGACACTTCGTATTGAGGCCCTTACAATGATTAATCTGGTTAAGAGAGACATTATACCTGCTTGTGTAAGCTATCAGAACGAGCTGACGCAGCTTCTGGGCGCTAAGAAGAGCCTGGGTGGATACGAGTCAGGTCTTGAGGAACAGCTGCTTGGCAAGATATCCGGCCTGTCAAGCCAGTTAATAGACAGACTGGGCAAGCTGGAGCAGGCAGTTGCAGATGCCAAGACTATAAGCGAGTTACTAGATTTGGCTAATCATTATCGCAACAATGTACTTGGCGCAATGAGCGAACTCAGGCTGATAGTTGATGAGCTTGAAACACTTGTTGCAGCAAAGTATTGGCCTCTGCCCACCTATGCGGAAATGTTCATAGTATAATTCATAAATTTGGGTATATCACATAAATTAGCGTACTACAATCTCCTGCTTCCATGTTATATAAAGGAGCTGTCGCTTCTGCGATTAAATCGCAAAGCGGCAGCTCCGTTTTTTGCAGGTAAATTTAGTTTTTTACTTAAATATTATTTATTATTTAACTTAATTATCACATATGATTATGATATAAAAGCCGGCGAATACTTTTCCAGCCAATAATTTATCTGGATTAAATAGGCCATAAGCTGCGGCCCTGCCATCAGCTGTCCAAACCAGGGCTTGCCATATACAGCCGGCTCCTTTAAAAAGGCCTGCACCTTTTTTATGTCTATCATCGGCTGGATTGGCGAATTCTTGTTGCTTATAATCTCTGATAATCTCTCCTTCAGCAGCTTCTCATAACCCGGATGATATGTTTTCGGATATGGGCTCTTTTTGCGGTTAAGAAGCTCCGCTGGCAACAAATCTCTACAGGCCTCCCTTAGCAGGGATTTTGCCACACCGTTTCTGTACTTCATTTCCCATGGCACATTAAATACATATTCCATTATCCTGTGATCTGCAAATGGAACCCTTGCTTCAAGAGAATTAAACATACTGGCCCTGTCCATACGATCCAGCAAAGTCTGCATAAACCATTTTATGTTCAGATAAGTAATCTCTCTTCGTCTTTTTTCGGCCGGCTCCTCATCCTCCAGATATGGCACCTGCTGCAGGGTCTCGTTGTATCTTTGCTTAATATACTCCTCCAGCCTCAGCTCGGCTGCAAAGCTATCATCCAGCAGCATAGTTCTGGCTGAAATGTCCCTCGACCAGGGAAAAATGTCCGCCCAGGTAAGCTCATCCCTGTAGAACCAGGGGTATCCACCGAATATTTCATCTGCACACTCACCTGTAAGGGCAACCTTGTTATGAAGCTTCACCAGGGAGCAAAAATACATCAGGGATGCATCTATATCGGTCATGCCGGGCAAATCCTTGGCCCTTACCGCATCATCTAAAAGCTCTGCCAGCATAGCCTCATCACATTCCAGATAAGTATGCCGGTCCAATTCATATTTTTTACGCATTATATCAACAAAGGGTCTGTCCCTCTCCGGCTGGAAGGCATTTGCCTGGTAATAGATATCATTTTCCTTAAAATCGAAGGAGAAGGTATTAAGAAAGCTCCCGTCAGCCCTCAGGTAATCACTGGCAACAGCAGTAACAATACTGGAATCAACTCCTCCAGATAGGAAGCTGCAGACAGGAACATCTGAAACCATCTGTCTAATTATAGCGTCCCTCACCAGATAAGATACCTTCTCTACAGTTTCTTGAAAGCTATCGGTATGCTCCCTGCTTTCCAAATCCCAGTAAAGGGTGTCAGAGAGTCCGTTTACGGTAAATCTGATATAATGCCCCGGTAAAAGCTCCTTAATTTCCCGAAACACTCCATTGCCGGGAGTTCTTGCAGGACCTATGCCAAAAATTTCCCTCAGGCTGTTTATATCAATTTCAGGCTTTATTTGCGGATGGCAAAATAGGGCTTTGATCTCGGAGCCAAATATAATAGTATTATCCTTTATTGTATAGAAAAGCGGCTTCACACCAAGTCTGTCGCGATACAGCAGCAGCATTTTCTCCCTGTCGTCCCATATGGCAAAGGCATATATGCCGTTAAGCCTATCAACAAAATCAATACCATAATGAATATATGCATATAAAATAACCTCAGTATCGGTAGTGGTTTCAAAATGATATCCCGCCCTTTTAAGCTCAGGCAGCAGCTCATCCGTATTATATATTTCCCCGTTATAGATTATCACATATTCCGCATCTCCTACTCTTCTGATAATAGGCTGCTTTCCATGGCTGACATCCCTTATGGACAAACGGGTATGGCCAAAGCCTACATGCTTGTTTAAATATTCACCCACATTATCCTTGCCCCGATGGGCGATAGACTCCCTCATACGTACAAGACAATCATGCCAGTAGTTCTCTTGCAGTAAGTAATCTGCAGTAAAATTGCAAAAGCCTGCTATTCCACACATAATATACACCTCTTTTCAGGGAATTAACAGTTCCTTCCTATACATCCGGCCCGTTTGGTGCCTGACGCCCGTTCAAGCCTGATTGCCCGGGATAACCAATATTTTTTCCTCTGTAACAATAAAGGCGTCCTCCCAGCCATAAGCCATAGTTTGACCTATAGTGAGTGAACGCCTTTGTTTACACGTTATAGTCTATGCTATAACATGCAAAAGGTGAACATATTATGGAAGATTACTATAACCCATTAAAAACTCATCAACTGCCCTGGCAACCTCTCTGCCTTCCCTGATTGCCCAGACTACCAGAGACTGGCCTCTGTGCATGTCACCTGCGGCAAATACCTTGTCTACATTGGTCTTATATTTGCCTGCCTCTGTTTTTACATTTGTTCTGCCATCCAGCTCAACACCAAAGGCCTCCGCCACATAAGGCTCAGCTCCAAGAAAGCCGGCAGCAATCAGAACCAAATCTGTTTCCTCAGTATGTTCGCTGCCCGCTACCTCCTCCATAATGTAGCGGTTCGCTTCCTTATTATACTTACTCTCGAGGCGGACAATTTTTACCTTGCAGACCTCACCCTTCTCATTAGGGATGAATTCCTTGACTGTAGACTGGTATACTCTGGGATCCTGCCCAAAAACATCAACTGCCTCCTCCTGGCCATAATCAGTCTTAAAGACCTTAGGCCACTGCGGCCATGGATTATCCTCTGTTCTTGTAAGAGGGGGCTTTGGCATCATTTCCAGCTGTATTACGCTTGCTGCTCCCTGTCTGATGCTGGTTCCTACACAGTCGTTACCGGTATCACCGCCACCGATTACCAGAACCCTTTTACCTTTGGCCGAAATCGTAAAGTCTATATCCTGCAGATTTGTGGTATTCTTAGCCTCCAATATATCCTTTGTAGCACTCTTAAGGTAATCCACTGCAAAGTATATTCCCTTGCTTTCTCTTCCCGGAACCTTAATATCCCTCGGCCTGGAGGCACCGCATGCCAGAATTACGCTGTCATATTCCTCCAGTATTGCTTTGGCATCATAATTGCCACCGACATTAGCTCCGGTTACAAAGGACACTCCCTCCTCCTTCATGATGGAGATTCTTCGCTCTATTATATTCTTCTCCAGCTTCATATTGGGTATTCCATACATCAGCAGACCACCGATCCTGTCCGAGCGTTCAAATACGGTAACGAAATGACCCCGTTTATTGAGCTGATCTGCTGCGGCAAGCCCGGCAGGCCCGGAACCGATTACCGCTACCTTCTTGCCGGTTCTTATGGCCGGAGGCTCTGGCCTTACATAGCCCTTATCATAGCCGTATTCTATGATAGACAGCTCATTCTCCTTAATTGTAACCGGGTCACCATTCAGCCCACAGGTGCAGGCCGCTTCACAGGGGGCGGGACACACCCTGCCGGTAAATTCAGGAAAATTATTGGTCTTAAACAAGCGCTTAAGCGCCTGCTGCATGTTACCTCTGTATATTAAATCATTCCATTCCGGTATAAGGTTATTCAGCGGACAACCGGATGCCATCCCTCCAAGGATCATGCCTGACTGGCAAAAGGGTACGCCGCATTCCATGCATCTGGCTCCCTGACATCTGCGCTGCTCCATGTTCAAAGGCGGATGAAACTCGTTAAAATGCTTAATACGTTCAGCAGGTCTTTGAGCCTGACTGACTGCTCTTTTATATTCCAAAAATCCTGTTGGCTTTCCCATAAACAACCACGCCTTTCTTCAAAATCTTATTATGATGCCTTGCCTGCGTTGGCATAAAAGGCCTCTATCTGCGCCTTATCGTAGCTTATGCCCTTTTTCTCAAGCTCTGCTATAGTCTTAAGCATGCGTCTGTAGTCGTGAGGCATAATCTTCTTGAATTTAGGCAGGTATTCATCAAAATGCTCAAGTATCATCTTCGCCTTTACGGAATTGGTATGCTTAACATGCTCGGTAATCAAATCCTTAAGCTCCATAACATCATACTTGTCAGTTACCGCCTCAAAGGAAACCATACTCTTGTTCAATCTCTTGTAGAGATCACTGTTCTCATCAAGTACATAAGCAATTCCACCGCTCATACCGGCAGCAAAGTTTTTGCCGGTGCTGCCCAGTACAACAACCCTGCCGCCTGTCATATACTCACAGCCATGATCGCCGACACCTTCTACAACCGCTATCGCTCCTGAATTGCGGACACAGAAGCGTTCGCCTGCAACACCTGCTATGAAGGCCTTTCCGCTGGTGGCACCATAAAGAGCTACATTGCCTATGACAATATTCTCATCTGCCTTAAAGCTGCTTTTTACCGGCGGATATACAACCAGCTTGCCACCTGAGAGACCCTTGCCAAAGTAATCGTTACTGTCACCTTCAAGGATGATGGTCATGCCCTTAGGAATAAAGGCGCCAAAGCTCTGCCCTCCGCTGCCCTTGCATTCCACCACAAAGGTATCCTCGGATAAATCGGTGCCATATTTTTTGGTGATCTCGGAACCGAAAATCGTGCCAAAGGTTCTGTCGGTGTTGGATACCTTTAGCTTGATTTTCTGTGGAATCGGATTATCAATATTGAATTTCTTTTTAAGTACTTTTTCATCAGCAGTCTTTTCCAGTTCAAAATCGTAAGAACAGTCCGGAATAAAGTGCTGTCTGACACCATGAGAGGTGTAAGGATTATTCAATATTACATCAAGGTTGACCTTGTCGTATCTTGCATTACTTTTCAAATTTTCCTTCTTTTTGAGGAAATGAGTCTGGCCCACCAGCTCGTCAACTGTTCTTGCACCAAGTCTTGCCATGTATTCACGCAGCTCCTGGGCTACAAAATACATGAAGTTTATCACATATTCAGGCTTGCCGGCAAATCTCTTCCTGAGCTCCGGATTCTGTGTTGCAATACCTACCGGACAGGTATCCAGATTGCAGACTCTCATCATAACGCATCCCAGTACAACAAGCGGAGCTGTTGCAAAGCCAAACTCCTCTGCTCCAAGGAGGGCAGCTATCAGCACATCCCGTCCTGTCATCAGCTTGCCGTCGGTTTCCAGTACCACTTTATTTCGCAGTCCGTTCATCAGCAGGCTCTGATGGGTTTCGGCTATACCCAGCTCCCAGGGCAGACCTGCATTGTATATGGAGGTTCTGGGTGCTGCACCGGTACCACCGTCATAGCCTGAAATAAGGATAACACTTGCTCCACCCTTTGCTACACCGGATGCAATAGTGCCAACTCCGGCTTCCGACACCAGCTTAACAGATATTCTTGCATCCTTGTTGGCATTCTTCAAGTCGTAAATGAGCTGTGCCAGATCCTCAATTGAGTATATATCATGATGAGGCGGCGGCGATATTAGACCAACACCAGGAGTGGAATGCCTGGTTTTTGCTATCCATGGATAAACCTTCTCTCCGGGAAGCTGACCGCCTTCACCCGGCTTTGCTCCCTGGGCCATTTTTATCTGAAGCTCCCTTGCGCTCACCAGATACTCGCTTGTTACGCCAAATCGTCCACTTGCCACCTGCTTGATTGCTGAGCAACGATTTAAGCCATCTCCTGAAGGCTTAAGCCTTTCGGCGCTTTCTCCACCTTCTCCGCTGTTGGATTTTCCTCCGATTTTATTCATTGCAATTGCCAGAGCTTCATGTGCTTCCTGTGAAATGGAGCCATAAGACATAGCGCCTGTCTTAAAGCGCTTTACAATACTCTCGACACTTTCTACCTCATCCAGGCTGATTCCCTTTTCAGGGAAGTTAATGTCCAGTAAACCACGCAGAGTGATATGCTCCTGCTCTTTAGCTATTTCTTTAGAATACTCCTTATACAGCTCATAGCTTCCGGTCCGGGTAGCCTGCTGCAGAAGGTGTATGGTCTTGGGATTATACAGATGCTCCTTCTTGCCGCTCCTGAACTTATGGGAGCCACTGCTCTCAAGGCTCAAATCAACTCTTAAGCCCAGGGGATCAAAGGCTTTAGAATGCAGCCTTTCAACCTGCTCCTGTATATCCTCAAGGGTAATACCTTCAACACGACTCACGGTTCCGGTGAAATATTTATCTATAACCTCTTTACTGATTCCAATAGCTTCAAATATCTTAGCCCCCTGATATGATTGGATGGTGGAGATACCCATCTTGGAGGCAATTTTTATAATGCCCTTCAGCACTGCCTTGTTATAGTCGTCAACCGCTGCATAATAATCCTTGTTCAGCATGTTGTTGTTAATAAGCTGTCTTATGGTTTCATGCGCAAGATAAGGGTTAATTGCACATGCACCATATCCCAGCAGGCAGGCAAAGTGATGGACATCTCTGGGCTCCGCGCTTTCTACAATTATAGAAAGAGCTGTTCTCTTCTTGGTAGCAACAAGATGCTGCTGCAGCGCGCTGACAGCAAGCAAGGACGGAATTGCCAGATGGTTTTCATCCACTCCCCTGTCGGACAATATCAATATATTTGCTCCCGTCTTATATGCCCTGTCCGCTTCCAGAAAGAGATGATTTATAGCCTTTTGCAGTGGAGTATTTTTATAATAAAGCATAGATATGACTTCCACCTTAAAGCCTGCTTTTTTCATGGCCTTGATTTTCAGCAGGTCGGTGTTTGTCAGGATCGGATTATTTATCCTTAATACCTTGCAGTTTTCAGCCTTTTCCTTAAGGAGGTTGCCATTCTCACCAATATATACTACTGTTGAGGTAACAATTTCCTCACGTATTGCATCAATAGGAGGATTGGTTACCTGGGCGAACAGCTGCTTGAAGTAATTGAACAGCGAGGGACTGTTTTCATCCAGTACCGCCAAAGGTGAGTCGACACCCATGGCTGCCACTGCCTCCTGTCCGCTTTCTGCCATAGGCAGGATAACCGTACTATAATCCTCATAGCTATATCCAAATGCCTTTTGAAGTCTTTCAAGCTCTTCAGAAGCAATCTCCGCTACCTTCACATTAGGTATTTTCAGCTCCTTCAGCTGGACGAGATTGGTGTCAAGCCATTCGCCATAAGGCTTTCTACCGGCATAATAGCTCTTTAGATCACTGTCATCAATCAGGCTGCCTTTTTTAGTATCCACCAGAAGCATTCTGCCAGGTCGAAGGCGTTCCTTTTTAACTATTTTCTCCGGCGCTATCTCCAAAACTCCAACTTCTGATGCCAATATCAAATAATCATCATCTGTAATGTAATAGCGTGACGGTCTCAGTCCATTCCTGTCCAGAACAGCCCCCATAACCTCTCCGTCGGTAAACAGAATGGAAGCCGGTCCATCCCAGGGCTCCATCATCGTGGCATAATACTGATAAAAATCCTTTTTTGCCTGGCTCATGCTGGCATCATTGGTCCAGGGCTCAGGAATGGTAATCATAACTGCCAGAGGCAGCTCCATACCGCTCATTACCAGGAATTCGAGCACATTGTCAAACATGGCCGAATCAGAGCCTTCCGTATTTATTACAGGCAGGACCTTATGGAGCTCTCCCTTAAGATATTCAGACTCCAGGTTCTCTTCCCTTGCCAGCATCTTGTCAACATTACCCTTGATGGTGTTAATCTCACCATTGTGTACAATAAATCTGTAGGGATGAGCCCTTTGCCAGCTAGGATTGGTGTTTGTGGAATATCTGGAATGAACCAGTGCTATAGCACATTCATAGTCCTTATCCTGCAGATCATAAAAGAAGCGGCGAAGCTGCTTAACCAGAAACATACCCTTATAGACTATGGTTCTACTGGATAAGGATACGACATAGCTGTTGTCATTGCTTTGCTCAAATATCCTGCGTACTATATACAGCTTGCGGTCAAAGTCCAGGCCCGGCTTAACATTTTCAGGCCTTGCTATAAAGCACTGATATATCAGGGGCATACAGGCCTTGGCCCTTTCACCCAGTATTTCCGGGTTAATCGGTACCTCTCTCCAGCCCAGGAAGGATAAGCCTTCCTTTATAACTATGATTTCAAACATCTTCATAGCCTGCTTGCGGCTCAGTTCTTCCTGAGGGAAGAAAAACATGCCAACTCCATAATCCCGTTCATTTCCAAGCTCGATTCCTGCTTCTTTTGCAACCTTGGAGAAGAATTTATGGGAAATCTGCAGCAGAATACCAACTCCGTCGCCTGTTTTGCCGTCAGCATCCTTACCGGCACGATGCTCAAGATTTTCAACAATTTTCAAAGCATTCTCAACTACAGTATGGCTTTTAATTCCCTTCATTTGCACAACCGCACCAATACCGCAATTATCATGCTCAAAATCCGGATCGAACAGACCATTATGCTCCTGATACAGTTTTTTTCTGTCTGCTGAACTTATTTTCATATACACCAACTCCTTTTTATATGCATCTGCCCGATGGGCTTATAGTCGTTTTTGATACTAAATTAAATGCAAATACGAAAAAAAGGCGCTTACAAACCTGAAAAGGTCTATAAACGCCTTTGCTTATTAAATACATTATAATATGTCTGTTTAATTTTTGCAAGTATATTACTTTAGTTTTTTAATATATAAACTTATTTTTATTAATAATATTAGGTTCTTATATATTTTGCTTAATAAAATTAATTTTTTACTATGAGATGCTTAATTTCAAGTTCCAGGTCGAATGTTTTCATCCTGCTTCAACCAATACCTTATACCCCTTCCTGCATAAGGCTCATCCTTATATCTGGGTATTATGTGCAGGTGGGCATATTCCACTTCCTGACCGGCCACCGCTCCGACATTCCATCCAAGATTATAACCGTCAGGCTTGTATTTTTCATCAATATAGCTCTTAATCCTGTCCATCAAATCCTTAGTCGCAAGCCATTCCTCAACGGACAAGTCAAAGGGAGACTTCACATGTGATTTAGGAATAATGACATAAGAACCTATTAGGGTTTTAGGGTTTTTATTTAATGATGGCACACCTATGCAATATTCATTTTCAAAGTCAAGATAATAATCAGCTTTGCTCATAGCCCCACTCCACTCTATAATAATTATATTGAAAATTTGACTTTTTGAACTTAATATTATCTACCGACTCAGAAAATTCAGGTTTTCATTAAATTTTAGACCTCCAAATATGTAAATACAAACTTACCGACTTTTACATTATATCATAAGCTCCCTAAATTTTACACCCTTTTAACTCATCTCCTGAGTAGTAAAGACATATTTTGCAGGAAAAATGGATTGCAAAAAGACTGCGCAGAGAGTAATTTGAGGAGGGTTTTTAATATTTTTTACTCTGCGCAGCCGATAGATCGCCTATATTGTTTACATTTTACTTAACAAATTATAATAGAGGCATTAAATTTAACATACTTGATATGTAACCAGAAATTTTCACTTCTTTTTTCTGGAGCATATAATGCTCTGCAGTACGATAAAGAAGCAGAGCATGGCAGCTCGTGTAATCTGAGGCCACCAGGGATCCTGGCTGCCAATAGCAGTAACTACCAGCAGGACTATTCCACTTGTCAATACGCCAAACAGGGTGCCTATGACATTGCCTACTCCACCGGTCAGCAAGGTTCCACCAATGATTGATGCAGCAATTGCATCCATCTCAAGACCGGTCGCTTGCTGAACTGAGCCGGAACGGGTATGGAACAGGTATAAAAAGCCTCCGATACCTGCCAACAGCCCGCACAATACATGGGCAAGGAATCTGGTTTTCCTTACATTAATACCCATCATCAAGGCGCTTTGCGCATTACCGCCCACAGCATAAAAGCTTCGGCCAAGCCTTGTTTTCTTAAGCAGCAGGTAGCATACGATTACAATTAAAATAGCAACCACTACTCCATATTCCAGCTTTGACGGTATGAATACACCCTTTTTATTGTAGTCGCCCAGAAACGGAACAATAATTCTTGAGCCTGAAAGCTTCTCAAAGGCTTCATTACGAACCTGAATCTGATTGACCTCTATTAAGGCAACCAGCCCCCTACCCATAAACATTCCTGCCAGTGTGACGATAAAGGGCTGCATTTCCATATATGCGACAAGAAAGCCTTGAATGATGCCAAAGGCAAGGCCTATTGCCAAGGCCAGTATCAGAGCAGTGTAAAAATTGAAGCCATGGTTGTTGAGGCATACGGTACATGCCGTGCATATCAGGGCTGTAACCCCACCCACCGATATATCTATACTGCCTGAAATCATTACTATGGTAAGTCCGCAGGCAATGACAATGAGGGCGGCATTTTCATTAAAAAGGTTAAAAAACATCTGTATCTTGCTGAAGCCCTTATCACCCAGAAAAGCAATAGCCAGTGCATAGATTGCAATAAACATAGAAATAGTTATGGTAAGCAGGAAGCTACTGTCTGAAAGAGGCTGCCTGCCTCTTCGTACACTCACGCCTTCAGCACTTAATGTTTTATTCATTTTTATCATGCTAACTACGCTCCTTTCCGCTTCCGGCTGTCAGCCTGGACAGTATCGCCCTTTTGCTGAAGAAGCTTTTCACGATAGGTGTCTGTATAATTACAAGTACAATAATAATCGCAGCCTTAAAAACGGGAACTGCATTGGTGTTGACATTTAGCGTAGTCAACATGGATGTTAGCGTCTGGATGGTATAGGCTCCGATGACTGAACCTGCCATATTGAATTTTCCGCCGCTAAGTGAGTTGCCACCAAGAGCAACAGCAAGTATAACGTCCATCTCAATACTGGGAACTATTGTGTAGGGATTAACAGTCTGAACCCTGCTGGACTGGATAAAGCCTGCCACTCCCACACAAAGGCCCATTATCACAAATGTGATAAATTTTACTAAAGCGGGATTAAGGCCGTTAAGCCTGGAGGCCTTGTCATTAATGCCTACTGCCCGGGTATACAAGCCCAGGTTTGTTCTTTTTAAAGCAATGAAGGTTATGATAATAACTACAAGGGTAATAATAATCGGAGTCGGAACGGGAAAACCGGGAATAAAATTCCCGTAAATTCCGAATGAGCTTACAGCCTTGGGCTTGAGTCCTCCCATGACCATTGAACCAATTGATCTTCCTGCCGTAAAAAGAATCAGGGTTGCTATCATAGGCTGAATATTAAACCTTGCCACAAGAATACCGTTAAAGGCTCCACATAGCATACCGGCAAGACAGCCAAGCAGGAAGGCAACAATCACAGGCGCATGAAGCTGGGTGGGTTGAGTTTCATTCCCGCATAGCAGGCGCATTATAACTCCACCAACTATTGCAATATTGGCACCTACGCTGATATCCTGCCCCTTTGAGGCTGCTGTTACCAGTGTCATTCCTATGGCAAGTATTACAAGCTCGGTAGCGTTGTTCAGTATATTTATCAGATTTCCAATGAGCACCGGATTGCCGGCACTGTCCCTGCCCATGCTTATTCTCAGAAAGCCGGGATTAATAAAGACATTTAGCAGTATAAGAATAGCCAAAAAGGCAATGGGTATAAACAATCTGTGCCTGACTACATTTTTTATTGCCGCAGCAAAGGCCTTGCTGCCCTGCTTATTACTGTTTTTGCTCATTTTGACTTACTCCCCCCGCTATAGTGTACATGATTTTATCCTGTGTCATATCCTCACCCTTTAGCTCACCGACTACATTTAGATCCCTCATAACTATAAGCCTGGAGCAGGTTCTAAGCATTTCCTCTATTTCGGATGAAATGAAGGTAATACTCATACCCTCCGATGCCAGCTTCAGTACCAGCTTCTGAATTTCAACCTTGGTACCTATGTCAATTCCTCTGGTAGGTTCATCCAGGATAAGATAATCAGGATGGGTAAGCAGCCAGCGGGCCAAAATCACCTTTTGCTGATTTCCACCGGACAAGGCATTAACAGGGGTATCTGCCGAAGCAGTTTTTATATCCAGCAGCTTAATATATTCATCCGCAAAGGCCTGGGCCTGAGCTTTGCTGAAGGGCCTGAAAAAGCCTTTCATAACCTGCAGGGCTAGTATGATATTTTCCCGAACGGATAAATCGCCTATGATTCCGTCCCTCTTTCTGTCCTCGGAAAGATAGCCGACTCCCTTTTTCATGGCCTTAATGGGTGAACTGACATGAACAGGCTCTCCCTTGATTTTCAGCCTGCCCTTTATTACCCTGTCGGCACCGAAGATCGCCCTTACACATTCGCTTCTTCCGGAACCAAGCAGGCCTGCAAAGCCCGTCACCTCACCCTTGTAAGCTGTGAAATTGAAGGGTTTGATTCCGGATACACTTTGCAGTCCCTCTGCTTCTATAACAGCTTCCTTTTTCTTATCATCAGCCGACTGAGCTTCATTATGTATACTTGCCAAATCGCCAAGCTCCTTGCCCAGCATTTTGGCTACCAACTCCACCTTGGGCAGATCCTTGACCTGATATTCTCCAACCAGCTCACCGCCTCGCAGAACCGTAATTTTGTCACACACTTCATAAACCTGATCAAGAAAATGGGTTACAAATATAATGCCTACTCCCCTGCTCTTTAGCTCTCTCATTAGCTTGAAAAGCTTTGCAACCTCCTGGTCATCAAGGGATGAGGTTGGTTCATCAAGTATCAGCACCTTACAGTCCATATCGACGGCACGCGCAATAGCCACCATCTGTTGTACCGCTATGGAGCAGGCGGATAATTGCTTTGTAGGCTTTGCCTGTATTCCAAGACCTGTCAGTACCTGCTCAGCCTTTTTGTTCATTTCCTTCCAGTTGACAAATAAATTATTGCTTCTGCCGATAAATAAATTTTCTGCCACCGTCAGATTCGGGCAAAGGTTAATTTCCTGATACACAGTGCTTATGCCCAGCTTTTGTGCTTCCTCCGGCGATTTGATATGTACCGGCTTATTATTACCCTTTAAATATATTTCACCGGCATCCTTTGTATAAACTCCGGTTAAAACCTTAATCAAGGTCGACTTTCCTGCACCGTTTTCGCCCATCAGGGCATGAATCTCCCCCTCACATAAGGTAAAATCCACATTTTGCAGGGCCCGCACACCAGGAAAGCTCTTGCAGATGCCATTCATTTTAAGTACTGTATCCTGCATATACGTCACTATACCTCCCATTCAGGAATGACTCTCACTGTCATTTTGAAAAATGCGCGGAACCGGATCTGTGGACAATATACAGATACTTTGCGCCGCGCATTTACATATCCCCTAATATTTTACTTGTATTACGTTCTTTAATCAAAGGACGAAAGCTTATTCATTCAGCTGTCGCCGCATCATAAAACCGGTTCTAACCGAAGATAGTCGCATCCTAAAGTTAAAATTACAGGCTTCACCCAATTTTTAATATTACACCCGGTTATTAATACGGACGTGCATCGACGATTTCTCTGGTAATTGTGTCACAATCGAAGACTTCTTCATCAACATATACATTCTTTTCTACATGCTCGCCGGCTTCAAGCTTCTTTATAACATCAACTATACGAGGGCCATGCAAAGGATTGCACTCTACATCAAGATTGAACTCACCTGCAAGAACCTTCTCAAGAGCCCATTTATTGGCATCAAAGGCTATAACCTTAACCTTGCCGTCCTTACCGTATGTAATACCGGCCGCACTCATAGCATCACATGCACCACGAGCCATATTGTCATTTTCAGCATATATTACGTTGAAATCGGTTCCGGATGCAATCAAATCTGCCACAGCCTGCTTTGCAAGGGTTTCGTCCCAGCCCTTCATGTTCTGGTTGAATACTATTTCCCAACCATTTTCCTTGGCACCATCCTCAATAGCCTTTGAACGGCCAAGCTGTGCACTGGAACCAGTATCACCGCCAAGAACAACAATCTTGTATTCATCAAGATTCTGCTTCTTCAGCCAGTCAACAGCCTTTCTTCCTTCAGCCTCAAAATCTGAGCATACCATTGCGGTATAGAGATCTTCAGGTAAATCAAGCTTACGGTCAGCCATAATAAAAGGTATTCCGGCTTCCTTTGCAGCCTTGGCAACATCCTCCCAGCCTGCAGACTGCAGACCCAATACAACAAGGTAGTCAACCTCTTCCTGTATAAGCTGCTGTGCCTGTGATATCTGCTTAGCATGATCGCCTTCACCGAATACCATCTTCATCTCAAAGCCTGCTTCCTTAAAGGCTGCATTAAATGAATTGGTGTTTGCCGTACGCCAGTCAGACTCATTGGCATTTGTCTGGACTACTCCAACTACAATCTTTGAGTCCTTGCCTGATTTTCCGCCGGTGGCGCTGTCCTTCTTGCCGCATGCTGCTAGCGAGAAAGCAAGCGCAAATACCAGAACTAAAGAAACTAATTTCTTCATAAAAGTCTCCTCCAATCTTTTCAAATCACAGTATAAGAGTTGCTTTATCTGCAGATATAAGTTTATTAGACCAATATTTATAAGTCTATTGAATATTTTATAAGAAATGTATATTATCTTATGTTTTTAATCTATGACGGTCTATACTGCTATAGAACATGGTCACAGAAGGTAATGCCTTTCTTTTTATTAAGGAACACGTCTGTCGATTGCACATAAAAAGGCCCCATCACTTTTGGTGAGGCTTAGCTTTTATTTATTTTTCTAAATTCCTTTTTATATAATCTTTTTTAAGCTAATTAATGATCCTTATAAGCTACACACCTTTTATAAACTCCTGAAAATCAGTACGATCACGCAGTGGTGCAAAGCAAGCCTTACCAAGCCCTTCTTTGAATTCATCCACTCTTGTTCCGGTACCGGTACGAATAAATTTACTAGTATCCACTTCCACTAAATTAATCAAAGGAGCTGTATACTTGTAGACACCAGGAGCTTCATATGCAATCCTGTCATATTCCCTTGCGTATTTGTTAGCCTTATGCAGGTAATCCATAGCGTCATCATATTTGCCGTCTTTAACAAGATACTGTGCCTGCATATAAGAGCTAAAATACAAAATATCGCTAAAGGCAAGATAATTTTGATCGGGAATCATCAGCTTTATAAGCTCTTCTATCGCTTTGAAATATTCTATTTTGTACATGTTCATAAGCTTCCTGAGAAGCAAATCAAGACATGATTCAATGCTCTTTTGTTGGTGCCTTATCTTATCCTCTCCATCAAAACAAAAGCTTAACAGATCATCTTTATCCAGCTCAACCGAATCAGGATACATCTGCGCATATTTTAGGGCTTCATCCTTGCGATTAAGGAATGACAGAGCCATTACGATTCCTGAAATAGCAGAGTTTTTTAAATCCCCCTCATTAGAGCCCTCAATTACAGTTTCATAAATCCTGACCGCCTTCTCAAGTTCCGCCCTAAATTCGTCATTATTTTCTAAAGTATGAGCATGCATGCTTGCTGCCATTGCCAGCCATCCAAGATATTTCATATCACCCGGATATTCGGCAACAGCGGTTT
Source organism: Clostridiales bacterium (assembly GCA_012512855.1). GTDB lineage: Bacteria > Bacillota > Clostridia > Lachnospirales > Lachnospiraceae > Mobilitalea. Next base: position 19,700 of record JAAZDK010000271.1, read on the forward strand.
TTGCTATTTTAATGCGCTCATTAAGATCGCCGTTTTTCCATGTATTGTTATAAGCCTCCTCCAGTTCGCGACGTCTGTCGTCTGTCTCAGTCTCATTTAATCCCAGCAGCTCATCGGCCGTAACATGAAATAGCCTGGTCAGCGGCCCTATAAGTGAAATATCAGGTGATGAACCCCTGTCTCCCATTTGGAGACCGCCTGATAGGATACACATAGATAATCCGCTAATTTTTCCTGGGTAATATCATATTTTCTTCTTAACTCCTTGATTTTTTGACCTATATGATACATACAATCAACTCCCAATCATACCAATGATAGGCGAGCTCACCTTCAGTTATATAATAGTTAATGATTGAAAATATACTCAAATAAAATTCGAATTTCCAAGCAACGAGGTATGAAATAAATGCAGCTGTAAATATTAGGGTTTTTTCAGGCACAATATTGCCCTGAATATGTTGTAATACATACTCAGGGCACAGCAAATCAAATTAAATAATTGGTATATAATATTATTGCTTATTAATATTAAAATTAAATACCTATAAATTTGACCAATTAATGTTCAAATGAAAACTCAAACCTCTTCTTTTCCTTTACCTGGAAAGGACCACATATTGCGCCATCAGTACGGGGATTTCCAAAGAAATCCGTATCAAAGCAATATGGCGTACCGTCAGGCTTTTCAAACAGCTGCTCGGTGTGGAAGCCTGCTCCCAGCTTCTCTGTTGTTATTATGTCACCAGCACTCTCCACAAGCAGCTCAGGCTTGGTTATCTCAATAATAACCTTCTTATTATCCCTGTCTATTGTATATTCAACAGCAGAATCATCATACAGCCTGGCTCCCTTTTCCTTCTTGTAGGCAAGGGCTCTGTTGAAGTATACATTGTTTTCAATATATACAGCCAGCGGAGTCATACCGGAAAGGCTTGCATATGCAGGTTTTCCTTCTTCATCCTTATTATCCTTTTTCTCCTCTTGTACCTTAGGCTTCTGAGGCATCGGACCGGCTGCAAAAATTCTTTTCATTCTTTCCCATGGCTTCTCATCGTCTGCACCGGGATACTCATTGTAAACGGCAGTTCCCACAGGATATGCCATAAATGCTTGTGTAAACGGATTTATATCCTCAGGCTTCAGAGGGTCATTTCCAAAGAAGCTTTCAAGATGAGGTTCATCTGATCTCTCATCATTCTTTTTGCGAAGGAAAATATTATTATAATAACGGTCATCCCCGCCTGCAAAATTGGTCATGCCGGCAACTGAAGTACTGTGGGGTACATGATAAGGAGTATGTCTCCTTGGTTCCTGGCCAACTGATATTGTTCCTGCAATCAGATTATGGACCAGAGCACAGCTATGGCTGAGGGTCTTAAAGGCATGCTCCGACAGGAATAGGTTATGATCAATCATGGTAGGTCCATGGCTTACCTCAACCAGCATATCCTCGCTGTCATTGCCAAACATAATGTTGCCTGTTACCCGTGTTCCCTGAGCCTGCCAGTCAAGCCATACTCCCCTGAAGGAATCATGTATAATGTTATTTCTGATAATTGTATCGATTGCAGCATGGAACTTAATTCCGCCAACTTCGGCTCCCTCAAATTCCCTCTTGTACCTGATATGATGAATATGATTGTTTTCCACCAGACTGAAAACGCAGCCAAGATGTCCGACTATACCTGCCTGACCGCAGTTGTAAATATGATTGTTGCGGACAATATGGCCTCCTATATTATCCCTGCTCCAATCCTTATTAAGAGCTCTGAAAATAACCTCCTGCTCACGCTGATGCCCCATCTTGGTAAAGAGGGTTGTCCATTCATTCTGTCCTGTACTCTCTTCCTTACCAAGGCTTATACCGCAGCACTTGGAATCACTGATGGTATTGTTTTCAATAATCCAGCCTTTAGCCCAATGTGGACCAATAAGTCCTTCCTGCAAGGCTGTCGGCGGTGCCCACTGTGTAGCCGCCTGCTTCATGGTGAAGCCGCGAACCGTTATGTAATTTACGCCGGGCTTCTCAGGCCAGAAACAGAAACGTCGCACATTAATCTCAACATTACCTTTGGTGGGATCTTCTCCATGGAAGTTGGCATAAATAGTTGTATACTTGTCATCAACCTCTGCGTACCAGGTGTATAATGAGAAGTCCGGCTCAAATGATTTTTCGTTTCTAACCGGATTGCGCACTCCATCAAGCGATACCGCCTCATACATGGCACGTCCGTTGAGATACACTTCCCCTAAATGAAATACTCTATCTCTTGTAAACAGCCAATCACCGAACAATACCTCATTATATGGGTTGAAGTTTCCAAAGAAGCTGTTGTCGATAACTGTTTTCCAAATGTCTCCGTCCTTCACCCAGTCAGTAATAACCTCAGCACCGCTGATAACTACATTTTCACCCTCGGCTGCCTGATAGATTATTCTCTGTGAGCTGGTTCCACCACATCTGGGACTAACCCATTCGCGGTATACTCCCTCATGAACTGTGATTACATCACCGGGTTTTGCCACATAGGCAGCCTTACTGATAGTCAAAAAGGGCTTGTCCTCTGTACCCGGATTCAAATCACTGCCTGTCTTTTTTACATGATAATTCATTACATCCCTCCATTCCAGCGACCAGTACATAGCAGAATTCACACAGTGGAATTCAGGAGCCTGTACCAGCCTGACACTCCTTCTCAAAGTATCGGCTAAATTATTATAGCATTATTTTACATCAGCAGGCCCGGTAAGTCAACGATACACGTATTTACATACCCTATTTTCGATAATACTACAATTGGGTCGGTCACCGGCTCTTACTTAACCCTTGGGCTGTCCTGAAAGTTTCACAATTACCAATTCAGGCCTGTTATTTATGCGCAGGGGAATAATGCTGTTGCCTAATCCCCGGCTTACAATCATCTTTGTCTGCTCCTTTTGGTATACACCTTCATAATATTTCGGGAAAAAACCCTGATTTGGAGCAACGAGGCCACCAATAAAGGGGAGCCTGAACTGTCCACCGTGAGCATGGCCGCATAGAACCAGATTTATATTATTATCAGCGTATACATCCAGCAATTCCGGTCTGTGTGACAGCAAAATTCTGTATTTACTTCCCTCAACAGTTAAGTTTTTTAATATGCTGCCAACAAAGGCATGTGTTTCATACATGTCAAGCCCTGACATAAAATCCGGATCATTAATCCCTAACAGCGTGATAGATGCTTCGTTACGTTTTATTTCTATTCCTTCATCCTCCAGTATTTTCACGCCTGCAATCAGCAGTTGCTTCTTCAGTGCAAGATAATGCTCACTCCAGGCTTCATGGTTGCCACTAACATAGTAAACCGGAGCTAATTCAACTGCACCATCAATAAAGTCCATAGCTTTTTCAATATCAGTATGGTTTGAATCAATCAAATCCCCAGTTATTGCAATCATATCTGCAGATGTGCCTTTAATCGCCTTGAGCAGCCTTTCTTGCTTTTTCCCGAACTCAGCATTGTGCAGATCTGAAATGTGCAGGATGGTGAAGCCTTCAAATTCATCGGGAATTTTTTCGTCAATAATTCTGACATATGTAAGCTGAATGGCTGTATTGCCCCGCCATAACCAAATAGATAATGCAATGACAGAAATAATGATTAATGCATTTCTTGCAGCCTTTTTAATCCTTGCTTTGTCCATCACTTGACCTCTGTTATTTATAATTGTTTCATGCATCATATATTTTATTTAATAATTATATTATCATTTGCTGTTAAACGCAAATCATCTAAAAGTTAATACTAATCATCTTATACCGGTTCTAAATTCACAGTTTTCTAATATAGTAGCAATGGACTTTAAATAAAATCTTAATTATTCTATCCATTCGTTTATAAGACATTTAATAGAATGAATATAGCTTTATGAGTATTTATGAAATCTGAAATATTAATAAACTTTTAATATTTATTTGACAAATAATGAATTAAATGTTAATATTTAATTAAAAGTAAGTTTTATTTACTATTAACTTAATTAATCTTGAATTTCACCAAAGTGTGTCATCCTAATGTACCTTTTTCGAGAATCGATGACCAATTATATGAATTGTCAACAAAAATTCTTTGAGGTATATGTAAATAAATAGGTTGCCATATCTCATATATATTGCAGCCTAATCAATAAATTAAAGAAAGAAGGTATGACATGCTGGATCCTAAGAAACAGAAAAAGATTGCTACTATGGTTAAAAAGCATCGCTGGTCAAAGATTAATAAGGAGCTTCAAAAGGCCAGCCCGGAAGAAAAGGAAGAGTTTGCCAAGGAACTCGGTTATGATCTACATAATAACAGTATTAACTACCTGCTGATGCTGTTGGATGACCCGGATGATAATGTCAAGCTGCAGGCAATTAAATCTCTGGGTAATCATGCTTCCGACACAGCAAAGACTTTCCTTCAGAATTTTTTGGAGAATCTGCCTAAGGAAAAGGTTGAGCTAGAACAAGCAACCAGAGATTCTATCAGTAAAATTAAAGCAGCATTAGCCAAAAAAGAAGAATGATATAAAGCAAGGTATTTAAAGAACTTAAGAGCAAGTACAATCATTATTCCATATCTGTCGACTCGGCCCAGGCACCAGTCCAAAACCAGCAAGTCTTTTTACATACATCATATTGTTTTTATTATTTAATTAAGCTTTGGTCGGGTAACAGATTTATATGAAATCTGATACTTCTATACACAAATGATGTCCCATACAATTAGTATCCTCTATCTATAACATATAAATAAGCTTTGGGAAGCTATCTGTTCCTGATAACCTGCCGGTAATCATAACCGGTATTATTGGAATGGATTTGCTTCCTAATTTTATTATAATTATTTTCGACATTGACCGGGCAAAATAGCAATTATATATTTGTATTTAATATATTAGAAGTAAAATTGCTGCAAGTCCATCTGACTTTTTTATGAATGCTCTTAATTTATTCATAAAAGCAGCTTGTTATTTTATCATTACTTTACACGGAGGATTATATGTTAAGTAAATTAAGTAATTATCTCGTAAAACCTGAGCTCTACGCCCCCGGTACAGGTATCTTCTGGGATGATGATCATATTTCCAAGGGCTTGCTGGAGGCACATTTAAGTCCTGACTGGGATGCAGCAACCAGAAATCATGAATTTGTTGATAAATCGGTAAATTGGATAGCTTCTATAGCTAATCCTGAAAAATATAATAAGTTACTGGATTTAGGATGTGGTCCCGGACTCTATGCAGAACGTTTCCATAAGGCCGGTTATTCAGTGACAGGCATC